>DASQEN010000198.1:0-27154 GCA_035633635.1 Gemmatimonadota bacterium | reverse complement strand
AGGCCACGAAACCGGGCAAGGTCGGAGACGTCGCGACGAACGTCCCGTCCTCCTCCTGCTCGAGGAGGATCTGGTGTTCGCGATCGTCCTCCAGCCGCTGCTTCAGGAATTCAAGCATGAGCAAAAAATATGTTGGCGGCTGGGTGTCCGCCATTCGTTTGTTGCTCGGTTGGCGCTTTACCGCCAATCGGCGTGCCGCCGCCTGCCATCCGGCGAGGACCGCGACCGGCGGAACGGGGTATGAAGGGATGCCGTTGCCACATCTGCGCCGACCGGTAGATCTCCGGCCGTTGTGCACGGGGTGGCGAGGCCACAGATTGGAGCAAACCTCATGATCTCCCAACGCATCTTCGGAATCGCGCTCGCCCTCCTGGCCCTGGCAAGTCCGAGCGCGCCGGCTCAGGAGCCGGACGCTGCCCTGGCGGAGGCGATCCGGTCCTTCGATCCGGGGGCGACCCTTTCCTTGGATCCCGCTCTCGTGCACGCGGCTGACTTCAACGGTGACGGGCGCCAGGACGTGGCAGCCGTGCTCGAGGGAGGGGGAAAGTCCGCGTTGGTGATCTTCAACCGGACGCCGTCCGGATACCGGGCATATGTCCTGTACGCGGCCCTGCCCCAGGGACCCCTGCAGCTCAGGGTCGTCCCGCCAGGCCGGCACCGGATCCTCGGGCCCGAGGGAACGGTGGAGGTCGCTTCGCCCGCGCTGGAGCTGGTGTTCCCCGGAAGGGCAAGCGCGATGTATGCGTGGGGCGAGGGGAGATACCTGGTGTACGGCACCGAGAATTACTAGTCGGGTCGGTTAGAGCGGCGCTTTCGCACCAGGCTACTTGCGGATCAGGGATTGGGGCGGGGTGTCGGGGTCTTTCCCGAGCTCCATGAGGAAGCGGCGGCGCACCTCGACGCCCACCTCGGGATCGGCATCGTCGAGCGAGATCTGGGCGCCCGCAATCTTCCCGTGTCCTCCGGCGGTCCCCATCTCTCCGACCACCCGCGCGATCGTCGCGCCCGCGTCGTGCTCGTCGCTGCGCGTACGCAGGCTCAGGTACATGCGGCCTTTGTTCCGACCCATGACGAGCGCGTGATCCGCTTTATCCAGAGGGATCAGAAAGTCGGCCATCTCGGCGACCATGTCCGGGTTCTCGACCTCGCCCATGTCGGCTACCACCACGCCGTCGTACAGCGCGCTGACCTCGAGCGCCTGGTGGAATGCCTCGAAGTATCCCTGGGGGATTCGCGGATTCTCGATGCGCGCCATGAGCGTCAGGTCGGCGCGCCGGAAGATCTCCAGGTAAGCGTGTAGATCCGCCTCGCTTGCCTCCCGCTCCAGGCTACGCGTGTCCGACTTGATACCGATCAGGAGCGCGGTCGCCAGTTTCGTGGGCAGGTCGAGGCCCGCCGCCTTCAAGTAGTAGAACATCATCGTGCTGGTGGCGCCGTACTCGGTGCGGACGTCGGTGAACGCGGCCTTGCGCGTGTTCGGGCGCGTGGGATGATGGTCGATCGCGATCGCGATCGACAGGTCATCGGGGATCGAGTGGTTGCCGGTCTCGGGTTGAGTGTCGATCATGCAGTGGGTTCCGTACTCCTCATGCTTGATTGCCGCTAGCGGACGAAGCCGGATGCCGAGGAGCTCGACCATGGCTCGGTTGGTGGCCCGCCCGATCGTTCCGCCGAAGGCGATGATCGAATCGAGCTCGAGGCGGCGCGCAAGAAGATGTTGCAGCGCGTAAGCGCTGGCGATCGAGTCAGGGTCGGGCTGGTCGTGGGTGTAGATCGCTACGGGCAGCTCGGTATCGACGGCAGCGAGCAGCTTCTCGATCAGGCGCTGGGCCTCGCTCTCGGCCTCTGCCGGCGTGGCGTGACGCTCGCCGGTGTCGCTGACGCGGCGCTTGGCCACTAGGTCAGGGGCCGGAGAGGATCCGGCGCGCGATCTCGCGGAACCGTTCCGCGATCGGCGAGTCGGGACGGGCGTGCACGATCGGATCACCGCCATCTCCCGAGGGGGCGACGTCCTGATGGAGCGGGATCGTGCCCAGGAATGGAACCTGATAGCGCTCGGCGGTCGCCCGGCCGCCACCCTTCGAGAAGATCTCGTGTTCGGCGCCGCAGTCGGGGCACACGAACGTGCCCATGTTTTCGACGATCCCCATAACGCGGGCTCCCACCTTGTCGAACATGCGCAGCCCCTTCCGCGCGTCGATGAGCGCGATGTCCTGGGGCGTGGTGACGATGACGGCTCCGTCGAGGGGGACAGCCTGGGTCAGCGTCAGATGCGCGTCCCCCGTCCCCGGTGGCATGTCGACGACCAGCCAGTCGATCCGGCCCCAGTCCACCTCGCGCAGGAATTGAGTCACGGCCTGATGGACCATCGGTCCGCGCCACACCATCGGGGTGTCCTCCTCGACGAGGAACCCGAGCGACATGACCCGGATGCCGTACTTCTCGACCGGCTGGATCCGCTTCTCGATCACGGTCGGCTGCACGCCCTTGAGTCCCATCATGGTGGGGAGCGAGGGGCCGTAGATATCGGCGTCCAACAGACCTACGCGGTACCCTTCGGCCGCCATTGCGAGAGCGAGGTTGACGGCCACGGTGGACTTGCCAACTCCGCCTTTGCCGCTGGCCACCGCGAGGATGTGCTCGACGCCGGGGATCGGCTTCTGCGGAGCGGGCCGCTTAGCGGGGCCGCTCGCGACGCCGGCCTCCGGCTGGATCGAGATCGCGACGCGTTCCACGCCTTCCAGGCCCTCGAGCAGCCCGCGCAGGTCCTTGAGCACATTCTCGGAGAGCGGACGGGACGGATCGACCAGGACCTTGAACGCGATCTCCCCGCCGCGCACGGTCAGCTCCTTGACGCGGCCCAGCGAGATCAGATCCTTGTCGCTGTCGGGGTCCTTGACCCGCCGGATCGTCCGGATGACGTCTTTTTCCTGTACGCTGGGCAACGGTGAAACCCCGGCTGAGGAGGTAGGTTGCAGAAACAGGAATATAGCAGGAAGGCCAAGGGAGGTCATATGAAGCGGATTCACGCGATCGCGTTCACGCTGGCGGGTCTGACGCTAGGGGTGGCGGCTCCGACGGCGGGACAGCAAGCCGAGGACTCGCCCGCGCTTCACCTCCGCGCCTCCGCGCAGGAGCTTCTGGAGATCGCCTATCCCGAGCGGTACGGCGGCGACCCCGAGGCCCTCCAGGAGGATGTCGAGTGGGTAGATGATCAAGCCGGCGACTTCCGGGAGTGGTGGGAACGACAGGGGCGGCTCTTCCTCCTCAGGGCCACGGATTTCGCCGGCCTGCCGTGGCCGTACAGGGACATCGAGGTGTACCTGGTGCGCTACTGGCCCGAGGTGTCGATCGAGTATCCGCTGGTCCTCGCTCTCGACGAAGTCCAGGGTGTGAGCGGCTCGGCCCAGGTCCCCCAGGACGACGACACAAGGGTCCTGCTTCTCGCCCATCAGCTCGTCCACTACCTGCTCGACGACCCGCCGGTCTCCGCCGGGACGCGGCGCGACCCCGCGTACGATCATCCTTTCATGACCCCCGGGACGTTCGAGATCGAGTCGCTTGTCAACTGGATCACGTACTCGGTTCTCGAGGATCTCTGGGGCCGGGATCGACTCGAGCGAACGACCCGGGAGGAGCTCTGGCGGGCGTACAACCCGAACCACGAGTTCGTGGTCGACGAGCTCCTGCGACGGAGCCGGCTGTCGCGGTCGTATCCGCTCGTCGAATGGCTGCGGGAGAACCCGCGAGGAAGCCAGATCTTCGCCGTCGAGGAGGACTACGAGGAGCGATCTGGGGCCGCAGACGAGCCCGCGGCGGGGCGAGGTCCCGGCCTCAGCGGGACCGAATACGGGATCGACCTTGGGGCGGGGTACGACGGCACGGTCTTCGTGGCCTATGTGGATCAGGGTTCGGCCGCGGATCGGGCCGGTCTGATCCAGGGCGACGTCCTGCGAACGATCGAAGGGCGCGAAGCGGGGTCCGACATCGTGGATGCCCAGCGTCGCCTAAGGGAGTCGTGGGAGGACAACCGCGAGATCAACCTCAGCGTCCTGCGGGACGGTCGCGAGATCTACCTCACGCTGGGGAGCTAGTGTGGTGTATCCGAAGTCGCTTGCAGCACCGAGAGCGCGGATGCGCCCCGTGGGCAAGGCGCGACGAGGAGGAATGGCAGGGTCATTCTGCACTCGTCGCAACGAAGTCCACGGGGATGCAGCCGTGCTCGAATGCCAAGCGACTTCGGATACACCACACTGAAGGCCCGCGTCGTGTAGCGCGGGCCGAGGAGGCCGGGATAGATTCCCCGCGTCCTGCCCGTCCCCCCGATCCTCAAGCCGAAGCCGACGTGAGAGAAGACGCGTACCCCAGTCTGGGCAGGACGGCTTGGCTGCTGGCAGGCACGCTCCTGGCGGCGCTCATCCTCGCGGTGGCCACGATCGCTCTGTTCCCGGGCTGGCCGCAGATCGTCCAGATGGCGGTCCCCACCGAGCTCGCGCTGGCGGGCGCGATCGCCTGGGGGGTTCGCCGGACCGGCCTGCCGTGGCGACGCGCGCTCGGGCTCGAAGCCCTGTCCCTCTCCGCGTTGGGGCCGCTCGCACTGGTGCTCGTGGGATCGGTCACCGTGTTCAGCGAGATGTACGTGATCGCGCAGCGGATCGTGCCGGTCCCGCCCGAGTTCGAGGCGCTCCTCCGCGAGCTGCTGAAGATCAGCGACACGACCGACCTCGTGTTCACGGTGGTTGTGGCGGTTGTGCTCGCGCCGATGCTCGAGGAGGGGCTATTCCGCGGGATCATCCTGAACGGGCTCGCGCGGCGCCGGGGTCCGAGCTCGGCCGCCCTGTGGACGGCCGCCTTCTTCGCGTTCTTCCACTTCTACAACCCGTGGCAGATCGTGCCGACGTTCTTCCTCGGCCTCCTGCTCGCGTGGGTCGTCTTGACGACCCGCACGCTGTGGGCCTCGATCGTCCTCCATTCGGCCTTTAACGGCCTGTCGCTCGCGGTCTTCGCGACCCCGATCGAGTCGCCCGACGCGCCGCTGGCGCTGGTCGTGGCCGGCGTCGTGATCTTCCTGCTCGCGGGCAGCGCCGCGCTGGTGGCCGGCCTCGCCTGGCTCGAGGGGATGACGGGTGGTGGCGCGTTTTCCGCCGACTACCCGCCGGGCGTGCCGGGAGCGGAGGAGGCTCCGGCTCCGGACGCCCTGTCAGGCGTCGAGGGTCCGCCGGCCGCGCGGCGGTAGCGCGCGCGCGCGAGCTCCACAGCTTCCAGCACCCGCGACACCGAGATCCGCGTCATGCGATCCGCGCGGTAGCCGGGCCGCGGCGGGTGCCACGCCTCCCCCTGGTCGTGGAAGGCGTCGACGACGAGCTCGGGGAAGCGCCTCCCGGGCCCCACGCGGGCGGGATCCGTGTGGCCGTAGAGGCCCACGCTCGGGACTCCGAGCGCGACCGCGAGGTGGAAGGGACCGGTGTCGGGAGTGACCGCGATCGCCGCCCCGTCCAGAAGCCACAGGAGCCGTCGCAGGTCGTCCTTGCGCTCGTCCAGGACAGGAACCCGGGACAGCCCCGCGACCTCCAGAGCCCGCGCTCGCTCGTCGGGCTGGTCGGATCCGACGATGCAGACCTCGTAGCCGAGGTCCTGGTGGAGCGACTCGGCGAGCCGCGCCCACCGGTCCGCCGGCCATTCCTTCGCGCTGCGGGAGGTGCCGACCACGAGTGCCGCCAGCGGCCCCCGGCGGCGACCGTAGAACGCCGCCTGCGCGGCGCGCTCCTCAGGGGCCAGCGGGAGCGGCCACTCGTAGCAGCGGGGAATGCCGAGATGGTCGGCGAACTCGAGGTACTGCTCGCAGGTCTGCCGCGGAGGTCCGGCCGCGATCCTCTCGTTCGTCACGAGCCAGTTGAGCTCCCGCGCCCGCGACCGGTCGAACCCGATCTTGCGCGGGCTGTCGAGGAGCGCGGTGGCGAGACTCGCCTTGGCGTACACCTGCAGGTCGAGAACGAGGTCGAAGCGGCGATCGCGGAGCGCGCGGGCGAGGTCGCGGTAGGCACGCCAGCCGCGGCGTCGCTCCAGCGTCCAGAGCCGATCGACGCCAGGGTGGCGGCCGGCGATCTCCCCCGGCACGGGCTGGGTCACCCACTCGATCGAGAGTCCCGGCGCCCCGGACTTGAGCGAGGAGACGAGGGGGAGGGCGTGGACGATGTCGCCGATGGCCGACAAGAGGACGACGGCCACGCGCTGGCCGTCAAGCACGGAGGCCCTCGTCGTAGCCGCGCCGGAACGCCTCCTCGTCCGCCGGCTCCCACGTCACGCGGCCCGCTCGACGCTCCTTCTCGAGAGAACGGCGGAAGCGGTCGAGGTTTTTTTTTTGGCTGGTGTCCCTCCGGGCCCCGCGGGCGCGATCCACGCCCGGTCGAGATCGAGGAGCGCGGCCTCCCAGCCCCCGGCGCCGAGCGTCCTGAGGAAGAGGTTCCGTGGCCTCAGGTCCGGATGGTCGAGGCCGGCGGCGTGCGCCCGCCCGATCGTCCGTGCGGCCGCCTCTATCGCTGGGGTGCGCTCGGCGGCCGGATAGAGGTTCGGCCTCAGGATCTGCTCGAGGTCGAGCCCCGGAGACAGCCACTCGGTGGCGAGGTCGGCGCGGTAGCCGGGACGGGCCGGCGCGATCACTGCGGCGAGGACCCGCGGCGTGCGCACCCCCGCGGCGAGCAGCGCCTCGCTGACCGAGAGCTCGACGAACGGACGCGGCGAGTGGCCGAAGTAGCGGTCGCCGAGGAGCGGTCCCATCCACCCGCCCCGGCGGTAGTGGCGGATGGCAGCCGGCCTGCCGCCCAGGTCGACCTGCCAGACCGGCCCTCGGCCCCCATCCACCTCCCGCTCGGCGCGCCCGGCAGCCCAGCGGGCCAGCGTGGGCTGGGTAGCGAGCGCATCGGCGACCGCGCCGGCCGCCGAGTCGAGCGCGACCACGTCCCGCTCCCCGAGACGGCGCCGGACGTACCCCGCTGGCGGGAAGGGGATCGGGAGGGTCACGGGACCCTCCCCTCGACGATGCCGACGACCAGCCGGTCGATAGCCTCCACGGCCGACTCCCCGGCGGTCTGGTTGACGATCACGCTGAACGCGTACTCGGCGCCTTCGAGGGTCGTCAGGTACCCGCTCAGCGAGTAGACGTTCTCGATGTAGCCGGTCTTGGCGCGGACCCGGCCGACGGCGGACGTGCCGCCGAAGCGCCGCCGCAGCGATCCGCTCTCCGCCGCCACGGGCAGCGCCGAGAGGAACGCCGCGGAGGAAGGTCGCTCGCGCATCGCGGCGAGGAGCGTGGCCATCGCTTCCGGCGTCACTAGGTTGGCGCTCGAGAGGCCGGAGGCGTCCCGCAGCACGAACGCGGTCGTGTCGACGCCGAGCGCGGCAAGCGTGCGCAGCTCGACCTCCAGCCCCGCCGACCAGGAGCCCTCGCCCTCGATCTCCTTTCCGATCGTCTTCACGAGCTGCTCGGCGTGCCAGTTCTGGCTTCGTCCCAGAACCGCGTCGATGACCCGCGCGAGCGGGGGGCCCACGTGGGTGGCGAGCGCGATCGTGTCGCCGGTCGCCACCGGAGATTCGGCGGGATGGGAGATCGTACGCACGGGACCCTTGATCTCGATCCCGCGGCGCGACAGCACCTCCCGGAAAACGGTCCCAGCCCAGCCAGCGGGATCGACGACCGCGAAATACTCCACGTCGGGCTCGGCGTCGATCGGAAGCGTGCCGTATGCGATGACGTGGTTGGTGCCGGGCTCGCGGGTGAGGTCGAAGCTTGTTTCCGCGCCGCGGGGACCGGTCACGGCAAGGTTCTCGAGCGTGTAGAACGACGAGGTGGGCTCGCCCTCGACGACGGGAGGCTCGCCGACCGACCGGGCTGGGCGGATGTGAACGTCGATCGAGTTGTCGTTGAAGCCGAGCGCGCCAACAGGCGCGGCGTACCACCACAGCAGGTCGTAGCCCGCCCAGTCCCCTCGCACGTAGTCGGCGTCCCAGAAGCTCTCGTCGGCGAGGAGCGACCCGGTGACGCGGTCGAGCCCGCGGGCGGCGAGCGAGTCGGCGAGCGCCTCGAAGATCGCGGTCATCGAGGGCGCGAAGCGGCCCGAGAGGTTCGGGTCGCCGCGGCCGTACAGGACGAGATCCCCATCCAGCGCCCCGCCCGCTCCGATCGGTTCGGTACCGTAGACGCTCGTTCGCCACTCGTAGTCGGCGCCCAGCCGCTCCAGCGCGGTCGCGCTGACGACCAGTTTCAGGTTCGAGGCCGGAACGAAAAAGCGGTCGGCCGCGTGACGGACCACCCAGTCACCGGTCGAGAGGTCCCGCACGGCGACTCCCCAGTGGGCGCGCGCGAGCGGGCCGGTGGCAACATCGGCGAGCCAGTCGGGCAGCGCCTCGGCCTCCTCGACACGCGAGGATGGGGCCTCCTCGCGCGAGGACGCGGCCTCCACGCGCGGCGGCGCGCTCTCGCGGCCGCGCGCGGAGGCACACCCGCCGAGCGCGGCGGACACGGCCACCAGGGCTAGGAGGCGGACGATCACCGGTCGAGTCGCGCCCGCAGAGCGTAGTACAGGAGCGGGATCATGATCTCGTGATGCCCGGTCACGTGGTAGCCGTGCCCGCCTGCCAGCACCGGCCGTCCGATGACGTTCATCTCGGGCCGGTAGTGACGGGTCATGTCGAGATCCACGGCCGTGAAGTTCTTGAGCGGCGGCCAAAGGTGACGGGCCACGTTGAGCGCCTTGACGAACACTTCCGGGAGGACGACCGCGGACCCGAGATTGGCGACCAGGCCGCCCGCGTGGAGGTTCTTGAGTGAGGCGGCGAGGATCCGGAAGTCGTGGTGGCTGGTCGCCCCCAGCGCTGCGCCGTCGAAGCTCCGGTGCTGATGGGTGATCTCGGCTCCGATCGCGACGTGGACGGTGAGCGGCACGCCACGCTCCCAGGCGCGTGCCATCAGGCTTTCGCGCGCGTGGGGAACGGCCGGCTCGCGCCGGGCGAGCCAGCGTCCGAGCGCCTCGCCGCAGCCCAGGCCCTCCGCGTGGCCCAGCGCGACGGCCTCGGCCATCCAGGCCCCGGTCTCGTCGGCCAGGCCGAACGTGCCGTCCGCCAGGTTTTCGGCGACGTCCTCCGACGTCTCACCGAAGCACGCGATCTCGAAATCGTGGATGGCCGTCGCCCCGTTGAACGCGAGATGGGAGATCCAGCCGCGCTCGATCGCGTCGGAGAGAAACGGGGAACAGCCGGTCTTCACGACATGGCCTCCGCACATGACCACGACGGCTCGACCTCCGCGGATAGCCTCGGCCCAGGCATCGACGATGGCGCGCAGGTCGGAAGCGGCGAGGATGTCGGGAAGCGCGCCGATCAGCGGTTCGACCGCGGGCGGGCGCTCGAGCACCTCGCCGAACTGGGCGATCGACACCTTGTTCTGGCGGCGGGAGAACGGGAGCGGCGTGACCGCGGCGAGGTCGGCCGCTGGGTAGCGTGAGGTCAACGCGCTCGCGGGTTCGGGTCAGAAGCGTTTCAGGGTCAGGAGCCGAGGGCGGCGGATGCCGCCGTTCGTCAGCGAGCGGAAGTTACGGGAGCGCCGCGCGTGTAGTCAACCAGCTCTGCCTCGAAGGAGCCCAGGCCCACCTTGCTGGAGATCTTCACCGGCACGTGGCGGGCATCCGTCGTGACCCAGATGCGGTTCTCGCCGCCCTTCTTGAAGAGCCCTCCGTCCGTCCGCACATCCAGGTCCAGGACGTACGCGTCGAAGGTCCCCGCCGGGACCTTCACCCGCTCCTTCTTGAGCACTTCGATCGTGAGCGGGTTGTCGTCGGGATCCGCCTGATTGCGGAGCACGAATTTCGACCCCGGCTCGAGCGGGAGGAGCCGCACGTAGTAGAACATCGCCACCTGGTCGACTGCGCGCGGGCTGGCCGGCTCCACGTCCCCGTCGGGTTCGATCCGGACCTGACGCTGCTGGTCGAAGACGTACTCCTTGGTCCGAGTCTCGTCGTTCTCCGTCGACTCCCGCCGATAGCGCAGCGAGTAGAACTCCCGCGCGTCGAACCACGACTCCTCGCGGGAGTTGATGTCGTAGAGGAAGGAGATCGCCTGGTTGCTCGCCGCCTTGAACACGATGTGATACGCCGGGCGCCCGTCGAGCGTGTCGAGCTCGTCGATGCCGATCTCGAGCGTTCCGGCCGGAAGTCGGCCGTATCCGACCGAGTATTCCATCGACTCGCCGGGGTAGAAGGGCGCCGAACGGATGGCGGTCGCGGTCTGCGCGGCGGCCGGGTGCGCAGCCGCAAGGAGCGCTACCACCGCGACCACGAGGGTCAGAAGAGGCATGAGGATTCGCTTCATGTAGGAATGATATGCAAGGAAGGGGCCTTTGTTCCTGGTCCTGTGCCGTTCTTCGGGAGCAGGCCTCAGGCCTGCGACGAGGCGACGCGGTCGACCCGTCCGGTGAGGCTCAGTTGCTCGCGGACGGTTCGCAGCCAGCGATAGCGCGAAGGGCGTGGGCGGATGTCGTATCGGCAGCGGACCGGTACCTCGGCGAATCCCGGGTGGAGCCGGCCCACGCGCAGCAGGAGCTCGACGCTCGCCGCGCAGTTGCGGCTGGTGATTAGGCCCTCCTGGTGGGTGTCGAGGGCGCGCTTGAGCGTCCCGATCCGGAATGCCTGAAAGGTCGAGCTGTAGTCGCTGACCTTCGGAAGTGGCATCACGGCGCGCAGGACGGTGGAGACGAGTCGCGTCCCGAAACGCTTGCCGGACGGCAGATCGTCCAGCGTGCTCTCGTGATGGGTGCGGGCCCCGATCACCACGTCCGCGCCGGCTTCGATCTCACGCACCATGTCGGGCACGGCATCCGGGCTGATCGAGAAGTCCGCCTCGATCACGATCGCGATGTCCCGCTCCGGGTAGCGCGAGAGCCGGGCCGCTTCCCTGACGAGGCGGTCGAGGCTCGGGCCGAACCCGCGGTTCTCGGCGTGCCTCAGCAGCTTGACCGGCAGGAACCGCCTGTACTGCTCGGCCACCTGGGCGGTGCCGTCCGTCGACCCGTCGTCGAGGACGACGGCGAGGTAGTCGCGGCGGATCTCGCGCATGACTTCCCGGATCTTGTAGAGCAGGAGGCCAAGCGTCCCCTCCTCCTCGTACGCCGGGATCAGGAAGTAGACCATCCGAGCAATCTACCGCGCCCCGGACGTCCCCTGCCATGGGGGTTGAACGCGGGACGGTCGGCTCGCGTCGGAATGAGCAAACCCGCCGAGGAATGACTGGATTTGCGAGTTGGGGGATTGACAGCCTGCCTATCGGTATGCTATAAAAACAGCACCATGCTAAAAATATAGCATCTGAGGAACCGAAGCGGACCGACAGGAGGGCGGCATGGCCAGGAAGACCGAACATCACACCGAGCTCAGCCGCCGGGAGCGTCAGATCATGGACATCGTCTACCGCCTCGGCGAAGCGACCGCCGCCGAAGTCCGCGAGAACCTGTCCGACCCGCCGGGCTACTCGGCCGTGCGCGCGATGCTACGGATCCTGGAGGAAAAGGGTCACCTGAAGCACGACCAGCTCGGCCCGCGATACGTCTTCCAGGCGACTCTGCCGGTCGAGTCGGCCCGGCGCACCGCCCTGCGGCGGCTCCTGCAGACGTTCTTCGACAACTCGCTCGAGGAGGCGGTGGCAACCCTTCTCGACGTTGAATCGTCCAACGTCACGGAGGAGGAGCTCGAGCGCCTCGCCCGGATGATCGATCAGGCTCGGAAGGAGGGACGCTGACCGCCATGGGTTCTCTGCTGCTCGACGTCACGATCAAGGGAACGCTCGTGCTACTCGCGACCGGAGCGGTGGTCGCCGCCCTGCGAGGCGCATCGGCGGCCACGAGACACGCGGTCTGGACGATGGGGATGGCGGGCGCCCTCGCCCTGCCGGCCCTGTCCCGGATCCTTCCGGAATGGACGGTCGGGCTGATCCCGGCGGGGGCGGCCCCGACCACCGCGGCGGGTGCGACGCTGGGCTCCGCCGGCATCGGGATGGGCGCGCTCATGGCTCTGGCATGGGCGCTGGGCGCCGCGGTGGTGACGGCCAGCATGGCGCTCGGGCGTCTCAGGATCTGGTGGATCGCGCGCGGCTGTGCCGCGCTCGATCACGGCGAGATCCCGGCCCTTGCGACTGCGCTGTGCGGGGAGATGGGGATCTCCCGCCGCGTTTCGGTTCGCCTGTGCCCGAATCGCGTGATGCCCATGGTCTGGGGTGTGACGCGCCCGGTCGTCCTCTTGCCCGCGGAGGCTGTTGGCTGGCCGCTCGAGCTGAAGCGCGACGTGCTCCTCCACGAGCTGGCCCACGTCCGGCGGTACGACTACCTGAACCAGGTGATTACACGCCTCGCCTGCGCGGTCCACTGGTTCAACCCCCTGGTTTGGATGGCCGCGCGACGCCTTCGCGCGGAGCGCGAGCGTGCGTGCGACGACCACGTGCTCGGCACCGGCGCCAGTGCGTGCGACTATGCCGAGCACCTGCTCGCGGTGGCGCGCCGCCTGCGACCGGTAGGCCGGGGAACGCTCGGGGTGGCGATGGCCGGCCGCTCGGCCTTTGGCGAGCGGGTAGCCGCGCTCCTGGACTGCGGGCGCGCGCGCGGCGTGCTGACGACCGGGCTTTTGCTCCGGTCGGGAGTCGGGGCGGCGTGCCTGGTCGTGCCGCTTGCGGCGCTTCATCCGGATTCCCGGCCCGCGGCCGGGGACGAGCCGCCGCAGCTAGTGGGACCGCCGCCCAGCTCGAACGCCCGGGCGGCGGGCGCGTTGCCCAAGGTCACGCCGAAGCCGCCGGTCCGCGCGGACCTCAAGGAATCGAGACCCGCGCGCCCGCCGCGATCCCGCGGCCGACCGAACGCGCCTCGGCGATGCGGTCCGGAGCAACCCCGCGCGAGGAAGTCGCGTACGTCCGCGCGCCCGAGATCCGGGCGGTCATCCGAACGGTCGGCTCTTCGGTCGTTGCGCCCGAGGAGTCCGCCGAAAGCCATTCGAGCGATTGCAGTGAATCGAGGACCACGACCCCGGCCGCCGGGCCAGAGTCGCCCCAACCAGATCCGAAGCTCGCGTGGGTCGCGACCGCGGGGGCCACGCCCTAGAGCCGCCACGATAACGCTCCGCCAGAAGGTGATAATGCGCCCGATCGTATCAAGTATAGTGGTTTTAGGTCTCTCGTTCGCGGGTCCCACGCTGGCTCAGCCGGCTCCGGAGTCTCGTCAGACCGCGGTCCAGCCCGCTCGGAGCGGCGACCGCATGCGTGTGGAAGCGGTACGGATCCGAAGCGGCACGCCGGACATCGACGGGCATCTGGACGACGAGGTCTGGCAGAGCGCGCGTTGGATCACCGATTTCATCCAGAAGGAGCCCGACCAGGGCCAGCCGGCCAAGCTCCAGACCGAGATCGCCTTCCTGTTCGACGACGGCGCACTGTACGTCGGCGCCCGCATGCATAGCGAAAGCCGCGATCAGATCGGCAACCTGATGACCCGGCGCGACGAGCCCGGCAACGCCGAGCGCCTCATCGTCTCCCTCGACACATATCTCGACCGCCGTACGGCCTACACGTTCGCGGTCACGGCCGCGGGTGTCCGGCTCGACTACTTCCATCCCTTCGACAACGAATTCGATCGCGACTTCACGTTCGAGCCGGTGTGGGAGACGGAAGCGGAGATTGGCGACGACGGATGGACGGCCGAGATGCGCATTCCGTTCTCGCAGCTTCGCTTCAACTCCGTCGAAGAACTCGTGTGGGGGCTCAACGTGAACCGCTACGTGCCGTCCATCAATGAGGACTCCTTCCTGGTGCTGATCCCCCGGGAGGAGACCGGCTGGGCGTCCCGCTTCGCGGACCTGATCGGCCTGGAATCGATTCCATCCTCGAGGAGGATCGAGATCATGCCGTACCTGGCGAGCTCGGCGACGTTCACGAGCGAGGCCCTGTTCGACCAGGACGACCCGTTCCAGGACGGAAAGGACGTGGACGCCCGGGTCGGCGTGGACTTCAAGATGGGCCTGGGTCCCAACCTCACGCTGGACGCGGCCGTGAACCCCGACTTCGGGCAGGTCGAGGCGGACCCCGCGGAGGTCAACCTGTCGGCGTTCGAGACGTTCTTCGACGAGCGCCGGCCTTTCTTCACGGCGGGTCAGGACAACTTCGAGGGGAACGGACCGTCGTTCTTCTATTCGCGCCGGATCGGGGCCTCTCCACACGGCCAGGCAGGCGGCGACTTCGTCGACACGCCGCGGACGACGACGATCCTTGGGGCGGCCAAGCTGACTGGCAGGCTCCAGTCGGGGCTGACCGTGGGCGCGCTGGCGGCAATCACCGACGAGGAGCAGGCGCGCTCGTTCGACCTGACGAGCCAGGCGACCGAGGACGTGAGGGTCGAGCCGCGCACGTCCTACGGAGTTCTCCGCCTCCAGCAGCAGTTCGGTGAGGACGCCTCCACCATAGGGCTCACGATGACCGGCATGAAGCGCGACGTCGACGCCGGGGACCCGCTCTCGTCGATTCTCAGCGAAAACGCCTTCGCCGGCGGGCTGGACTGGAACAAGCGCTTCAACGGCGGCGAGTACGAGCTCCTCGGCCACGCGGGCTACAGCTGGGTCGGGGGCGACTCGCTGGCGATCGCGCGTCTCCAGCAGCGGAGCGCGCACTTCTTCCAGCGGCCCGACGCCGGTCACGTCGATTTCGATCCGTCGCGCACGTCGCTGTCCGGCTGGTCCGCCGCCGTCCGCGGGGGCAAGCGCAGCGGCACGTGGATCTGGAACGGCGGGCTCTGGGGCGACTCGCCGGGCTTCGAGATCAACGACGTCGGCCAGCTGGACCGCGCGGACGACATCTCTCACTGGGGCAACGTCAGCTACAACGACACCGAGCCGGGGAAGCTCTTCCGCAGGTGGAACCTCGGGCTGTTCGAGAACGCCAACTGGAACTTCGACGGCGAGCAGCACAATCAGAACCTCGGCGCCTATACGAACTACACGTTCACGAACTTCTGGAACGGGTTCTTCGAGCACGGCCGCAACTTCGAGACCGTGTCCGACAACGCCACGCGCGGGGGGCCGCTCATGGCGATCCCCACGAGTTGGTGGGTCGCGGGCGGGATCTTCAGCAACTACAACGAGCCGACCCGCTACGGGATCCGCTCGGTGACGTGGCAGGACGGGCTCGGCGGCTGGGAGTGGCGGGTGGATCCCGAGTTCACCACGCAGCCGACCGATCGGCTGACCCTGTCGCTCGAGCCGCGCTACGTGCGGACCCACGAGCCGCGCCAGTTCATCACCTCGAGGAGCGGTGGTCTCGAGGCGACGTTCGGTCGCCGCTACATCTTCGGGCTCATCGACCAGACCGAGATCGCGTTGCCGCTGCGCGCGAACTTCTCGTTCACACCGGAAACCAGCCTCGAGCTCTATGCCGAGCCGTTCGCGGCCTCCGGGAGCTACTCCGACATCGGCGAGCTGGCCGAGCCGCGCTCCAGCGACCTTCGGGTGTACGGGGAGGCCGAGGGGACGGGCGCGAGCCGCGACGAGGCGGGGGACTGGACGTTCACCGACAGCGACGCCCAGATCGAGCTCGCCAATCCGGACTTCGACGTCCTGTCGTTCCGCTCCAACCTGGTCATGCGCTGGGAATGGCGTCCCGGGAGCACGTTCTTCCTCGTGTGGCAGCAGAACCGCTCGGCCTCCAATGACGAAGGCCGGTTCGTGCGGCCGGCGAATCTGTATGATTCGCTGACGACAGATGGCGAGAACGTTCTGGCGATAAAATTCACCTACTGGCTCCCCATGTAGGTCGGCGGCTGAAGGCGGCCCATCTCCTTCGTTCCGCTCCTCGCGCCTCCCTGCGGGCCACCTTGCAGTGCGCCTCAGTCGTCCCTCGTCGCGCGCCTCGGATCTGGACCACCTTGAGCCGCCTCCGAAGTGGCTGAGCGGTCTCTGGTTTCTTCCTGGTAAGAGCTGTCCCCCTGCCTGCCCCGCTTGAACGGGGGGTGGGCGGGGGGCGTCCTCGGGTCGGCGGCCGGCAAATGGGGCGTTGACCGCCCGAGCGACAGCGCCCAGCTTGGGCCCAGGCGCCGGCCGTCTGGCTCCAACTCAGCCCGGCCCCTGATGCCCTGGAGGGCCCATGGATCGGACGCCCGTGTTTCTGGCGCTTTTGCTGGTCACTGGACTGGCAATCGCGCGGCCCGGCCTCGCACAAGAGGAGGCGGCACCCACGCCTCCACCGGCAGCGGATCTGGCCGACGTGGAGTCGATCGACGCGATCATCGCCGCCCTCTACGACGTGATCTCGGGCCCGGCGGGGGAGCGCGACTGGGATCGGTTCCGGTCGCTGTTCGCCCCGAAGGCGACCCTGTCGCCGATGGCCCCACGCCCGGACGGGTCGACGCCGGTACGGGTTCTCACCCCCGAGGACTACGTCCAGTTCGGCGGCGGCTATTTCCTGGAGAACCCCTTCTACGAGCGTGAGGCGGAGCGGGAGCTCGAGCAGTTCGGCAACGTCGCCAACGCGATGAGCTTCTACGAGTCGCGGAACGCACCGGAGGAAGAGCCGTTCACCCGCGGTGTGAACACGATCACGCTCCTTCACGACGGGTCGCGCTGGTACGTGCTATCGATCGCGTGGGACGAGGTGCGGGAGGGTCTTCCCGCGCCCGTGTACGACGACTGAAACCGCCTCGCGGCGGGGTGCGTAAGGAACGGGGGAGGTGCGCCTTCTCCCTCCCGCGAACCCACCTTCTCTGGAGACGACCGATGCGACCGATCGCCCCATGCCTCGTTATCCTCGCGGCAGCGTCCCTCACCGCGTGCGCGGCCAATCCGAAGCCCGGCGAGCCCGGCTACCCCTACAACCTCACAGGCCCTTACCAGGCGGAGTTCCTCGTGGACGGCACGCCTTATCGCGGGACGATGAATCTTTCCACGGCCCCCGGCGGCGCGGTGAGCGGGAGCTTCCTGGTCACCGACCCCGCCCACGTCAACGGCACGGTCGAGGGCATGGTGGTGGCCGACACCGTAGACTTCCAGATGCCCTACGAGATCCTGGAGAACGGCTGCTCGGGGGTGGTCTATGGGCGCACCGCCATCACGGAAGGCGGAGGCGCCTTCGGCGGCGCGATCCGTCTCGACGACTCGTGCGGGGGCGAGATGACCGGCACGGCGACGGTCCAGCGGTAGCACGGCTTCACGGCGCGTTCCAACCCTACCTACCCTCCTCCCATCCAACCGGGTGCAAGACGGAACCCGGGCCGCGGAGGAAGACCCTGCTGGCGCTCAGCGCTGACATGACGACGCCGGAAGGAGATCTCCGGGACGCCAGGCTCGCCTTCGAGGGCGACACGCGGGCGTTCGAGCGGCTCTACCGTGGACACTCCGCGAGTGTGCACGGCCTCGCCCGGCGCATGGTGGGGCTCGAGGAAGCCGACGCGCTGACCCAGGACGTGTTCGTCCGCGTCTGGGAGAAGATCGGGACCTTTCGCGGCGAAGCCGCCTTCGGGACCTGGATCCACCGGGTGGCGATCAACGTGATGCTGGCCCGGCAGGACGTGCGAAGGCGTGATCGAGGGCGGTTCGAGGACGACGACGCGCAGGTCGAAACCGCGCCGGTCGCGCCGCGGGAGAGCGAGTCGTCGATCGACCTGGAGGCCGCGCTAGCCAGCCTCCCGGAGAGAGCCCGCAGGGTGTTCGTCCTGCACGACGTGGAAGGCTACAAGCACCACGAGATCGCGGAGATGCTGGAGATCACGGTGGGAACGTCCAAATCGCAGCTTCACCGCGCACGCATGCTGATGCGGGAACAACTGGTGACGTGAGGGAAGGCAGATGAGCGCGCATCCGACCGAGAAGCTGAGCGAGTTCATCGACGACGAGCTCGCAGCTCCTGAGCGAGCCCGGATCGAGTCCCACCTCTCGAGCTGCTCGCAGTGCGCACGGGTGGTGGATGACCTGCGCGCCGTCGTAAGCGCGGCCGGGGCGGTCGAGGATTCGCCGCCCGCCTCGGACCTCTGGCCGGCGATCGCCCGACGGCTCGCGCCGCGCCATCAGGGACCTCGCGTGGTGGCGATCGACTCGCGCCGAGGGCCGCGCCGCCTTTCGTTCTCGATCCCGCAGCTCGTCGCGGCGTCGCTGGCGGTGGCGCTCCTTTCCGCGGGGGCGGTCTGGATGGCGATCCGGGACGGCGGCGGGACGACCGGACCCTCCACGGTCGCGGTCCCGGCCGGGTCGGAGGAGCCGATGACCGGCGTCACGGTGGCGAGCGGGTCGGCACCTCAGGTATTCGTCGAGTACGAGTCGGCGGTCGCTGACCTCGAGCGGTTGCTGGACGAGATCTCGGACGATATCGATCCCGATGCGCGCCGCGCGATCGACCGCAACCTGGCGATCATCGATCAGGCCATCCAGCAGACCCGGGAGGCGCTGGAAGCCGATCCTAACGACGACTACCTGAACACCCATCTCGCGAGCACGATGCAGCGCAAGATCGACGTGCTGCAGGAGGCGACGCGCCTGGTGCGAACGAGCACTTGATGCGAAAGGAAACCCATCCCATGAACCAGCAGATGAAGACAATAATGCGAACGCTCTCCCTGGCCCTGGCGGCCAGCGCCACCCTGGGCGGGGCCGTGCGGGGCCAGACGTTCCAGACCGACCGGACGGTTGATGCCCAGCCCGGTATGCGGCTCCAGGTCGAGAATCACTTCGGCCGGGTGACGGTCCGCGCCTGGGACCGGCCCGCCGTGAGGGTTCAGGCCAGCCATCCCTCGGACGTGCGCGTGGAGGTCGATGTCAGTGGCTCGCTCGTCCAGGTGGAGGCGAGCCATGGCGGAAAGTCGGTCGAATACGTGCTCACCGTACCCGCCGACATGCCGCTGGAGATCGATGTCGTCCAGGGTGAGGTCGACGTCTCAGGCACACGGGCGGGCATGCAGATCCAATCGGTCAACGGCGCGATCACCGTCCACGGCGGAGACGGCTCGATCGACCTCGGGTCAGTGCAGGGCTCGATCACGCTGGAAGGCGCCCGCGGGGAAGTTCACGCGGAGTCCGTCAACGGCCGGATCCAGCTGCGCGGAATCGACTCCGGCCGCGTCACGGCCGAGACCGTCAACGGGGCGGTCAGCTACGAGGGGTCGATCCGGAGCGACGGCTGGTACCGGTTCAGCACCCACAACGGGGGGATCGACCTGACGATACCGGCAAACGCGGGGGCGACCTTCACCGCGTCGACGTTCAACGGCACGCTCGTGACCGGCTTCCCCGTGACGCTCCGGGAGGCCAAGGAAGGAAAGGAGTTCAGCTTCACGCTGGGATCCGGGGGCGCGCGGATCGAGCTCGAGACATTCAACGGGACGATGAGCATCCGGCGTCCCGGTCAACCCTAGAGTCGCTACCCGTCAACGTAGAGCAGCGTCTCGATCAATTTCAGAAAGCGAGGAGAGAGATCATGCGTCGGATCCCAATCGTCACCATACTGGCTGCGCTCGTCGTGATCGTGGCCGCGCCCGCGGCCGCCCAGCGAGAGGACACGTTCCGGTGGTCGGGTCAGCTCGCGGCCGGCAAGACCCTCGAGGTGCGCGGCCTCAACGGGAACATCGAGGCCCGGCCCGCCTCGGGCCGGACGGTCGAGATCGTGGCTCTCAAGAAGGGCGAGAAGGACGACCCCCGGACGGTCGACGTCGAGGTGATCGAGGAGGCCGACGGGATCCGCGTCTGCGCAATCTATCCGGGCGAGGACGGCGATCGGGTCAACACCTGCGGGAGCTCCGGCCACGACGATAACGGCGACAACATCGACGAGAACGACGTCGTGGTCGACTTCACCGTCTCGGTTCCTTCGGGGGTCGTCTTCGATGCGGGGACGGTCAACGGCGGGATTGACGTGTCGGGCCTGCAGGCCGATGTCCGGGTGAGCTCTGTGAACGGCGGAATCGAGGTGGCGTCGAGCGGCACGGTGGAGGCCAGTACGGTCAACGGCTCGATCAAGGCCTCGACGGGCAGCGCGAGCTGGAGCGGGACGCTCGATTTCCAGACCGTCAACGGATCGATCACGCTGACGCTCCCGGCGGGGGCGAGCGCTTCGATCTCCGCGGAGACCGTCAACGGCGGCTTCTCGTCGGACTTCCCGCTCACGGTCGAGGCCGGCCGCTGGGGACCCAAGCGGGTGCACGGGACGATCGGCTCGGGCGGTGGGCGGCTGAACCTGGAGACCGTGAACGGCGGGATCGCGATCCGGAAGTCGTGATCGATTCGGCGGACGCGCGCGCGGGCCCCGCGCCTACCGCGCCGCCGGCGTGATCGTGATCGTGAACTGCTCTTCGCGGCGGCGGACGACCGTCTCGACCGGCACGTCCGCCTCGAGGCCGGCCAGGATCTCGGTGTAGACGTAGACATCGCCCACCTCACGGCCCGCGAGCTTGACGATCACGTCGCCCGCCTGGAGCCCGGCCGCGGCCGCGGGGCCGTCCGGCCGCACGCTCGCAAGCAGCAGCCCGCCGTCTGCATAGCCGTAGTCCGGTATCACGCCCAGGCCGACCTTGAACGCCATCGCCCGACGCTGGGTGACCGGCGCCTCGGCGTAGGGGATCTCGCGGCCGTCGGCGACCGCCTCGATCACGCGCGCGGCGAGTTCCATGACCCGCGCCTCCCCCTCGGGATCGATCGTCTCCAGGTCGTCGGTCGGGCGGTGGTACTGCTCGTGGGCGCCGGTGAAGAACGCGAGCACCGGGATCCGCTGGCCGTAGAACGAGGAATGGTCGCTGGGCCCGAACCCGTCGGGGACCCGCGCGATCTCCGGCGTCGCTGGATCCGCGGCGAGCGAGTCGAGGAGCCCTGGCCAGGCCGCCGACGTTCCGGTGCCCTGGACGTCCAGCTTCTCGCGCAGGCGGCCGACCATGTCGAGGTTGATCATCGCGACCGTCTTCTCGAGCGGCCACGGCGGGTCCTTGACCCAGGCGCTCGAGCCGACGTTGCCGAGCTCCTCGGCGCCGAACGCGGCGAACACGAGCGTCCGCGGCTGGGGATGCGCGGCAAACCACTGCGCCAGCTCGATCACGCCCGCGACCCCCGACGCGTTGTCGTCGGCACCGTTGTGGATCTTGCGCTCGTCCGGCGCGAGCGAGCCCATCCCGCCCCAGCCGAGATGGTCGTAGTGCGCTCCGATCACGACCGCCTGGTCGGAGAGAGCGGGATCGGTACCCTCGACGAGTCCCGCGACGTTCGCCGACTGCAGCGTGGTGCCCACGCCGCTCGAGTTGGCGGAGGCGTTGGAGTCGGCCGCAGCGTGGGGATCGTGGAGGAGAGCCTCGGGGAACAGGAACGGAAGCAGATAGTCCCCGTCCTCATCCAGCGGCTCGATGCCGATCGCCGCGAACCGCTGCGCGATGTAGCGGGCGGCCTGGTCCGCCGCATCGGTGCCCGCCCGGCGCCCCTCCATGGAGTCGTTCGCCAGCGTCGCGATCGTGGCGCAGATCTCGGCTGCGGTCACGGGCGGTGCGGAGGGGGGAGGGGCTAGATTGGCGGCGCATTGAACGGCCGCGGTCTGGGCACGCGCTGGCGCGGCGAGCGCCAGTGAGGCAACCGCCAGCGCAGCCGATCGAAGGAATGTCATCGGTACTCTCTTTTCCGTCGAAGTCGTCGGAGGAATATGCCACAAAGGTCGGATCTCGTCCGGTGCGCCGCGGCTCTGGCCCTGATCGTCTCGGCGTGCGGTGGTCGGTCGGACACCGGGGAAACGGCATCGCCGCCCGCGGAGCCGATCAATGCGGCCGTGACCCTCGTCCCCGAGCCCGGCGAAGAGGCGTTCCTCGCGAACATCCGCCAGCTCACGTTCGAGGGGCAGAACGCCGAGGCGTATTTCTCCCCCGGCGACGAGCGGCTGATCTTCCAGGCGACGACGGGTTCTCTGTCGTGTGACCAGATCTTCACGATGCGGGTCGACGGCTCCGACGTGCGCATGGTCTCGACCGGCGCCGGGGTCACGACGTGCGCGTACTGGACCTACGCCGACGGCCGCGGGATCGTCTACAGCTCGACCCATCTCGCCGACTCGACCTGCCCGCCGCGACCCGACTACAGCCGAGGCTACGTGTGGCCGATCCATCCGGGCTACGACGTCTTCGGCGCGGATTCCACCGGCGGCGATCTCGTCCAGCTGACCGATTCGCCCGGCTATGACGCGGAGGCGACGTTCAGCCGTGACGGATCGCGGATCGTCTTCACGTCGGTCCGGGACGGGGACCTCGATCTCTACACGATGGACGCTGGTGGCGGCGGCGTCCGCCGGCTGACCGACGAGGTCGGCTACGACGGCGGCGCGTTCTTCTCCTACGATGGCACCCGGATCGTCTACCGCGCGCACCATCCCACAGACCCGGAAGAGATCGCCGACTACCGGACGCTCCTGGCCGACGATCTCGTGCGTCCGAGCCGCATGGAGATCTGGGTCATGGACGCCGACGGATCCGACAAGCGCCAACTCACTTCGAACGGGGCCGCGAACTTCGCGCCCTACTTCGCGCCGGACGGCGAGCGGATCGTCTTCGCCAGCAACATGGCGGACACCGAGGGCCGGAACTTCGACCTGTACCTGATCGACGTCGACGGCTCGAACCTCAGGCAGATCACCTTCCATTCCGACTTCGACGCGTTCCCAATGTTCAGCTCGGACGGATCGAAGCTCGTCTGGGCTTCGAACCGCCACGGCGCGCAGGAAGGCGACACGAACATCTTCATCGCCGACTGGGTCGGCCCGCGCTGAGGGCTTGACAGAGTCGGCGACTCGCGCCAGAGTTTAGCCATGACTAAACTTTGGTTCGCACCCCTGCTACTCGGATTGCCAGCCGCTGGCCTCGCTCAGAAGGTCGAACTCGTCACCGACCGCCCCGACTTTACCGAGAGCGCCTCGGTCCCCGGTGGGGGGCGGGTCCAGGTCGAAGGCGGCTGGACCGTGGAAGGGGGCGGCCACGCCCACGAGCACTCGGTGGGCGAGGTGCTCGCCCGCATCGGCATCGGCGAGCGATTCGAGGCGCGGATCGAGCCCGGCTCCTGGGTCTCAGTCGACAGCGGCAAGGAGGAGATCTCGGGCGTCGACGACGCGAGCCTGGGCTTCAAGCTGCTCCTGGTTCGCGAGACGCCCCCAGCGGTCCCCGCCGTCGCCCTCCTCGTGTCGTCGTCGGTCCCCACCGGGGACGACGCGATCGGCGAGTCGGGCTGGCAGCCCGAGACGCGCCTCGCGCTAGGATGGGACCTGTCCGACCTGTGGTCGCTCGGCGTCAACGCGGGGTGGGGCCGGATACAGGACGGCGGCGAGCGCTTCGACCAGGCGCTCGGCAGTGTGGCGCTCGGCCGGTCGCTCGGCTCGCGGCTCGGGGCCTTCGCGGAGATCTACGGCTTCGCCCCGGCGGATCTGGGAGGCGACGACGCGGTGCACGCCGACGGCGGGCTCACGCTCGCGCTCGGCCCCGACGCCCAGCTCGACGTTCGCGCCGGCGTCGGGCTCACCGATGCAGCCTCCGACTGGCTCTTCGGGCTCGGGTTCGCGCGCCGCTGGTAGACGCACCCTATATTCTCTGCGACGAAGTCGGGATCGCGAACTCGCACAGGAGGGATCGGATGCCCAGCAAGAACGAGTTGAGGGGAAAGGCGAAGCGCGCGGCGGGCAAGGCTCAGCAGGCCGCCGGCAAGCTCAAGGAGGCGGCGGGCAAGGTCGCCGGGAAGAAGGGCCTCCGCGCGAAGGGGAAGGCGCAGAAGGTGAAGGGGAAGGCGGTCCAGAAGATCGGCGAAGCGCAGGAGACCTACGGGAAGACCAAGCGCCGGACCGGCGAGAAGCTCGAGATGGCGGGCAAGCGCACCCAGCGCGCCAGCGAGATCGCCGAGACCGTGATCCTGGCCGCGAGAAAGGCCGGAAAGGCGGTCGAGAAGGCGGGTAAGAAGCTCAAGAAGTAGGTCGCGACTTCCGCCGCGGGATCTCGCGCCGCATGACCGGGCGGGTGGGCGAGCGGCGGGCGGCCTCGCGGAACCCCGCGCGCTCGTACGCCGAGGCGAGGCCGGTCCACACGAACGCGTCGGCCTGCGGTCCTGCGGGATCGACGGGATAGCCCTCCACGACCTTCGCGCCTCTGGAACGCGCATGGGAGACGGCCGCCTCGATGAGCGCCTCGCTGACCCCCCGACGGCGCCAATGCCGGGCCACGAACAGGCACGAGATCGACCAGACCGGGACGTCGTCGAGCCGGGCCAGTACGCGCGAGTTATCGAGGCGGGGGTAGGCGTCGCGGGGAGCCACCGCGCACCACCCGACCGGCTCTCCGTCGGCATACGCGAGCACGCCCGGTTCGTCGCCACGCTTTACGATCCTGCGGAATGCGGCCCGGTTTCCTGCCCCCTTCCCGGTCTCGTACGCTTTCGCTGTGCGCCGCCAGTACATGCACCAGCATCCCGCGCACGCACCCCGCTCGCCGAAGAGCGCCTCGATGTCGTCCCAGCGATCCGGGGTCGCGGCATGGAAGGTCAGCTTCCTCATCGGCCCCGGTCGAACACGGTCCCGTGCGGGCGCGCGGCCCCGGTCCGGCCGTGGGGCCACTCCGCGCGCTCGAACGAGACTCCGGCGCGGTCGGAGCCGGGGTCGCGGAACCGCTCGTCGAGCGAGAGCGCCCCGCTGTCGGGGTCCAGGTGGGCCACGTACAGCCACTCCTCGCCGTCCCCGCGGTCGGCGATCGCGATCCGGCCGGAGGCTTTGTCGAGCGCGAGCCAGTGGGGGAAGCTCCGCCAGCCGAGATCGAGGCGCGAGACCTCGACCGGAGCGCCGGGGTTCGAAACGTCGAGCACGACCAGCGCGTGCGCGCTCGGCACCGACTGGACCCAGAAGCACCCGGCGACGACCGGCACCGCGCAGCCGCCGCCGTCGAACCGGTGGATCGGCTCGGCGCCGGGGCTCTCCCCCTCGATCCCGGTGATCCGGTAGAGCCCGCAGGTGAACGTAGAGACCAGGACCGTGCGGCCGTCGGAGAGGAGCCGCGGCTCGCCCGGCTGCTCGTCGCCACCGCCTCCCGGGAAGGGAGGCAGGTCGATCGTGGCCAGGACCGCGAGATCGGAGAGCCGCCACACCTGGGCCACATGGGTGCGCTCCCGCCGGCCGCCGGTCAACCCCATGTCTTCGCCCATGTCGTAGCTCGTGACGACCACGCGGTCGAGCTGGGGCACGATCGCCAGGCTGTACGGGCGGAGGAGGGCGCGCGGTGCGGCCGGGTCGGCGGCGCTCCCCGACCGCACCGCGTTTCCCTCGAGGTCGATCTCGACCAGACCGCCCGGATCGACGTTGTCGGGGCCCCGACCCTGGAAGGTCGCCAGCACGTTTCCGTTCGGGAGCCGCTCGTAGCTGTGCGGATACGTGAAGCCGGCCATCTCCTCGAAGGAGCCGAGGAGGCGCGGCGCGTCGGGGTCGGTCAGGTCGAAGAGAAACGTCGCTCCCGCCATGAAGCCGTTCGCGAACAGCGTGTCGCCGGAGGGCATGTGGTGCTCGGTGTGATGGGGATGCGTTCCGCGACGGCCGACCGGGACGGTGGCGATCACGCGCCCGTAGTCGGGGCTCGCCGGATCGGCGTCGAGGACGGCCAGAAAGTCGCTGTCTGCACGGTCGAGATCCCCGGCCCAGGCGTACAGCCGGCGCGCCGGGGAGCCGGTCGATGCGTCGGCGGAGACCGCGCCGTCTGGAGCGGGATCCGAAGCTCCGCCGGCCGCGGCCGCGCGCGTGCCCTGCTCCGGATCGCCGCAGCCCGCGATCGCCATCACCAGCGCGAGGATCGCTTCCCGATATGTGCTCCCTGCCATAAGGGCGATAAACTGTGCGCGCGATGAAGTTCCTGCACGACCTCGCGCTCCTCTTCCTCGTGGCCGCGACGCCGGCAGCTTGCGACGGGAACGGAAACGCGACCGAGCCGCCCGACGACCCGGGCCCCTCGCCCGTCGGCGTGGGCCTCGAGACCGTGGTCGAGGGGCTCGACTTCCCGGTGTGGCTGGCGTCCCCACCCGGCGACCCGCGCCTGTTCGTCGTCGAGAAGGGTGGCAGGGTCGTGATCGTCGAGAACGGGACCGTGCTTCCCGAGCCGTTCCTCGACCTCCGCGGGCAGGTCTCGACCGGGAGCGAGCAGGGGCTTTTCTCGCTCGCGTTCCATCCCGACTACGCCGGGAACGGACGCTTCTTCGTGAACTTCACCGATCCCGACGGTGACACCCGCGTGATCGAGTACCGGGTCTCGACGGGCGACCCCGGCCGGGCCGAGCCCGGCTCGGCGCGCGTCGTCCTCGCGATCGAGCAGCCGTTCTCGAACCACAACGGCGGCCAGGTCGTGTTCGGGCCCGACGGCATGCTCTACGTAGGGATGGGGGATGGGGGCTCGGGGGGCGACCCGCAGGGGAACGGCCAGGATCTGGGAGCGCTTCTCGGGAAACTCCTGCGGATCGACGTCGACGGAGGCGATCCGTACGCGATCCCCACCGACAACCCGTTCGTCGACACGCCGGGCGCGCGCCCCGAGGTGTGGGCCTACGGCCTCCGAAACCCGTGGCGATTCTCGTTCGACCGCGAGACCGGCGACCTCTACGTCGCCGACGTTGGCCAGAACCGGATCGAGGAGCTCAACGCGGTGCAGGGGGCCGGCGCGGGACTCAACTACGGCTGGAACGTGATGGAGGGCGAGAACTGCTTCGATCCGTCGGAGGGATGCGACCGGACCGGCCTCACCCTTCCGGTCACCGAGTACGACCACGGCGACGGGTGCTCGGTGATCGGTGGATTCGTCTACCGCGGATCGAGGATCTCCGATCTCCGCGGCACCTACCTCTACTCCGACTACTGCAGCGGTTTCGTGCGGAGCTTCCGCTTCGCGAACGGCCGGGCGAGCGCCGAGCGACGCTGGCCAGAGATCGAGCCGCCCGACCACTCGGTCTCGTCGTTCGGCGAGGACGCGGACGGCGAGCTCTACATCCTCACGGCCGGCGGCAGCGTAAACAAGATCGTTCCCCGCTGAGCGGTGATGCGGCGCCCGGGCTCCGTTTGGCTCATCCTCCTCTCTCCACGTAAGATGGGTCGTCCGACCGGAATCTCCATCTTGCTCCGCCTGAAG
>DASQEN010000197.1:0-7169 GCA_035633635.1 Gemmatimonadota bacterium | reverse complement strand
TGAGCCTTCCGGTGGTCGCGATCGTCGGACGCCCCAACGTGGGGAAGTCGACGCTGTTCAACCGCGCGCTGGGCGCGCGCGACGCGATCGTGCACGACGAGCCGGGTGTGACGCGCGACCGGCACGCCGCAAAGGCGGAATGGGCGGGCCGGCGTTTCACGCTCGTTGACACGGGCGGGTTGATTCCCGAATCCCAGGAAGAGATCGCGCGCCAGGTCAACGCTCAGATCTACGCGGCGATCGAGCAGGCGGACGTGTGCCTCTTTGTCGTCGACGGTCGGACCGGGCCGACGCCGGTCGACCGCGACATGGCCCAGCTTCTCCGCGAGAGCGGTAGTCCGACGGTCCTGGTCGTGAACAAGGCCGATAACGCGGCGATGGGCGAGCGAATGGCCTGGGAGTTCTTCGAGCTCGGTCTCGGCGAGCCCCGGCCGGTATCGGCCCTGACCGGAATCGCCTCCGGAGACCTGCTCGACGCCGTCGTCGCCGCGTTGCCGGCCGAAACGGTCGACGCCCCACCGGACCCCGACGAGATCACGATCACCGTGATCGGAAAGCCGAATGTCGGAAAATCCTCGTTCCTCAACCGGCTGCTGGGCGAGGAGCGATTCATCGTCTCGCCGGTGGCCGGGACGACCCGCGACGCCATCGACACGACGTTCACCTTCGGGGATCGCCGGTTCCGGCTCGTGGACACTGCCGGCATCCGGCGCCATGCCGCGCTCGAGGCCGGGCTCGAGTACTACACCTATCTCCGGGCCGTGCGGAGTCTCGACCGGGCGCAGATCGCGATCGCGATGCTGGACGCCTCCGAGCCGCTGTCGCGCCAGGACCTGCGCATCCTGAACCTCGTCGAGGAACGGCGCCGCGGGATCGTCGTCTGCGTCAACAAGTGGGACCTGATCGAGAAGGACGAGCGGACGGCGGCGGGGTACGAGGCAGCGTTCCGCGCCCAAGCCCGCACCCTCGCATGGGCACCGATCGTAACGATCAGCGCGGCCACGGGACAGCGGGTGACCCGCGCGCTGGAGGTCGCGGAGGAGGTCTGGAAGGAGTGGCACCGCAGGGTTCCCACTCCGGATCTCAACCGCGCGCTCCATGAGGCCACGGCGAAGGTGCAGCCCCCGCAATCGAAGGGACGGCGGGGTTCCAAGGTCGTGCGGGTCCTCTACGGCTACCAGGCGGAGACCGGCCCGCCGCTGTTCTTGTTCTACTCCAACGAGCCCCAGGCCATCCCGGAACACTATCGCCGCTACCTGGAGCACGAGATCCGCGCCGCGTTCGGCTTCGCCGGGGTGCCGCTCAGGATCTTCTTCCGCCAGTCGTCATCGAGGTCGCGGCAGCGCGCCGATTCCGCGGGTCGGGGAGCTGGATGAGCCTCGCCGTCGGGCTTCTGATCACATACCTGGCCGGCTCGTTTCCCACCGCGTATCTGGTCGGGAGGGCGAAGGGCGTCGACCTGGGGAGGATGGGAAGCGGCAACTACGGCGCGACGAACGTCTTCCGGAACCTCGGCCGCGGCCCCGCTTCGCTGGCGCTGGTCGTCGACGTCGCGAAAGGGTACCTGCCGGTCGAGCTTCTGCCGCGGTGGCTGAGCCCGTCGGGGATCGGACCGGGGACGTTCGCCGTCCTGCTCGCTGTCGCGGCCGTGCTGGGACACGTGTTCTCGATCTTCCTCCGGTTCCGGGGGGGCAAGGGCGTGGGCACGGCGGCGGGAGCGTTTCTGGCGCTCTCCCCGGTGGCGATCCTCCTCGCGGTAGCCGCGTGGGTCGCCGTCCTCGCCTGGCGACGGATCGTCTCGCTGGCTTCGCTCGCGGCCGCGCTCGTGCTGCTTGCCGTGGTCGCCGGCCTTCATGCCCGCGACTGGCCGCGCGATTGGCCGCTCGTGGTGCTGACCGCTTCTCTGTGCGCGTTCGTCTTCTGGACCCACCGGGAGA
Source organism: Gemmatimonadota bacterium (assembly GCA_035633635.1). GTDB lineage: Bacteria > Gemmatimonadota > Gemmatimonadetes > JACCXV01 > JAHWKZ01 > JAICNR01. Next base: position 5,232 of record DASQEN010000197.1, on the reverse strand, counting down.
ATATCGGCCGGCTTCTGCGCGGGAAGGAGAAGCCGATCGTCGAGCGCCGAGGGAGCCGATGAGCACGCCGGGTCCGGCCGCGGTCGTCGGCGGAGGGTCCTGGGGGACCGCGCTCGCGAAGGTCCTGGCGAGCAAGGGCCAGGCGGTCCGGCTGTGGGTGCGGGACCCCGACCTCGCGAGGACGATCGAGCGCTGCCGCGAGAACCCACGCTACCTGGCGGGAGTGCGGCTGGACGGACCGATCCGCGCCACCTCCGACCTGGAGGACGCGCTCACAGGCACCAGCCTGGTCGTGTCGGCCCTTCCCAGCCACGTCGTCCGGAGCGTGATCGCGGAGGCTGCTCCGCACATCACGCAGGAGGCGATCATCGTTTCCGCGTCGAAGGGGATCGAGGAGGGCTCGCTCAAGCGCATGACCGAGGTGCTGGGGGACGTGCTGGGGCGCGGATCGGCCAGCCGGCTGGCGGTCCTTTCCGGCCCCTCGTTCGCCGCGGAGGTGTGTCGCGGAGCCCCCACGGCCGTCACGGTGGCGGCAGAGGACCCCGAGGTGGCGGACGCGGTACGGGAGGCGTTTTTCGCCTCGCGCTTCCGCGTGTACACGTCCGACGACGTCGTGGGAGTCGAGCTGGGCGGGGCCGTCAAGAACGTGGTTGCGATCGCGACCGGCATCGCCGACGGCCTGGAGTATGGGCACAACGCGCGCGCCGCGCTGATCACGCGGGGTCTGGCCGAGATCTCCCGGCTGGGGACGGCGCTCGGGGGCCAGCGGCTGACGTTCATGGGTCTGGCAGGCCTGGGCGACCTGGTCCTGACGTGCACGAGCGAGCTGTCCCGTAACAGGACGGTCGGGCTCCGACTCGGCCGCGGCGAGGTGCTGGAGACGATCCTGGCGGAGATGCGCCAGGTCGCCGAGGGGGTGCGCTCCACCCGCTCGGTCCGCGACCTGGCGGCCCGGATCGAGGTCGAGATGCCGATCGTCGAGCAGGTGTACGAGATGCTGTACCATGCCAAAAGTCCGCAGGTGGTCGTCGAGGAGCTGATGACGCGGGAGTCGAAGCCGGAGTTCCAGCAGTCCCCCTGAGTGGACGGAAGAAGGTGTCGGATGGCGTTCAACCCCATCGCGAAGAAGGAGTACTACTCGATCGGCGAGGTGTGTCAGATCACGGGGCTCAAGCCCCACGTCCTGCGCTACTGGGAGACGCAGTTCAAGGGTCTGGTGCCGGTCAAGAACCGCGCGGGCAACCGCGCCTACCGGCGCCGCGAGATCGAGATGGTCCAGCTCGTCAAGGAATTGCTCTACGAGAAGAAGTACACGATCGAGGGAGCGCGTCAGCTGCTGGAACAGATGAAGCGGAGCGCGGGGATGAAGCTCGAATCCCAGCTCGAGGGGGCGAAGGTCAAGGACACGTTCGAGACCCTGGCCGAGGACCTCGCCGGGCTGGTCGGGTACATCGATGCGTTTCGCCGTGGGGAAGTGAAGCCGGGAGCACCGGGGTCCAGGTGAGGGCTCCCCGCCCGCAGCTCGTCCGGGCGCCTCTGTTCCCGGAGGACCTGGAGTGGCTCCACGTCGCGCGGCCGCCGACCTGGCAGGATCTGCGCGGCAAGGTCGTGGTGGTCGCGCGAACATGCTCCCCCGGGTCCGGGAGCTGGAGGAGAGGTTCGGGGATGCGGTGGTCACGATCGGCGTGCACGCCGGCCGCTTCTGGCGCGCGAACTCGGTCGCCGCCTGGCCGACGATCACGATCGTGGACCCCGAGGGGTACGTCGTTGGGCAGCAGTCTGGAGAGCTTCCGTACGCGCCGCTCCACGATTTCATCCAGGACCTGATCGAGGAGCACGCGGAGAAGGGGACGATGGAACGAGGTCCGTGGGCGCTCGCGGAGGAGCCGATCGACGAGGACACCGGTCCTCTGCGCTATCCCGGGAAGGTGGCGGCCGACATAGAGGGGCGGATCGCGGTGTCCGACACCGGCCACCACCGCGTGCTGTTCGGGCACATGCTCGGGAGCTCGCTCGAGGTTCGCGCGGTGATCGGGAGCGGCGAGCCGGGGTTTCTCGACGGGCCGCTCGACGAGGCACGGTTCCACGAGCCGCAGGGTCTGTCGCTGGCCGGAGACATGCTGATCGTCGCCGACCGCGGGAACCACGCGATCCGAATGGTCGACCTCGGGACAGGCCAGGTGGCGACGATGGCGGGAACGGGCCGCCTCGGCGAAGGCGCTGTGACGGCGGGCGATCCGCTAACCACGGACCTGCGCTCGCCGTGGGACGTGCTGCTCCACGATTACGGCCTGTTCATCGCGATGGCGGGATCGCACCAGATCTGGCGCTTGGACCTCCGCGAAGGGCGGATCATGCCGCACGTGGGCTCGGGGCGGGAGGACATCGTCGACGGTGGAGCACGGGAGGCCTCGCTCGCCCAGCCGATGGCGCTGGCCACCGACGGCGAGTGGCTCTTCTTCGCGGACGCCGAGACGTCGAGCGTGCGGGTCACGTCGTTCGAGCCGGATGCGGAGGTGACCACGCTGGTGGGCACGGGGTTGTTCGACTTCGGCGACCGGGACGGCGTGGGCGAGGATGTGCGCCTCCAGCACGCCGCGGCCCTCGCGTGGGGGCCGGGGAACCACCGGCTCTGGATCGCCGACACCTACAACCACAAGCTGAAGACGCTGACTCCCGAAACGCGGCGGGTCGAAACGGTGGAGCCGTTCGAGGAGATTCTGAGCGAGCCGATGGGCCTGGCCACGGCAGGCCATTACATGCTCGTGGCGGATACCAACCACCACCGGATCCTCCGGGTGGACCAGATCGACAAGCGGGTGGTCGAGCTCGAGGTGGAGGGGCTGTGAAACGGGCCGGTCGGTGGAACTCTCCGCGCGAGATTGCCGGCCCGCTGGGGTCGGCCTAGCTTCTGAATTCGTCGGGGCGTAGCGCAGCCCGGTAGCGCACCTGAATGGGGTTCAGGTGGTCGCAGGTTCAAATCCTGTCGCCCCGACCACTCTTAACCGGAAGCCCGGACCGCAGTTAGCGTTTCGGGCTTTCCGACTTTCGGTTGTCTAGAAGGAGAGCGAGTCGGCAGATAGTCGGCAAGTGGCCGGCAAAGATCCGGCTGCGCCGCGGTTTCAACGGTTGGAACTGAAGGCGGTCGATCAGGCGACCATGCTGAGAAAGCCACGGAAAGAAAAGAAGACTGGCGAGTGCCGACTCTGCGGTCGCTTCGGGAAACTCTGTGACTCCCATATCTTCTCCGAATTCTTATACGGACCGATCTACGATGAGACCGGCCATTTCATCGCTGCCTCCACGAATCCGCGACACCAACCCCGGCTCATGCAGAAAGGCATCTGGGGAAACCTTCTTTGCGAGGAGTGCGAGCGCCGCTTCAATGTCCACGCGACTTATGCGGCAGACGTGCTTCGCAAGGCGGATTCACTATTCGGCGAGCATGGCGAGAGCGTAGAGCTAGAGGTCGATTTCCACTCTTTCCGGCAATTTGGGATGTCCTTGCTGTGGCGGGCACACCATTCGCCGCAACATATGTTCGCCGGGTGAATCTCGGTCCTCTCGAGCCTGCTCTGAGAAACGCTCTTCTAAATGAGGACCCAGGAGAACCTCACCAGTTTGGCTTCGCGCTCGCGAAGGTAGAATGGACGATACCGATGGAGGGGGGCGTAATGAGCGCCCCGACTCCGGTACGCTATCATGGGGTGCGGGCCTACTGGTTCATTGCGTTCGGGTTTTTCTGGATGTTCATCGCGTCTAGAGACGCGCGGGAGCTGGCCGGGCGGTTTCCATTTGTGGGGGCAGAAGAACTACTGACGATCCCTCGCGGTCATCAGCTGGACCCGAGAAAGCTGTTTGCCACTATGGTACGAGCTGTCAAGGCGAATGAGGCGCGGCGTGCTCGGAAGAGGAGAGGTGCAGCGCAGCATGACTGATCGTCTAATGTCGCTTCTGGCCGAGCAGCTGGACTTTCTTTCCGTCTCATGCAAGCGCTGTGACGCCGGCCACTTGCACGAGGCCAAGCAAATCGCACACCGGCTCCGGGTCCTGTTGCACGATACTGGGAGCAGCGTTTCTCTACTTCACCAGCTTGGCTGGAAACATGAGCTGAAGCTCCTGGACACGCGCTGGATACGCCTTCTCACCCGGGAAGTCAGTCAGTCACTGCCGTGGGAGTTCCATTCGGGATGGTAAATGTGCAGATGGGAGAGAGGAGCGGGTATCACCCCTCATTGGGCAAAGGGTCAGAGGCACCCGAAAAGTGGGTTCCCTTTGAGGAATGGTGGACGACTAGCTTGATTGGTGACAAGGGGGAAGGGAACACCTGGGCCCGGAAGGACTTTGTTCTAGACATGACGCACAATGAGGGTGGGAGCCACGTTGACCCCAGCCCGAGTCAATCATGGGCGACGCTCCGAGACGAGACGTTCAAGGGGGCTGGCCGCTTTAGTAGCGAGCGCGACATGTACCTTGTCCAGGCGGTCGTCCGTCAGATTGCTTTTGAAGTGACAGAGACGCTAAGGCTGAGAAGCGTTGGCGAAGAGTAGGTGCGTCAGACTACCGTTGTTCTGCCGGAATTCGGACAAATCAGAAATCGCTCCGGCCAGCTCGGCTATCCTCTCTGACGCGCCAGCAGGCCCGCGTTTCCATGATGGTATTGTGGCCACGGCATATTCGCGCGCGTGGGGTTGCTCGATCCCACGCGCATCCGGCCCAACCCAACCCCCCGATTGCACGGTATGGCAGCCGTTGCATACTCATGCGGGCGGGGGCCTGCTCGATGGGTGCGTCAGCGCAGCCAAAAGGCCGTGTCGGGCCGCGGTCAGGTCTGGAGGGGCTGGCGCACAACGTCACCATGAATGAACTATGTGAACTGGGAAACGGTGGGTCGATTCCGCCGGATGCCTACGGTGATCAAAGGTAATTAGGGGGCCGACGTGAGCAGACCACTATGTGGCTCAGCGCCGGTGGGTGGCTCGCCACCCTCGCCCTCGGCATCCTCGTGGCACCGCTCGTGGCCGACGCGCAGCGGCCGGCGAAGGTCTGGCGCATCGGGCTCTTCCACGTGGACTACGTCCCGCTTGGATTCAGCCCCTTTCCCGCCAACGCCATGGATTAGGGGCTTCGACTATCGGTCGGTCTGTCGTGGAGGTGGAGGTGAAGGTGGAGGTTTCTGACGAAACTGCGTTGGGAGGCGGACCAAGGAGAGCGCACGAGCGATCACCGGTC
>DASQEN010000196.1:0-1859 GCA_035633635.1 Gemmatimonadota bacterium | reverse complement strand
CGGCATCCGGCTGCGCTATAACTACATCTGGATCTATCTGGCGATCCTGATCGCCTGGCTGGCCAAGCTCTACGTCTATCCCACGCCGGCCATGAGCCCGCGCGATCTGATCGATCGCATGCGGGTGGGACCGCTCGACGGTTGGGTCGTCCTGGCGATCGTCGGCGCCTTCTACCTTGCCGCCGTCTGGCTGGCCGTGCGCGGCGACCGTCGCCGGGGGATCGCGGACGAGATCCACGGCGTCGAGCGGGAGATGGACCACTGGAAGACGTGACGATCCTCAGCGGCGTGCGTTGACCGACCCCGCCTCTTCGTCACCCGCCGTCCGCTTCTCCCAGGTCCGGAAGACCTTCGGAGAGACCGTGGCCGTCGACGGCGTGTCGTTCGACGTGCGGGACGGCGAGTTCTTCTCGATCCTCGGCCCGTCCGGGTGCGGGAAGACGACGACCCTGCGGCTTCTGGCGGGGTTCGAGCGCCCCGACGAGGGCGAGATCCTGCTAAACGGAGCGCGGATCGACGACCAGCCGCCGTGGGAGCGTCCCCTGGCGATGGTGTTCCAGAGCTACGCGCTGTTTCCACACCTGTCGGTGGCGCGAAACGTCGCCTTCGGCCTCGAGCGCAGGAAGCTGCCGCGAGCGGAGATCGAGGATCGCGTGCGCGCCGCGCTCGAACTCGTGCGGCTCGATCCCGCGACGTTCGCGCACCGGTCGCCGCGCCAGCTTTCCGGTGGCCAGCGGCAACGCGTGGCGCTGGCCCGCGCGCTCGTGCTGGAACCGCCGGTCTTGTTGCTCGATGAGCCGCTGGGCGCGCTGGATCGGAAGCTTCGCAAGGAGATGCAGATCGAGCTGCGGGCCCTGAACCGGGATCTGGGGACGACGTTCATCTACGTCACCCACGACCAGGAAGAGGCGTTGACGATGTCCGACCGCGTGGCGGTCATGGCCAACGCGCGGATCGCGCAGGTGGGATCGCCGGTCGAGGTGTACGAGCGGCCGCGGACCGCGTTCGTCGCCGGGTTCCTCGGCGAGGCGAACGTCTTCGAGGTCGAGGATGGGGGTCGGATCGCAGTGCGGCCAGAGCGGATGGAGCTCCTCCGCCCCGGCGCGACCGCCCCGCGCGACTCGATCGCCCGAGCCGGCGAGCTCCTCGAGCTCGTCTATCTGGGCGACCGGGTCCACGCGCTCGTTCGTCTCGACACCGGCCGCGACGTCCTGGTGGCGCTCCGGGACGGAGGTCGCACCGAGGGCGCTTCTTGGCGACGCGGCGACCCGGCGATCGTCGCGTGGCGCTCCTCGGACGCGCATTCGCTCGAGGAGGACTCGTGAGGCGCAAAACCACCCGCTGGCTCTCGCGTCACGAGCGCGCCCGGACATGGGCACTTCTGGCGCCGGGAACCCTCTGGCTCGTCGCGTTCTTCGTCGCGCCGATCCTGATCATGGCGGCCTACAGCGTGATGGAGCGGGGCACCTACGGCGGCGTGGAATCGGGCTTCACCCTCGAATCCTATGCCCGCTTCTTCGACCCCCTCTACCTGCGGATCCTCGTGCGCACGCTTGGGCTCGCCGCGCTGACGACCGCGATCTGCCTCGTCGTCGGTTACCCGTTGGCGTACGCGATCGCCGGAGCGGGACGCTGGAAGCACGCGCTCCTGTTCCTCGTCGTGCTGCCCTTCTGGACCAGCTTCCTCGTGCGCACGTATGCGATCATGTTCCTGCTGCGCGACACTGGCCTCGTGAATTCCGTGCTGATGGCGATCGGCGTGATCGAACGTCCGGTCACGCTCCTGTACACGCCGGGGGCCGTACTCGCTGGCCTTGTCTACGGCTACCTGCCGTTCATGGTCCTGCCGGTCTACGCGT
>DASQEN010000195.1:0-2161 GCA_035633635.1 Gemmatimonadota bacterium | reverse complement strand
CGACCTGTGGGAAGCCATCGAAGCCGGCGCCTTTCCTGAATGGGAGCTGGGCCTGCAGGTCTTCACCGAGGAGCAAGCCGACAAGTTCTCCTTCGACGTCCTGGACCCGACCAAGATCGTTCCGGAAGAGCTCGTGCCCGTCCGGGCGGTGGGGCGCATGGTGTTGAACCGCAATCCCGACAACTTCTTCGCGGAAACCGAGCAGGTTGCGTTTGGAGCGGGTAACGTGGTGCCCGGTATCGACTTCTCCAACGATCCGCTGCTCGCGGGGCGGATCCACTCGTACGTCGACACGCAGATCTCGCGCCTCGGCGGGCCCAACTTCCACGAGATTCCGATCAACGCGCCCATAGCTCCGCTGCACAACAACCAGCGCGACGGGATCCACCGCCAGGCCATCAACCGCGGTCGCGTGTCCTACGAGCCGAACTCGCTTGGGGGAGGATGCCCTTTCCAGCAGGGCGCCGCGGGCTTCACCACGTTCCCGGATCCGTCGCCCGAGGACAAGGTGCGCGGAAAACCGGCGAGGTTCGCCGATCACTATAGCCAGGCCACTCTCTTCTGGAACTCCCAGTCACCAGTGGAGCGAGCCCACATCGTGCGTGCGTTCCGATTCGAGCTCACCAAGGTAGAGACTCCGGCAATCCGGAAGCGAGTGCTGGCCCAACTCGCCAACGTGGACAAGGAGCTGGCCGGCAAGGTCGCACAGGGGTTAGGCATGGACGTTCCCCGCCCCCTGCCCCTGGCGGGACGCGCGCTGAGGCCGGAGGTGACGGCATCGCCCACCCTCTCGCTCTTCGCGCGCCCGGGCGACGGCCGCATCGCCACTCGCAAGGTCGCGATCCTCATCGCGCCGGGGGTGGACGGCCAGGAAGCAATGGCCATCCATCGCGCGCTCGCCGATCAGGGAGCCGTGCCCAGGTTGGTGGGCGTCCGCCTAGGACCCGTGGACAGCTCCGCGGGCGACCCCCTGATACCGGAGGGGACGCTCGAGACCATGCCCTCGTGCACGTTCGACGCGCTCGTCATCCCCGATGGTGCCAAAGCGGCGCGGTCGCTATCGGAGCTGGGCCAGGCCCTCGAGTTCGTGAAGGACCAATACCGGCACTGCAAGGCCATCCTTGCCCTCGGTGCGGGCAAGGTCGTGCTCGACAAGGCGTCGATTCCCGTAGGCACGGGCGACCCAGCCCTCATCGTGATCCCACCCGAGAAGGCGCGGGCCGGGACGCAGGCGTTCATGGGAGCCGTCGCAAAGCACCGCAACTGGGACCGCGCGACCGATCCGCCCCGCGTCTAGTGTCGTCGTGTCACGGTCGAAACCGGGAGCGCTCGGAAGGAGTAGGCCCTCGGTGATGGGAAGCAGCCGCCGCGGAGGCGGCCAGGAAGGCATCTCGGCGTCCGAGGGTCACGAGGGGCCGTCGCGACCATTGCTACGAGCTGCCGGGTGCTGTCTTCTTGAGTCCGCGCACGTTCAGGGCGAACAAGCCGATCTGCAAGGTAATGAGTGCGTATGCCTGGTCGTGCCAGCCCCAAGCGATCCACAACAGGTTGCTGACCACAAAGAACCAAAAGCCTATTCCTCGCCGACGTTTCTGTCCGGACGCCACGAGCCAAGCCGCGACCAGCGTTGCAGCCATGGCCGGCCATTGCACGGCATTCATCCCAGTTTCCATCGGTCTGTCTCCGCGTTGTCGATCGACGGCGCGCCGCGACGTGCGGAAGTCCAAGAAAGGCAAGACCGCCCCCCCCCGAGAGGCGCCAGGCCCGGGAGGGAGCGGTCGTACCCAGTCACTTCTTACGTGAGGTCTTGGACTTCGCGGGAGAGGGTATCGCACCCGAGGCCGGGCGCCGGCGAGCCGGCCGTGGCGAGCGGGACGCCTCGACCGAGCTCGAGGACGCTCCCTTCCCGGCCGAGCTACGCGACGAGGACGCGCCCCTCGACGGAGCGGCCTTCTGCCGCCCCGAAGCGGCGCCGCCTGCCTTGCCCAGTTCTTCGGCGTATGCGGCCGTCAGCTCCTCCTTGCGACTTTCGACCTGCGTCCCGAGCGCCTCGAGCTCTTCGGACGACAGGAGCTTCTTCGCCTTGGGCATCATCTGCCCTTCCTCCTCTTCGACATGATGGTCGACCAGGTCCTTCAGCACCTTGACCTTGGCGTCGTAT
>DASQEN010000194.1:0-8771 GCA_035633635.1 Gemmatimonadota bacterium | reverse complement strand
GGCGCGCGCTCGGTCATGGGGGTCGAGGACGTCCTAGAGGAGCTGGAAGGTCTGCCGGGGCTGGAGCACTCTCCGCCACTCGCCGGCGAGCGGCACGGTGCGGGGCACGATCCGTTGCGCGACTCCGGGGGCGTGCGCGCGCGTGTCCGCGCCGAGCTCGGCGAGCTCCCGCGCGCGCCCGAGTCGCTTGCCGCCGCGCTCGGCCTTCCACTCGGCGCGGTGCTCGGGGCGCTGACCGAGCTCGAGCTGATCGGACTCGCGCGGCCGTGTCCAGGCCAGCGCTACGCACGGCCGCTGGAGCGTGGGTCGAAGGCGTTGGGCTAAGCACATCTGATTGTATTTAGGACATCATAATGATATAATATAAGCTATGAATGCCGCGAGTCTCCTCCGATATTCGAGGGCCCGGGCGGGCCTGACCCAGCGCGAGCTGGCAGAGCGGACGGGCATTCGGCAGCCCGGCGTTGCGCGCATCGAGGCCGGCCATGTCTCGCCGCGCGTCGATACCCTGAGCCGCCTTCTGATGGCCTGCGGCGTTCGCCTGGATGGGGTTCCCCGCAGGGGAGAGGGAGTCGACCGGACCGCCATCCGCGAGCTTCTCGCGCTCTCGCCGGAGGAGCGGCTCCGCAGAGCGGCCGCGGAGGCCCGGAACCTGGCGGACTTCGAGAGTGCAGTTCACCGGAACGAATCAACCCGGTGAGTGGCAGCGCCTTCGACCCCCTCAAGGTTCTGAGCACTCTAGCCCGGCATCGTGTTCGGTTCGTATTGGTCGGGAGTCTGGCAGGTCGGTTGTGGGGCTCCCCCACAGTGACCAACGACATTGATCTCTGTTACGCGCGGGACGATGAAAACCTTCTCCGTCTGACTCGGGCCCTACGCGAACTGGGTGCGCGGCTGCGTGGCGTTCCGGAAGACGTCCGCTTCCTGCTCGAGCCGGAGACGTTGGCTGCCGGGGACCATTTCACGTTCGCGACCGATGCCGGCAACGTCGACTGTCTCGGCACGCCCGCGGGCTCGGCTGGCTATGACGATCTCATTCGGACGGCGGAGCGGATGGAGATGGGGGACCAGACGATCGAAGTCGTCGCCCTCGAGGACCTGATCCGCATGAAGCTCGCCGCCGGCCGCCCCAAGGACCGCATCGAGGTCGAGGTGCTGGGGGCCGTGCGCGAGGAGCTGGAACGGCGGGACGATTGAGGTGCGGCAGTCGGCAGGCAGCTCGGTGGACGAGGTGGGGGCCGGGGGGTAAGGTTCTTCGCATGCAACGCAACGCGGCGGCCTGCGCCGCGGAGTAGGAGGCAGCGATCGCACGCTCGCTACACGTCTACGTCCACGTGCCATTCTGCGCGCGCAAGTGCCCGTACTGCCACTTCTACAACCTAGGGCACGACGACGCGCGCGAGGCGGTCTGGCTGGACGGGCTGGCGCGCGAGATCGCCGCCGTCCGGGAGCCGGGCGGATTCGCGGGGAGCCGGCTCGCGACCCTGTACTTTGGGGGTGGAACGCCTTCGCTTCTCAGCGACGAAGGGTTCGAGCGCGCGGCCGACCTCGCCCTCGGCATCGCGCCGAGGAGCGATCGGCTCGAGTGGACGCTCGAGCTGAACCCGGGCGATGCCACGCCCGAGCGGATGGCCGCGTGGCGGGAGCGAGGGGTCAACCGGATCTCGGTCGGTGCTCAATCGTTCGATGCCCGGCGCCTGGAGTTCCTCGGCCGGACGCACGGTTCCGAGACGGCCGCGCGCGCCGTCCGGGCGGCGGCTGACGCCCGCTTCGAGGAAGTATCGCTGGACCTCATCTTCAACCTGGAGGTCCCGGGGGCGACTCCCGCCGACCGGCGCCACGTCTGGGCACGCGACCTGGCGATTGCATTCGACCTGCCGATCACCCACCTCTCCCTCTACGGCCTCACGATTGAGCCCGGTACCGGGTTCGACGCACGCGCCCGCGCCGGCGCCCGGCTGACCGTGCCCGACACGGCCTATGCGGCGGAATACCGGGCCGCTTGCCGCGCGGCGCGTCGGGCGGGGTTCGAGCACTATGAGGTCTCGTCGTTCTCGCTCCCCGGGCACCGCTCCCGCCACAACGCAGCGTACTGGACCGGCGCGCCGTATCTCGGGTTCGGACCGGCCGCGCATTCGTTCGACGGACTCCGGCGCTGGGCCAACCTCTCGTCGCTGACGGGCTGGGCCGAGGCACTGGCGACGGGGGGCGATCCGCGCGCGTTCGTCGAGCTCCTTACCCCGTTCCAGCGCGAGATCGAGACCCTGTATCTGGGGCTGCGGCGAGCGGAGGGAGTGGAGCGCGATCACCCGCTGCTCGTCGGGCGCGCGGAGCCGGTCGTCGGTGCGCTCGTGCGCGAGGGCGTGCTCGCCGAACGCGAAGGCCGTCTGGCGTGCACCGGCCGCGGGTTCCTCCTGCTCGACGGGATCCTGGAGCGGTTGACGGGAGCGGCCGGCGCCCCCGCTCGGGACGTAGCCAGCCGCGGATCATGGCCCGGAATGGAGGGTCGCGACTCGTTTGACAACGTTCTGGGCCGCCGATAGAGTCAGCCGCGAAATGATGGCAGAGCACGACCTCAACGAGCGCGAGGCGCTGGTCCTGGAAGCGGTCGTGCGGACGTTCGTCGAGACCGCCTCCCCGGCGGCCTCCCGCACGGTCGCCCGCCAGTTCGACCTCGGCGTGAGCCCGGCCACGATCCGCAACACGATGAGCGACCTGACCCGCAAGGGGTACCTCTCCCAGCCGCACGCCAGCGCCGGCAGGATGCCGACCGACAAAGCGTACCGCTATTACGTGGACACGCTGATGCGTCCAGACCGGTTGACGTCCGAGGAGACGCGCCGCATCGAGGCCGCACTGGCCCTTTCCCGCACCGCCGAGGAGCGACTCCTGGCGCGCGCGGTCAAGGCCCTGTCGGTGGTCACGCAAGAGCTGGGAGTCGGGCTCGCGCCGCGCATGGAGGAAGGCATCCTCGAGAAGATCGACCTCGTAGGGGTGTCCAGGGATCGCATCCTGATCGTGCTGGCGCTCCGGTCGGGGCCTGTGCGCACGATCTTCGTGGAGGGCGAGCGGGCGGACTCCGACGACGCCCTGGACTCCGTGGCGGGATTCCTCAACGAGCGGCTGGCGGGTCAGACCCTGCGCGAGATCCGCGAGACCTACCGCGACCGGCTGGCCGACAGGCCCGCCGAGCACGCGGACCTCGTGAACATTTTCCTCCAGCAGGCCGAGGGTCTGTTCTCGCCACGGCCGCCGGCCGGCGACGACGTGCTGCTGGGACCCACGGCCGGCCTCGCCGCGCAGCCCGAGTTCGCCGACCGGGAGCACCTCCGGACGCTGCTCCAGCTGACCGAGCAGCGGGACGTCCTGGCCGAAGCCCTTCGAGACAGGCGCGCCGACGGGATCGTGATCTCGATCGGCGGCGAGCACGCGATCCCGCCGCTCGTCGACTTCAGCATGGTCACCGCACAGTACGAGATGGGCAGCGTGCGCGGGATGATCGGCGTGATCGGCCCGACCCGCATGCCCTACGACCGCATGGTGTCGCTCGTCGAGTACACCGCTCGCCTTCTCTCGACGCTGGCGCCGGGCGACTGAAGTGTGGTGTTGCAGAAGTCCCGTTGGCAACGAGATCGCCGATGCGCTCGGAGCGCAAGGCGCGATGAGGAGGAATAGCAGGGCTATGCCGACGAATCGTAACGTAGCGATCCGAGATGCAGCGGTGCTCGAATGCCACGCGACTTCTGCGACACCACACTAGAACGATGGCCGAGCGCGAATACTACGAGGTGCTGGGTGTCGAGAGGACGGCGCCGCCCGAGGAGATCAAGCGCGCGTACCGACGCGTCGCGATGCAATACCATCCCGACCGCAATCCCGACGATCCCGCGGCCCTCGAGAAGTTCCGGGAAGCGACCCGCGCCTACGAGATCCTCCACGATCCCGAGACCCGCGGGCGGTACGACCAGTTCGGGCATGCGGGCGTCGGCGCGGCGGGCGGTGGTGGTGGGTTCGGAGACTTCGACCTCTCCGACGCCCTGCGCGCCTTCATGCGCGACTTCGGCGGGTTCGAGGACCTGTTCGGGCGATCGCGCGGCAGGGGCGGTCGATCCCGGGGGCCGCTCAAGGGAAGCGACGTCCAGACCCGCCTCCGGGTGTCGCTCGAGGAGGTCGCCGGCGGGGTGGAGAAGACGATCCGCGTGAAGCTCCTCCAGCGCTGCGACGCCTGCCACGGAAAGGGCACCGCCAGCGGCGAGCTAGCGACGTGTCCCACGTGCCAGGGCGGCGGCGAGGTGCGCCAGGCGCAGCGGTCGATCTTCGGCCAGTTCGTCAGCGTGCACGTCTGCCCGCGCTGCGAAGGCGAAGGGAAGATCGTTATCGATCCCTGCAAGTCGTGCGGGGGCGAAGGCAGGATCCGCGAGGACAAGCGGATCAAAGTCAGGATCCCCGCCGGGGTCGAGAGCGGGAACTATCTGACCCTGCGGGGCGAGGGGAACGTCGGTCCGCGGGGGGGGCCGCAAGGAGACCTCCTGATCGTGATCGAGGTCGAGACCCATCCGCTCTTCGAGCGCAGTGGCGACGACGTGCTGCTCGACCTCGGGATCTCGTTCCCTCAGGCCGCGCTCGGCGCCGCGATCGAAGTTCCGACCCTGAACGGCCCGGCGACCCTCGAAGTGCCGGCCGGAACCCAGTCGGGAGACGTCCTGCGGCTTCCCGGCCGGGGGATCCCACGGCTAGGCGGAGGTCCGCGCGGGGACCAGCTCGCCCAGATCTCGGTCTGGGTGCCCACCCGCCTCTCGCCCGAGGAGCGTCGCGCCGTCGAGGCGCTCGTCGATTCCGAGAACTTCGTCCCGCCCAAGAGCGGCAAAGGTTTCTGGGGCAAAGTCCGGGAGGCGTTCACGACATAGTGACACACCAGCTCAAGCGACCGAAACTGTCAGAACGCGAACCGGCACGGGCTCGCTCCTCCCCTTCAACTCGAGGTTTCGTTGGTCCATCTCTCCGAGATGCGTGCCGCCGGCCGTGTAGGCGGCCTCGCTGATCAGGGCCTCGCCCGACGCAGCCATGGACGCGAGGCGCGCGGTGACGTTGACGTTGTCGCCCAGCGCGGTGATGTCGGTTACCGAGTCTTCCGCGCCACTAACCGTGCCGACAAAGACGAGACCCGTGTGGACACCGATGCCGATGGGAAGCCAGGGTCCCTCCTTCTCGGTATGGCCGGTGGCCACCAGCAACTCCTGTGCAGCGACGACAGCGGGGCCCGCGTGATCGGGTCCCGTGAAGATCGGAAGAAACAGGCCGATCACCTCGTCACCGACCAGCTTGTCGATGATGGCGTCGGTCCTGATCAGAACGTCGGTGGCGACCTTGTAGAACCGATTCATCAATCGACTGAAATCCGCCGCGGTCATCTGCTCGGCCAGACCGGTCGAACCACGCACGTCCACGAAGAGCATCGAGATTTCCAGTTCAGTACCGCCCGGGTACCTGTTGGCGAAAGACATTCAGAACTTACAGAAACGCGGATTCTTCCCGTACCGGCCATGACCTATCAGAGTCATGAGGAATGCGCCGGCATGATCGAAGGGGGCGTTGCAGTTCTTGCAACGCTGATTCGCGGGAAACAGCCGCAACAATCGGCGTCGGTTCTTTATTACCTTACCGAGGAGAGGACCGGTCAGGAACGAGGACCATATTTCTTCGTTGGTCGGCTTCACAGGCATGAGCTTGCTCCCCCAGCAGGAAGCGTACGGTCCCTGCAACCTGCTCGGTAACGCGCGTCAGCGCCAGACCTGACCGTCGTCGGTCAGGAGAGAGGAAGGATGGCTATGCGTTCGAAAACCGGAGCGGGAATCGTTGCCGGGCTGCTCGCCGGCGTCGTGTTCGGCGTCATGATGCACGTGATCTCGACGCCGATGCCCATGGGCGGTCGGATGCCGATGATGATGATGATGGCCCGCGTGGTCCGGTCGGAGAGTCTCGTCGCCGGCTGGATCTACCTCCTGGTCAACAGCGTCGTGATGGGGGGAATCTTCGGCCTCCTGCTCGGCGACCGCGCCGCGAGGATCGGCGGTGGACTTGCCTGGGGTGCGCTTTACGGGATCCTGCTCTGGGTGCTCGGGGCACTCGTTCTGATGCCGCTGCTTCTCGGGATGGAGGCCTTCGCGCCCCTCACGATGGCCCCGATGCGTCCCGGTACGTTGGCGAGTCTCGGGGCGCACGTTCTCTCTGGGTTGATCCTCGGCGGCGTCTTCGCGGGTCTGTACCGCAGGGAACCTGCGGTCTTGAGACCTTAGGCGACGATCCACTTACGCTCTCGATCGTAGGCTGCTTCCGCATCGGACAGGCGCTGCCGCCGGGCGCTACATTGCCGACATGTCCGTCCCCGCCGCCGCGAAGCGCGCCTCCTGGGTGGAACTCGACCTGGAAGTCCCAGCCGAGGACGAGGATCGGGTTGCGGTGGCGCTATGGGCGTGCGGCAGCGTTGGGGCATGGACGATTCGCCCCGGCCTGGTCCGCAGTTACTTCGGCGGGGACTCCGGTAAGGTCGAAGAGCGCTTCCGTGCCGCGTGGCGGGAGACGAGCGGAGAGGAGTGGGTCGGGACGCTCCGCGCGCACGGGATTCCGGACCTCGATTGGCTCGCGCGCTGTCGCGCCGGCGTCGAACCGGTCGCCGTGACACCGACCCTGTGGGTCGCCCCGCCGGGGGCCGGCATCGAGTCCGTGGCCAGGGAAGGCCGACGTGTAGTCGTGATCCAGCCCGGTCAGGGGTTCGGAACCGGATTCCATCCTACCACCCAGGCGCTCCTCGGCTGGATCGAGGCCGAGCCCGGCGAGCGGGTGCTGGACGTCGGCTGCGGGAGCGGCGTGCTGGGGATCGCCGCGCTCGCGCTCGGCGCCCGGCTCGCGATCGGGCTGGACGTCGACGGCGACGCGATCGCGAACGCCGACGAGAACCGCCACCGGAACGGCGTCTCCGAACGGATGCGACTCGTGCGCGGAAGCCTGGACGCGCTGGCCGGGGAGGCGCGTTTCGACCGCGTACTCGCGAACCTCGATGGGCGGACGCTGGAGAAATTGGTCGGCCCGCTCCTCGAGCGCTGCGCGGTCGGGGGGCGGCTCGGCGTGGCAGGGCTCCTGATCTCGGAGCGGGAGGGCTTCCTGCGCTCGCTGCGGCCGTTGCTGGCCGAGTTCCTGGACGAGCGAATCGACCCCGACGACTCGACCGGAGACGCATGGTGGAGCGCCTGGCTTGTCCGCCGGGCCAAGTCGTGAGAAGCGCCGTTTCCTCTAGCGCCGTCCCGTTTCCGGGCCCGCCCTGGGTCCTCTCACCCGCTGAGAGCGCGGCGGTCGACCGGGCCGCGATCCATGCGGGGCTCCCGGGCGCGGCGATGATGGAGACCGCGGGGCGGGCCGTCGCGGAAGCGATCGACGCTCGCTGGCCGGATGGGCGGGTGGTCGTCTTCGCCGGGGGTGGGAACAACGGCGGCGACGGGCTGGTCGCCGCCCGGATCCTCCACGCGGCCGGCCGCCGGGTCGAGTTGGTGCTGTTCTTCGATCCGGCGAAGTCGACCGGCGACGCCGCGACCCAGTGGCGGCTGGTCGAGCCGCTCGGCCTGGCGGTCGCCCTTGTCGGCGACGCGCGCGGGGCGCGGGCGGCGGTGGACGCGGCTCGCGGGGCCGCGTGCGCGGTCGACGCGCTCTTGGGGACCGGTCTCGCCGGCGACGTCCGGGAACCGATCAGGAGCGCGATCGAGGCGCTCGATGCCGCGCCGGTCCCGATCGTCGCGGTCGACGCGCCGTCCGGCTTGGACGGGACGACCGGGCGTGTACGCGGAGCAGTCGCTCGCGCGGACGTCACGATCACGTTCGGCTTCCCGAAGCCGGGCCTCTTCCTGGCCGAGGGGCCGGAGAAGGTCGGCCGACTGATCGTCGTACCGCTGGGGGTTCCGCCGGCGGCGCTTGCGGCCGCGGGCGACGACCCGCTCGAATGGATCGTACTGGCGGAGGCCGAAGCCGCGCTGCCACCCCGCCGCCATGACGCGCACAAGGGAAGCGCGGGGCGCCTTCTGGTCGTGGCGGGCTCGGAGAAGTTCCGCGGGGCCGCGCTCCTCACAGCGAGGGCGGCGCTCCGTTCGGGGGCGGGGCTCTGCGTGGTGGCCGCGCCGGAGCCGGTCGGCGCACTCCTCCTCGAGGCGCTGCCCGAAGCGATCGTGATCCCGCTGCCGGTAAGCAGGTCGGGCTCTCTCTCCGCGCGGGCGGTGGACCGAGTGGCCGAGGCGGCGCTGGAAGCCGACGCGGTCGCGGTCGGGCCCGGGCTCTCTACGGCTCGCGGCGTGCGAGACGTCGTGGCGGCGGCGCTGGCGGCGCCGGTCCCCGCAGTCGTCGACGCCGACGCGCTGAACGTCCTCGCGGGGGATCCGTCACCGATCTCACGGGACGCTCCCGTGGCGCTCACCCCGCATCCGGGAGAGCTCGGACGGTGGCTCGCGCGGAGGGCCGACGAGGTCGACGGCGACCGGGTAGCGTGCGCGCGCCAGGCGGCCGAACGATGGGGCGCGCACGTCCTGCTCAAGGGCTCGCCCACCGTGGTGGCCGAGCCGGGCGGCCGGGCCGCGCTCAACCTGACCGGGAACCCTGGCCTCGCGGTGGGGGGCAGCGGCGACGTCCTGACCGGGCTCCTCAGCTCGCTGCTCGCGCAGGGCGTGCCGCTGTCTCGGGCGTGCCGTGCCGCTCCCTTTCTCCACGGACTGGCCGCCGACTGGGCGAGC
>DASQEN010000193.1:0-4747 GCA_035633635.1 Gemmatimonadota bacterium | reverse complement strand
CGCCTCGCCGTAGTGACGCCCGTGCGGCCGGCTGATCATCGCGCTCTGTTCACCCCGATAGGGCCGGTCATCGCTCGTCGTGAGGTCGAAATCGAAGTCGCGAAGCGTCTCGATGACGTGATCGAAGGCGCCCTGCGGGGGGCCCATGAACCAGCCCGCTGGCGGTTCCCCCAACTCGCCGTCCTCGAAATCGAGGTTGACCGGGGCGCCGAGGAGGGCTCTGCTCACGCGTCGTCCTCCCGGATTGGGACGAGCCGAGGTAGTCGATTCGACGAAGAGCAACGCGTCATAGAGCTGGTTGACGTTCTGGGAGGCCCAGAAACCGAACTCCCTGCTGTATCCGGAACCGATGCTGCGCGTCTGGTGGGGCACGCTCCACCACTCCGCCACGGGACCGTCGCTGGGCAGCTTCCGCAAATCGATCGCGGCCAGTCGCAAGCCGGCGGCGGCGAGCATCCCGTCGAGGCTCCCGTCGGGCGCGGGGGACAAAGTGAACGAACGCAGGCCGCCCATGAGAGGCATCGGCATCTCGATCGCCTGGAACGACCCCTGGTTGAACGCGAAGCCGAACACGACCATGTCCGTGCCGAGGGCCTCTCGCAGGTGAGCCCCCATCCAGCCGGGCCCCGTGGAGACGTGCCCGTTGTGGGCCCAGATGACCACCTTCGCCTCGGGGCCCTCGTGATCGAGGATCCAGCGGACGTTCTCGGCCATCACACTGTCGCGCGCCAGGAAGCCGTTCGGAGTCTCGAATCTGAACTTGATCTCTATGTTCTGGGCGGCAATGCGCGCGTGTTGCCGGGCGAGCGCCCAGGCTGTTGAGTCCGTCCGGGAGACGTACTCCACCCGGCGATCGTCAAACCGGCGAAGGACGGCACGGACCGTGGACGCAGCTGACTCCCGTTCCTCTTGCGATAGTGTCACGAACTTCTCTTCCGTGTACGGGTTCGCCAGCACCGCGAGCTGCCGCTCTGCGGCCCGCGCCTCGACGGGATCCACGAGGCGCAGATAATCGAGCGTCACCCTGACCGCGCGTGGGGCGGACTGCACGTCGAACCCGTAGAACTTCACCTTCCGCGAGTGGCGCGGATCCGCGTTGTATTCCCGCATCCACTCGATCAGGTCGAGCACTTCTTCGGTGTTCCAGGTCCAGAAGTAGAGACCCGCCAGCGCCTTCGCGGGGTCGCCGTCGCCGGTCAGCACGTACTCGTTGATGTCGAAAGCCTCGGGCATCGTGGCCTCGATCGCGAAGACCGTGAAGCCCATCTCGCTCACCAGGAACTCGAGCATCCGGTGCTTGAGCTGGAAGAACTCGCGCGACCCATGCGTCGCCTCGCCGAGTGCCACCACCCGGGCATTGCCGACGATCTCCTTCAAGGGCTGCATGTCCTCGAACCCGTGGCCCGCCTCGACCGTGCGGAGGGGAATCGCGTGATCGGCGAGCCATTGCTTTACGGCCTCGATCTTGGCCCCTTCGGCCGCGAGTTGCTCGGCGTACTCGGTGGCCGATAGCAGCCGATCGATCCGTACCTCGTATCGACCGGCCTCCGGCGGCGCTGCCCCCTCTTCCTCCCATGGACGGATTTCCAGGCGGTAGGAGCCGGATGTGGCCGCGGCCACCTCGACGGTTTCCGAGCCTTCGGTCCCGGTAGGGCTGTCGACCTCGGAGATCTTCTCGCCCTCCGGGCTGATGACGGTCACGACCACGTCGATCCCGCGCTGCTCGACGATCGCGCGCAGGAACTGGCCCTGGTCGAGCGTTACCTGATACGCGTGGACATCACCGGCTACCATCGCGCGCTCGACGGGCGCACCCTGCTCGAGCGTGACCGCGCTTATCTGGCCGGGCGGTTCTTGGGCGAGGCCGGCTTGAAGGCCCTCGGGCAGAATGAGAACCAGCAACAACACGAAGAGGATGACGCAGAACCTGCCGATCGTTCTCATCTGACTTCTCCTTTGGCAAAGTCTCAGCGGCCTGGGAAGCTGCGCCAGCAGCAGAAAACCGTTGGCCCTAGGGCCACAACCGGATACGCGGCCTACTCCGCAGTGCCGCCGAGTCGGGCGATCTCCCTTCGCGCGGCTTCGATACGTGGCTTGAGAACGGGGTCGGCGTCCCGCCAGGCGTGCAGCGCCTCTTCGTACGCCTCTACGGCCTTCCGATTCTCCCCCAGCTCGGCGTAGGCCCGTCCCATCTCGTAGGCCGTGAAGGGGTCCCGGAAGATGAATCCTGGCCACATGGCCTGAAGGTAGGGGATCGCCTCGGCGGGCTTGCCGAGCTCCAGGAGGAGAAGACCGATCCACCGGCAGACGAGTCTATTCGGTCCTGTTGCGAGAGAGACTCCGACCATGTCTCGCTGACCGGCCGTCATGAGAGGCAGCGCCTCCCGAGCTCTCCCTCGTTTCCAGAGTCCGTATCCCTCCAGTGCGTTGGCCGCACCGCCGAAGGCGCGCGAATCGAGGGAGTCCCTACCGGTCTGACGCGCGGCCGCGCGGAAGGCCTGGACAACGGCGGCATGCTCCGCCCAGCGGCCGCGATCGGCGGCATAAGCCCCTGCCAGGAACCAAAAGGTCGTATCCGCGGGCTGAAATCCCAGAGCGCGATCGAAAGTGTCAGGAAGAGCTGCGGCAAAAAAATGCAGGCGGTAGGGCCAGTACTTGCGACCCGGCGGTGGCATGAGCGGATGGTCGAGCAACCGGATCACCTCATCGAACTTCCCCTCCCCGAAGACGGTGTTCGTCAAACAGGGGACGCAGATCGACCCTCTTTCGAGCTTGGTGAGGGTCTCCCTGTAGAGCGCCTCATTGAGTGAAAGAAACCGGCCGTTGTTCAGGAGCAGGCCGGTCAGAAACACAAGTCTCGCGCTGAGGGTATCCACGGCGGCCCAGGCTCGGACACGGCCCGCGGAATCGCCCCACGCAATTGCGTACGCCAGCCGGCCGGCCTTCACCTTCTCGTTGTCCTGCCCCGCTAGGCTGGCCAGAGCCTCTAGGCGCTCTGCGACCCGCTCCCGATCGGCCTTGGAGAATGACACTTGCAATAGGTCACCCCAAGCGAGTGCGAAACCCGGATCGACCTTCACCGCGCGGAGGAGCGCTCGCTCTCCGTCCGCCGGGTCTCCCGGTGCGTGAGTAGCCCCAACCTCTATGGAGAGGAACGTCTTCCCCAGAAGCCACCAGCCGTCCGGGGAGTCCGGATACAAGTGGACGAACTCCTGGGCGAGCTCACGGGTTCTAAATGGATCTCCGAGGAGGAAGGGGCGATACGCCTTTGCCCACATCACTCCACGCTGCGGAAGGCGGTCGGAGAGCGCCAGGGCCCGATCGATCTCGTCCATGATCTCGCGGTTGTCCATGATCGGCCACTCGGCTTCGGCCAGCCCGAGCCAGGCCAGCGCGAACGTTGAGTCGGCCACCACCGCCCGCCGGAACGCCGCGACCGCGTTCTCGTAGGCGGCCTTACGATACAGCGCCTCCCCTTCGAGGTACGCCTTGAGCGCGGGGAGCGACGCCGTCGTGACGCTCGCCAGATCCGGAACGCCGGGGAGTCTATCGGCATCTTCCTTGAGGATGGCGCGCAGGACCCCGAGGGAGAGGTGATCGACCAGCGGGTAGAGGCTGTCCGGCGAGCCCTCGGCCCGCGCGGCTCCGATCGCGCGGCCGCTCGCGAGCTCGTACACGTCTGCCGAGAGCCGGACGTTGGGGCCGATCGCTTCCGCGCTCCCCACGACCGCGTACGATCCGCCGGTCTCGCGGGCGATCTCCAGGATGGTGCGCAGATCGGGGTCTTGCCCTTCGGAGACGCCTTCGTGCCACTGGGCTAGCACCGTCCGGCTGTCGATCGCCCGGAGGCCACCCACGCCATCGAGATTCGCCGTCAGGAGGTGGACGATCTCTTCCCGCCAGACGGCCAGGTTCGGGTCGGCGACCCGGAAGGGCAGGACCGCGATGCCGGGCGCGGCCCCCGCGGCGACCACATCCTCCGGTTCGATCCGGGACGCATCGCGGGTCGCGACACGGATCGCCCCCGCCAGGACGAGGAGGCCGACAACGGCCGCAATCAGCCGGACCCGCCGCCTCCCTAGTTCCTGGATCCAGCGCCGGCCTTCCGTGAAGAGGACGGTCGCAAAGGACCGCTCGGGCTTCATCAGTCGCCCGCCATGGAGTAGAACCGCGTTCGTGGGTTGGCGCCCATGATCACCTGGATCCCGGCCTGGGATGCCGGGTCAGCCTTGCGCGGTCGCGACGGGCGATCGCCGGATGGCGATCGTCAAGGGTGGAGGCGGATGACCTCCGACCTTAGCCGGGGCCGAGGATGGTAATACTGCGCTTTAAGCCGGACTTGTAAAGTCGTCAGCCGCTCGCGCCTGGCGGCTCGATGGCCTACGGCAACGGGGCAGAAAGCTAGAACCGGATCTCGGCCCCGAAGCGGATCTGGCGCGGCTCGCCATAGCTGAGGGGCGAGTTGCTCGTGGCGATCTCGCCGCGGAACAGCGTCTCCTGGCTCTCCACCAGCGTGATCGTGCCGTCGCCGTTCAGGTCCTGCAGCGAGAACTCGTCCCGCCACTCCGCCAGGACGTCGTCGAGCTCCAGCGGGAAGCCGACCGTCGCGCCCTCCACCAGGAAGTTGCCCGGGATCTGCGGGTTGCGGCTATCCTCGAACTCCGTCCCGCCCACGTCGGGCAAACCGGTGATCTCGTTGACCGCTAAGATGTTCTCGGTATTCAGGAAGTTCTGCACCAGGCCGAAC
>DASQEN010000192.1:0-2830 GCA_035633635.1 Gemmatimonadota bacterium | reverse complement strand
GCGTCGGGGTCTTCGGCCATCGGGAAGTGGCCGCCGGGGATCTCGATCGGCTCGATGCCGAGTAGCTCGCGCGCCATGAAACGCTCCCAGGCCGGCTCGAAGAATTCGTCGTCGGCCGCGTACACCAGTACCGTCGGAATGACCGGAGGGCCGGGGAGCGGGTACTCGCCGGCCGGCGGGGCCAGCGGGCGCAGGCGCTGCACCAGCGCGCGGGCAGTCTCCGGGGGCAAGCGGCGGTACATCGCGCCGATGGCTGCCTCGGCGTCCCAAACGCTCGTGCCGTCCGGACGGTCGGCAGGGAACGGGAAGCCCTCCCGGAATGTGTCCGGTGCGCCGGGCGGCGGCGCGAACCCGCCCAGCCTCGGGCACAGGTTCACGAGCAGCGCGCCGGGGCGCGCCACTGCGACCAACGTCGCGTAGGTTGACCCCATCGAGTGGCCAACGACGACTACGGGGTCAGCGGCGCCGTCGAGCGCCTGGAGCGCCGGGCGGGCGCGCTCCTCGAATCCTGCATTCGGATCGTGGAGCGGCAGGTCGGGCGCCACCGCTTCGTGACCACGTGCCTGAAGGCACCGCACGACCGGCTCCCAGCACGAGCCGTCATGCCAGGCGCCGTGGATCAGGCAGAAAATGGCCACGCCCCCGGTGTCTACCATGCCCATGGCTCGCGTGGCGCCGTCGAGGTTCCTCGTCGAGGCCTAGCGTGATGCGCGGCGTCGTGCCGCGCTTCCGCTTCGCGAAGAGCGGAAGCGCCCGCACCCTGCTGGCTCGCCGTGCCGCGACCGCTAGTCGGGGCGACTGGATTTGAACCAGCGACCTTTCGGTCCCCAGCCGGCGACCGGGCGCGTAGATGCGTCCCGCCAGCTGGGATCCCTGCGGCCGTTCGCGTCGAGCGTGACGCGCGTGTGCCGGGATAGGATCGGGCGTTGATGACGACGCGCACACGGCAACTTGCTTCCTATGCCCACGGGACGAGCGCCGTGCCGCTGTTGGGGGAGACGATCGGGGCGAACCTCGAGCGCACCGCGGCTCGGGTCCCGGAGTCAGAGGCGCTCGTGTCCTGCCACCAGGGAGCGCGGTTCAACTGGGCGGAGCTGAACTCCGCGGTGGACCGGGTGGCGCGCGGGTTGCTGGGGCTCGGCCTGACGAAGGGCGACCGGTTGGGGGTGTGGAGCCCCAACCGCTACGAATGGACTCTGGTGCAGTACGCGACCGCAAAGCTGGGGGTGATTCTGGTGAACATCAATCCCGCCTACCGCACCTCCGAGCTCGAGTACGCGCTGCGCCAGTCCGGCTGCCGTGTGCTGGTGGCCGCCCCGGAGTTCAAGGGGGCGGACTATCAGGCGATGGTCGAGGAGGTGCGCGACGGGCTCCCCGCGCTCGAACAGGTGGTCTTCCTCGACTCGCCCGAGTGGGATGCGCTGGCTGAGGGCGACCGCGGGCCGGGCGAGGCGGAGCTGCGCGCGCGGATGGACGAGCTCGACTTCGACGACCCGATCAACATCCAATACACGAGCGGCACCACGGGCCGCCCGAAGGGCGCCACCCTCACCCACCACAACATCCTCAACAACGCGCTGCTCCAGAGCGGCATCCTCGGCTACACGGAGGCCGATCGAGTCTGTATCCCGGTGCCGCTCTACCACTGCTTCGGCATGGTGCTGGGGAACCTGGCATGCAGCCTGCGCGGCGCCTGCATCGTCTATCCCGAGGCCGCTTTCGACCCCCTGGCGACGCTCGAGGCCGTGGCGAGGGAGCGCTGCACGAGCCTTTACGGGGTGCCGACGATGTTCATCGCCGAGCTCGACCACCCGCGCTTCTCGGAATTCGACCTCTCCAGCCTGCGCACGGGGATCATGGCGGGCTCGCCGTGCCCGATCGAGGTCATGCAGCGGGTCGGCTCGGAGATGGGCGTCGAGGAGATGACGATCGCCTTCGGCATGACCGAGACGTCGCCGGCCTCGACCATGGTCCGCCGCGACGACACGCTCGAGCACCGCTGCGGCACGGTCGGCCAGGCCATGCCGCACACCGAGATCAAGATCGTCGACCCGGTGACCAACCGGACGGTCGCCCGCGGCGAGTCAGGCGAGTTCCGCACCCGCGGCTACCTGGTCATGTCGGGCTACTGGGACGACCCCGAGCGCACCGCAGAGGCCGTCGACTCGGCGGGTTGGATGCACACGGGGGACCTCGCGACCATCGACAAGGAGGGGTACGTCCGGATCGTCGGGCGGATCAAGGACATGATCATCCGCGGCGGCGAGAACGTCTACCCACGGGAGATCGAGGAGTTCCTCTACAGCCACCCTGCCGTCGCCGACGTCCAGGTCGTCGGCGTGCCGGACGAGCGCTACGGCGAGGAGATCATGGCCTGGGTCATCGCCCGCGAGGGCGCGACCGTGGAGGAGGACGAGCTGCACGAGTACTGCCGCGGCAAGATCGCCGCCTACAAGATCCCTCGCTACGTCGCGAGCTGCAGCGAGTTCCCGATGACCGTCACAGGCAAGATCCAGAAGCACAAGCTGCGCGAGCAGGCGATCGAGGAACTCGGACTGCCCACCGCCGCCGTGTAGGCGCTACTCCCCTCGCGAGTGGCGTCGGCGGGCGGGCTCGTCCGAATCGTCGGTCACCGCGACGTTGACCGTCGAGCAGCGCCCGCAGCGGACGCGGACCTTTTTCGTCATCTGCACGGGATGCATTGCCTCAGCAAGGATGTTGCCGCACTGCACACAGACGTAATCGTCCGGGCCATTGCCACGGAATGCGGGGCGGTCGGGGTCCTCCTGAATCGCAGTCCCACCGTCGAACGGCACCTCGCCTTCGCGGA
>DASQEN010000191.1:0-5114 GCA_035633635.1 Gemmatimonadota bacterium | reverse complement strand
AGTGGGCGGGGGCGACCATTTTTCTGCTTGCCATCGAATGCGCGCTCGTGCCGGCGACGGTCACGATGTATCAGATCGACCTCCGCGGGGCATGGGCGGAGCTGGCGCTCCTCCTCCTCGTCGTGACGATCGGATACTCGGCGCTGGGGACGTTTTTCGCGGCGGTCGCCGCGCGCACGACGGCCGGCGAGCTTCTGCTGCCGATCCTCCTGTTTCCGCTCAGCGTCCCGCTCCTTCTGGCGGGCGCCGAGGGCGGCCAGGCGCTGGTCGAAGGGGGGCGGATCGGCGACTACTGGAGCTGGGTCTCGCTCGCGGCGGCGTTCGACGTGATCTTCGGGACCGTGTGCACGCTCGCGTTCGAGTACGTGATCGAGGAATGAGGAGCCGCGTGATCATGAGGAGGCCCGCACGATGAGTTGGTGGCCGGCCTCGTGGCGGCAGTTCTGGTCCACCCTCGACGGGCGGACCTACCACATGATGCTGAGCGCGCGGCCGTGGATCGGCTGGCTCGCGGTCGGGTCGATGGTGATCGTGTTCGGGCTCGTCTTCTGGTGGGTCCCGCTCGAGGCGATCCAGGGATATCCCCAGAAGATCTTCTACATCCACGTCCCGTCGGCGTGGGTCATGTACGCCGCGTTCGGGGTGGTGTTCGCGTCGTCGATCCTGTATCTGTGGAGGAGGACCTCGCTGTGGGACATCTTCGCTCGCTGCTCGGCCGAGGTCGGGTTCCTGTTCACCACCCTGGCGCTGGTCACCGGCATGCTCTGGGGCAAGCCTATCTGGGGGACGTTCTGGACGTGGGACGCGCGGCTCACCTCGACCCTGATCCTGTGGTTCATCTATGGCGGGTACCTGCTCGTGCGCGGCTTTGCCCGGCCGGACGCGGACGTCGCCCGGCTCGCGGCGGTGGTCGGTATCGTCGGTTTTCTCGACGTGCCGATCATCCACCTCTCGGTCCTCTGGTGGCGGACCCTCCATCCAGAACCGGTCGTCATGATCCTCGACGACCCGGGAGGAGGGCTTCCGGCTTCGATGCTGATCACGCTCGTGGCCTCGCTGCTCGCGGTGTCGCTGGTGTTCGCGTGGCTCTGGATCCAGCGCGTGTGGCAGGAACGGACGGCGGAGAACCTGGCGCTCCTAGAGACCTTGCTCGAGCGCAAGGAACGGAGCGCCCGATGATCTGGTACCTGGCCGCATATGCGGTTTTCTGGGCCGTCCTGTTCGGCTACCTCATGGGCGTGTCCAGCAAGCAACAGAAGCTCGTCGAGCGCGCCGAGAGCCTGACGAGGCGCCTCTCGGAGAGCGCAACCGACGCGGAACGAGGAGCGAGACCATGAGCGTCTACGCACTGGGACCCCTGGCCCTGTGGGTCGGGCTGGCGCTGGCCCTCTACGGGGCCGTGATCGGCCACCTGGGGGGTTGGAAGCGCGACCCGCGCATGTCCAACGCGGCCGTGGGCGCGGTATTCGGCACCTCGGCCTGCGTGGTCCTCGCCTACGCGCTCCTGACCGCGGCGTTCGTGACCGACCAGTTCCAGTTCTCGTTCGTGGCCACCAACGCGAGCCGCGCGATGCCGGTCTGGTACAAGGCCGCGGCGGTGTGGGGCGGGATGGCCGGGTCGATGCTCCTCTGGGCGCTGATCCTGGCCGGCTATTCGACCGCGGCCATGCTGGTCACGCGCCGGCGACTCCCCAAGCTCGTGCCCCACGCCGCGTCGGTGCTGATGACGATCATGGCCTTCTTCCTCGTCGTCATGGTGTTCAACTCCAAGCCGTTCGAGCGGCTCGACTTCCTGCCCGTGGACGGACAGGGGCTGAACCCCTTGCTTCAGAACCATTGGATGGCGGCCCACCCGCCGAGCCTGTACCTGGGCTACGTCGGCTGGTCGATCCCGTTCGCGTTCGCGATCGCGGCGCTGATCACCGCGCGGCTCGGAACCGAGTGGATCTCGGCCATGCGCAAGTGGTCGCTAGTCCCGTTCATGTTCCTGACGATCGGCAACCTGATGGGCTCGCACTGGGCCTACATCGAGCTCGGCTGGGGCGGGTACTGGGGGTGGGACCCGGTCGAGAACTCGGCCATCATGCCGTGGTTCGCCGGGACCGCGTTCCTCCACTCGATCATGATCCAGGAGAAGCGCGGGATGCTCCGGATGTGGA
This sequence comes from Gemmatimonadota bacterium, assembly GCA_035633635.1. Taxonomy (GTDB): domain Bacteria; phylum Gemmatimonadota; class Gemmatimonadetes; order JACCXV01; family JAHWKZ01; genus JAICNR01. The sequence goes on along the minus strand of DASQEN010000191.1, from coordinate 2,955 downwards.
ACATGGCGCTGATCGTGCTCACGTTCTCGTTGACGATCCTGGGGACGTTCGTCACCCGGAGCGGGATCATCGAGTCCGTCCACGCGTTCGCGTCGACGAACGTGGGGATCGTGTTCCTTTCGTTCCTCACGTTCGTGATCGCGACGTCGGTGGGCCTCATCTGGTGGCGCTCGGACCTCCTGACGACCGAGAACCGGCTGGAGTCGTTCGTCAGCCGCGAGAGCGCGTTCCTGTTCAACAACCTGCTGCTCTTGGGGATCGCGTTCGCGATCTGGTGGGGCACGTTCTTCCCGATCCTCTCCGAGGCGTTCACCGGGCAGCGGATCTCGGTCGGCCCCCCGTTCTTCAACCAGGTCAACGGTCCGCTGTCGATCGGGCTCCTGTTGACGCTCGGGATCGGCCCGCTGATCGCGTGGCGACGCGCCTCGCGCCAGAACGTGGAGCGGAACTTCCGCGTGCCCGTGATCGTGCTGCTCCTGGCGGGCGTGGCCGCGGTGGCGCTGGGGCTCCGCGCCTGGTACGCGGTCTCGGTGGTGGCGTTCAGCGCGTTCGTGGCCGCGACGGTCGTCCAGGAGATGTGGCGCGGGACCCGCGCGCGCATGCGCTCCAAGGGAACGGGCCCGGTCGCTTCGCTGATCGGCCTCATCTCCAGGAACCGGCGCCGCTACGGCGGCTACATCGTTCACATCGGGGTCCTGTTCGTCTTCGCGGGCGTGGCGGGCTCGATGTTCCAGCTCGAGCAGAAGGCGCACCTGTCGCCCGGCGACGAGATCGCGATTGGCGGGTACCGGGTCGAGTACCGAGGCGGCGACATCGAGCAGGGACCGAACTACACGGCCACGGTGGCGAACCTGACGGTGAGCGGGGAGGGCGGCACACCGTATCGCGTGCGGCCGGAGCGCCGCTTCTATCCGTCGGGACAGGAGCAGACGACCAGCGAGGTCGCGATCTGGTCGCGGATGTTCGAGGACTTCTACGCGATCCTGGAGGCGTTCGACCCCTCGACCGGGAGCTCGGACATCACGCTGATCGTCAACCCGATGCTGCTCTGGATCTGGATCGGGGGCGGGGTGATGGTGTTCGGCACCCTGATCGCGCTGTCGAGCCCGCGGCCGAAAGCGGCGGGTCGCCCCGATGAAGAGCGCGGGGAAGAGGCGGAGCGCGTCGGAGCGGTGACCGCGTGACCGGGCTCCTCCTGTCGCTGGCCGGGCTCTGGGTCCTGCTGGCGGCCGTATGGGTGGCGGTGTGGCCGCTCTTTGCCGGAGGCGGTGCGCCGCGTTCGGACGCGGACGTCGAGCGGCGGGAGCTCGAGGCCGAGAAGTCGCGGCTCCTCCAGGAAATCCACGAGCTCGAGCTGGATTACGAGACCGGCAAGCTCTCCGACGAGGATCGCAGTGCGATCGAGGCGCGGCTCAAGGGACGGGCGGTCGAGGTCATGAGGCGGATCGACGCCCTGTCGCCGCCCGCGAACCCCCCGCGCCGCGAGGTCTACACTGGGTCGGACGTCTTGATCACTCGATAGAAAGGATCCGCCTTCATCGCCTCAACCGCCTCCTCGAGCGTCAGCCGGGGGGCATCCTCGCCGCCACGGCGCTCGGGGATCGGCATGGGCCCGGGTCGCACGATCTCCGAGATCGTGTCGCCTGGAGCGTCCGGGTCGACGTCGAGCATCCAATCGAACCGCTTCCCGCCGAGCCCCGGCGACCGCTTGAGAAACTCTCGGAACCCGTCCTCGTAGACCTCGAACACGACCGCGTCCCGATCGGGGTCCACATAGAACACGCTCACGGTGATGGGCGGTCGCTCACGACGGTCGAAGACCTGGTATCGAGGGGGGACGCCCCGCAGCATGGGCGGGCGGCGGACCATCGTCAGCGTGCGCGGGCTCATCCAGTCTCCTGGGGTCGGGTCGGGCCACCGGCGTCGGTTGCCGGCGCACAGGGCAGAAACGAATATACCGGCCGATGACTCGCGGCCCACGTCCCCGTGCCTTGATCGCGCTCGTCCTGCTCGCGGCGATCACCGCCTGCGAAGCGGATCTGCGGCTCGCCCGTCCCGGCGAGGCCAGGCGCTCCGCCGAGGACCCTGTGGCGGACGCCTCGGCGCCCCCCGACACGGTGTTCCGCCCGATGGCGATCGACAGCGCCTCCGCGAGCTTCGCGTGGGTGGTCGAGCGCCCCGAGCCGCGGGTCACGCGCGAGCGCTCCTACCCGAGCGGTCCGGTGGAGGCCGCGCGGCAGTTCCTGCGCGCCATTGCCCAGACCGGATCGAGCACGAAGGGGACGATCGGGGTCGGCACAGTCGGCTACGATCGCGCGTTCACCTACGTTCACCCGCGCGTCAGGCCGAGGAGCGTCGAGCGGTGGAGGGCCGGGCTGGCGGGGATCGTGCGCCCCGCGGTCGTGCGGCTGGAGCCGGTCCCGGGCGATTCGACCCGCGTATTCGCCGAGCTGGTCGTCCTGAGGGAGATCGACCAGCAGTCGCTGCTGGGACTCTATTACGGGCACTTCCGCGCCGAGCTCGGCGACAATGGCTGGCAGCTGACGGGCGCGCGGTTCACGTCCGAGGACTGGGAGTCGCCGCTAGGGGTTCGGGTGCCGGACCGCTACGATCGCGCCGGTGCGGCCCGCGTGTACGCCACGGAGGACCCCACGTACGCGCTCGGCCTGGTCCGGCTCCACAGCGGGGAATGGGTGCCGCTCGGCCGCCCCGCTCCGCGGAGCGATCTCCGATTCGGCCTCCCGTCGCTTTGACCTGTTTCCTGAATCCTGGAGAGTGGACCATGCGGATCACGATCCTCGTCCTCGCCCTTTCCCTGACGACCAGCGGCCTCCGCGCGCAGACCGCCGCGCCGGCCGACACGTTCGCCACCGATTGGACGACGACCCTGATCGCACTCCGGGTCGATCACCAGCTGCCGATCGGCGCCACGTTCGTCGCCGCCTGTCCTCCCGG
>DASQEN010000190.1:0-15193 GCA_035633635.1 Gemmatimonadota bacterium | reverse complement strand
GTACTCCGCGACGTTTTCGCCGGGCAGGAGCGGCGCGTCGCTCGCCAGAAGGCGCGACTCGTGACCTCGAGCCCGCAGGCCGTCGCGCATGGTCAGCGTTACGATCTCCGCCCCGGCGAAGGGTCCGCCGTAGTCGTTGATCAGCAGGACGCGCAGGGAAGGACTCCGTGGTATCTTGACCGGTGCATGGACGGTGCTCCGTTCCTCTCCGTGATCGTTCCGGTCCGCGACGGGGGCGTGGCGTTCGGGCGATGTCTTTCCGCGCTCCGGGCCTCCTCCTGGGACGATTTCGAGCTGATCGTCGTGGACGACGGGTCCATGGACGACTCCGGCGCCAAGGCGCTCGCTTCCGGCGCGCGCGTCATCCGCTCTCCGCGCCCGCGGGGTCCTGGAGCCGCGCGCAATCTCGGCGCCGAGAGCGCGCGGGGCGAGTGGCTCCTGTTCGTCGACGCCGACTGCGAGGTTGGACCCCACACGCTGGCCACAGCGGCGAGCGCCGCGCAGGCCGGCGACGGCGACGCGCTCTTCGGAAGCTACGACGACGCGCCCGCGGCGGCAGGGTTCGTGGCCCGCTACAAGAACCTCTTCCACCACTACGTGCACCAGAGATTCGGCGCCTCGGCCCGAAGCTTCTGGGCCGGTTGCGGCGCGGTGCGGCGCGCGGCTTTCCTCGCCGTCGGCGGATTCGACGAACGGCGCTATCCGCGGCCCAGCATCGAAGACATCGAAATGGGATATCGGCTGGCGGACGCCGGATATCGGATCCGCTTTCGGCCGGACCTGACCGTCAAGCACCTCAAGGCGTGGACGCTGGCCGGCCTGGTCCGCTCCGACGTCCTCGACCGAGGGGTGCCGTGGACCGAGCTCATGCTCCGGCGGGGGCGGATCCCGGACGAGCTCAACGTCCGCTGGCGGGAGCGCTTCAGCTTGGCCGCGGTCTGGCTCCTGATCGGCTGCCTCGCGGCCTCGCCCTGGCGGCTCGCCATGCTGATCCCGGCGGGGGCCGCGGCGGCGTGGCTCCTGGTCGCGCACCTGGACCTCTACCGCTTCTTCGCCCGACGGGGCGGTCCGGCGTTCGCGCTGGGGTCCGTCGCCCTCCACTGGCTCTACCTCGCCTACTGCGGGGTCGCCTTCCTCTGGGGGGCCGCGCGTCACGCTCGGTCGCGAGGGACAGCGTCCGGTGCGAATGGAACGGGGGCAGGGTCCGAGGGGTAGGCCAATGGTATCCTTTTGCGTGGAGATCCCATGCGACACCTGACGTTCTTCGCGATCCTGCTCGCCGCGCCCACGTTCCTGCCGCGTCCGGCAGCGGCCCAGGGGCCCGCAACGTGCAAGGTCGTCTACGTGCTGGATGGCGACACGATCAACTGCGAGGACGGCGTGACCGTTCGGCTCCTTCTCGTCGACGTCCCCGACCGGGGCGAGTTCGGCGAGGAATGCCGGGCGTTCGTGGTCGGGCTCCTGCCCAAGGGGACCGAGCTGCGGCTCGAGTACGACAAGAGCCCGCGGGACAGCGAAGGACGCTTGCTGGCGTACGCGTTCCTCCAGGACGGGACCCTGCTCAACAAGCGCCTGGTCGAGCGGGGCTTCGCCTACGTCGAGTTCAGCTCGGCGAACCAGGCTAGGCTCAAGGAGCTGCGGGAGGCCGAACAGCTCGCGCGCGGCCAGAGCCTGGGACTGTGGTCCCAGTGATCGGGCGCCCCTCCCCGCGCTGATTGGCGGCCGCCGGCCGCCCCCCTATCTTCTCCTGACATGACTGCCGAAATGGCATGGCAGCGGCGCGCCGCGGTCGTGACGGTCAGCGACCGGTCCGCCGCAGGCGAGCGGGAGGACGCAAGCGGACCGCTCCTGGCGGCGCTGCTCGAGGCCGCTGGGTGGCAGGTGACGGAACGGCGTGTCGTGCCGGACGAGGCCGCCGCGATCGCCACCGCGCTCGCGGAGCTTGCGGCCGGCTCGATCCCGCTCGTCCTCACCACGGGCGGCACCGGTCTCTCTCCCCGCGACGTGACCCCGGACGCGACCCGGGCGGTTGCCGACCGCGAAGTACCCGGGATCGCGGAGGCGCTCCGGGCGGCGGGCCTCGGCGACACCCCGCATGCGATGCTCTCCCGCGCCACCGCCGCCGTCCTCGGCGGCACGCTGATCGTCAACCTGCCCGGGAGCCCGCGTGGGGCCGAGAGCGGGTTCCGGACTCTGGCGCCCGTCCTCGAGCACGCGGTCCGGCTGGCGGCCGGCGCGCCGACCGTCGAAACCGAGCACCGCGCGGCGGACCCGCGGTGAGCGTCCTCGTCAGCCGCTACGATCCGGAGTACGCGGTGCGAGCCGAGCGGGCGCTGAGCCAGGCCGGGCACCGGATCGACGTCGTCGACTCGCTTCGCGAGATCCGGGAGCGGGTGCTCGACGGGGAGGGAGTCGCACTCGTCGTCCTGACCGGCGGGCTGGAGGAGCCGGCGGTGCGAGAGTTCCTGCACGACCTCGCGGGAGCCTCCGCCCGGACCGCGGTCGTCGCGCTGGCCGATCGGATGGACGTCGATCGAGTCGAGCGGTGGCGCGGGCAGGGGATCGACGAGGTCCTGCCCAAGCCGTTCGATCCCGACGAGCTCAAGCTGGTCGCGCGCCGGCTCCTCCTGCGCGAGGAGCTGGTCGGCCGTACCCGCATCATGGGCCGGTCGGAGGCGGTCAAGGTCGTCCTCGAGCGGGTCGCCCAGTACGCGCCGTTCAACTCCACGGTTCTGATCGAGGGCGAGAGCGGGACGGGGAAAGAGCTGGCGGCCCGCGCGATCCACGACCTGTCGCCTCGATCGGGGCGGCCGTTCATCGCGGTCAACTGCGCCGCGCTGGCGGAGAGCCTCCTCGAATCCGAGCTGTTCGGCCACGAGAAGGGGTCGTTCACCGGCGCCACGAGCCTGCGCAAGGGACGCTTCGAGATCGCAGATCGGGGAACGCTGTTCCTCGACGAGATCGGGGAGATGCCGACCGCTACCCAGGTCAAGCTTCTGCGCGTGCTCGAGGAGCGAGAGTTCATGCGGGTCGGCGGATCGACTCCGATCCGCGTGGACGTGCGGGTGATCGCCGCCACTAACAAGGATATCGAAGAGGAGGTCCGTCAGGGCCGGTTCCGCCGCGACCTGTACTACCGCCTCGCCGTCCTCTCGATCCGCATGCCACCGCTCCGCGAGCGCCGCCAGGACATCCCGCTCCTCATCCATCACTTCGTCCAGGAGTTCTGCAGGGAGAACGACCGGGAGTTCGTGGGCATCACCGACGAGGCGATGGAGATTCTCCAGAATTACGATTGGCCCGGCAACGTGCGCGAGCTGCGGAACCTGGTCGAGAGCATGCTCGTGCTGACGCCGGGCATTCGGATCCGCCCACGCGATATCCCCGAGGACATCTACGCGCGCGCCAACCCGCAGCGGCTGTTGCCGGTCGCTCTCGCCGACGGCGATGGCGACGACGGGGTGCCGTCGACCAGGCGGATCGAAGCGCTGCTCAGCTACTTCTACCGCGACCTCAAGGGCGACCTCGACGCGGTGCGCCACGAGCAGGTCCGTCTCCGCGAACTGATCCGTGAGGCTTCCACCCCGCAGTGGCTGGATGCCGTCGAGGTCGAGGCGGAGGTCGCCGGCGGGCAGCCGACAGCCGGCGAGCGGGTCCGCTTCGACGTCGGGATGTCGCTCGAGGACTTGGAGCGCGAGGCGATCGCCCGCACGCTCGAGTCGGTGGATGGGAACCGGCGCCGCGCCGCCGACATTCTGGGGATCGGGGAGCGGACGTTGTACCGAAAGCTGAAGATGTACGGCCTGTAAGCAGGACGTTGAAAAAGCCCCATCTGCAGCGTTGCGCTCCTCGTGTCTTCCTGCGGCGTACAAATCGTACGCCTCGGAATCCCCTCGTCGCGCGCCTTGCATCTGAGGCTTTTTGAACGTCCTGCGGTTTTTAGGCACTAAGCTAAACTCCCTCTAGGACAAGACCGCAGGATGTTCAAAATGAGTCGATTTCAAGGCGCACGACGAGGGGATTCCGAGGCGTACTGCAAGGTACGCCGCAGGAAGACACGAGGAGTGGAACGTAGAAATCGGCCATTTTCAACACCCTGCTAAGGCGCGGAAAAGTGCGCGTAGAGGTCGTCGAGCATCTCGCCGCCGCGTCGCAGCCGCTCGGGGTCCTGTTCGCTCGTGGCCGTGATTCCGTGGATCATCGAGGCCACGCCCGCGGTTTCGGCCCGCAGGAAGTGTTCCTCCTTGAGGTCGATGTCATGGACGATCTCGGAGATCGCGCGGATGGCGGGATCGGTCAGCCCGAACCGGCGCACGAGGGTTTCGAACGTGCAATGCTCGCCCTCGTGGGTGAACTCGCCCTCGAACATGTCGAAACGGAGCTCACCTGCCTCCGGATCGTATCCCTGCGGCTCGACGAACTTGAACCGGGCCTCAGGGTCGATGAAACGCCGGATCAGCCACGAGCTGGCGATCCGGTCCACACGCGCGCCCCGGCGCGTGACCCAGGTGCGTCCCGACACCCGATCCATCGTTTGGCCCTCGCTTCGCATCGCGCCCTCCTCGTGATTGTTCGACAGCTCCATCTCCAGGATCGACACGGCGTTCTCGGCCTCCGCCCGTCCCGGAGCATCGAAGAAGTCCCTCGCCTGCGTCTCGCTCAGCCGTTGCTTCAGGGCCCTCAACGCCGCGGCAGCGTCGCCCGACCGATTGGATTCCCCGCGCACCCGATCGGCTTCCTCGATGATCGCCGCGTAGGTCGCTTTTCGTTCGGAGTCGAAGGCGCTCCGCAACCGCTCGTCGGTCGCGCCGTCGATGAAGACCGCTTCGCATAGGGTCGCCTCGCCGCCGTCCTCGACGATCTCACGGACCAGCCATTCGAAGTCCTCGCGCGTGGCGTCGTTCGCCGGGAGCGCGTAGACCGAATTCTTGACCGGCACGGCCGCGATCGCCGCCAGGCGGCGTCGCACCCGGACACGGAAGTACGCCGGGGAAGGGGGAAGCTGGTGGGTGAGAAGAAGCCAGCGCGCCCCGGAAGTGACCGGACGCCCTTGACCGTGAGTTGATACAACAGTATCATTCATTGATTCAAATGTATCATCACACGAACGATTGGCGCCAGCGGCTGGCGCTGGAGCGGAACGTCGCATCGGCCGCGGGCGCCGTGTTCCTGCTCGGCTTCGGCGAGGAGCTCTGGAAGCGCTTCGTGCCCAAGTACCTCGAAGCGCTGGGCGCCGGCGCGGTGGTGATCGGGTTGTACGGCGCGGCCGAGGACTTCTGCGATGCCGTCTACCAGTTCCCGGGCGGGACGATCGCCGACCGCCTCGGACGCCGTCGCGCGTTCCCGCTGTTCATCGCGGTCGCCTCGATCGGATACCTGGTCTACCTGCTCAGCCCCTCGTGGCCGTGGGTCTTCGTCGCCATGGCGCTGGCGATGGGCTGGAACAGCATGGCCAGCCCGGCCACGTTCGCGGTCATCGCCGACGCGCTCCCGCGGGGTCGTCGCGCGATGGGGTTCACCGTGCAATCAATCCTGCGGCGGGTCCCGAGGCTCGTCTCGCCGCTGGTCGGCGGAGCGCTGATCGGCGCCTTCGGCGTCGTCGTAGGCATGCGCATCGGCTTCGCGGCCACCCTCCTCATGGCGGGCCTCACCCTGCTGGTCGTGAGCCGCATGAACCTCCCGGTCATACCCACGCAACCGATGCGAATGCGCGGCGTCTGGAGCTCGTTCGATCCGGCGCTCCGGCGACTCCTTCTCTCGGACATCGTGATCCGGACCTGCGAGGGCATGGCCGGGGTGTTCGTGATCCTCTACGTGACGACCGTTCGCGGGTTCTCGGTTCCGGCCTTCAGCCTGCTCCTCGCCCTTCAGGTTGCGACCTCGATCGTCGTCTACCTGCCGGCGGCGCAGATGGCCGACCGAATCGGTCGCAAGCCGTTCGTGACCGCCACGTTCCTGGCCTTCGCGCTGTTCCCCGTGACCGTCGCGCTCGCCAGCGGCCCGGCCGCGATGGCGCTCGCCTTCGTGGTGGGAGGCCTACGGGAGATCGGCGAGCCGTCGCGCAAGGCCATGATCGTCGACTCGGCGGAGCCTGAGGTCAGGGGGCGGACGGTGGGGCTCTACTATCTCGTGCGCGGGCTCTCGGTCACTCCCGCGGCGGCTATCGGAGGCCTGCTGTGGCGGATGTCTCCCGCCACCCCGTTTTTCATTGCGGGAGCGATCGGGCTCGCGGGCACGGCGCTGTTCGTGGCTACGGTGGAGGAGCGCTACGCGGCCTGACCCACGCGCCCGATGTTCCCCTGCAGCTACCCGCCGTCGCCCTGGCGCTGGGTCTTGGCGCGCTGAACCTGCTCGACCACCCGCCGCCACGAACCTCCAGACGAGAGATCGTCGTACTGGAACTCGAGCGTGCCTATCAGGTCGAGGCCCGCGGGGAAGAGGTAGATCCCGTAGACGGTCTCGTAGAGGCCCACGATGCGGCGGTCGAACTTCGCGCTCACCGGCAGGATGTTCTGTGCATAGTACGTCGAGCCCTCGCTCCGGATCTGGAGCCGAGTGGGGTCGAACCCGATCTCCTTCTCGAACCCTGTGTATCCGACGAGGAACGCGGTTAGGCGGTCGGCCTCATCGCCCCGCACCCGTTCGGCGATGCGGGCGCGCTGGTCGCTCAGGTAGGTCCGGATGTCGTCGGAGGCGAGCCGCACGGCGTCCGGGTTGAGGGTCGTGACGTCGATCCTCAGGCCCGCGGTCGGGCCCTGGCCGACCATGCGCACGCTGAGGTCCTCCCAGGAGAGGTAGCCGGTCGAGCTCACGTTCTGGGCCGTGTCGACGGGGGGCTCCCCCGGGGCCGGGGCCTCGGTGCGCGGAGCGGCGCAGGCCAGAAGGGCGAGCCCGGCCGCGAGCAGCGTGAGTCTCATGGAACCTCCTGCCGGAGGAGAGAGTCGACGGCGGAGAAGACCGCGTCGCGCCCCTCTCCGGAGCGGGAAGAGAACCACACGATCTGTTCCGGGTCAAGGCCGAGCGCCTGGGCGGTCTCCTCGAGCCTTGCGCGGCGTCGCCCGTGGGGAACGCGGTCGGCCTTGGTCAGCGCGACCAGCGTCGGGATCCCGCGCTCGGCGAGCCACGCGACCATCCGCTGGTCGAGCGCGGTCGGCTCGTGCCGTCCGTCGACCAGCGAGACAACGCCGGCCAGCCGCGAGCTCCGCTCCAGGTACGCCTCGATCATCGGGCCCCAGGAGCGGCGCACCTCGTCCGGCACCGCGGCGTAGCCGTAGCCCGGGAGGTCGACGAAGTAGCACGTCCCCCCGACGTCGAAGTAGTTGATCGTCTGGGTTTTGCCGGGCGTGCGGCTGACGCGCGCCAGTCGGCGGTTGCGGCAAAGGGCGTTCAACAGCGAGGACTTGCCCACGTTCGAGCGCCCCACGAAGGCGACCTCGGGACGGGGTGGGGAGGGGTGATCGTCGGGATCGGTGGTCGTACGGACGAGGTGGACCTCGTGGACCTCCACCTCGGACTTACGCTTCGCGGGCCTGCGTCTCGCCCAGGTCCTCGTCCACCCGCCGCTCGCCGCGCCGACGCTGGTCCTCGCGTCGCTTCAGCACATAGATGGGCGGCTTGCCTTCGAGCACCGACTCGCGGGTCACGACGACCTCGTCGATGTCCGATCGCGAGGGAATCTCGAACATGATGTCGAGCATCGTCTCCTCGACCACGGCGCGGAGGCCGCGGGCGCCGGTCTTGCGCTCGACCGAGCGCTCGGCGATGGCGCGGATGGCTTCCTTCTGGAAGGTGAGCGCGACGTCCTCCATGTCGAACAGCCGCTGGTACTGCTTGAGCAGCGCGTTCCTCGGCTTCTGCAGGATCTCCACCAGCGTGTCGGCGTCGAGCGGATCGAGGTTCGCGACGACGGGCAACCGGCCGACGAGCTCGGGGATCAGGCCGTAGTGGATGAGGTCCTCCGGCTCGACCTGCTGCATGATCTCGCGCGTCCGCTCGGACGGGGCGACCAGACCCCGGGAAGCGCTCTGGAAGCCGATCACCTGCGCGTCGGTCCGCTGCAGGATGATCTTCTCCAGCCCGTCGAACGCCCCGCCGCAGATGAACAGGATGTTCTTCGTGTCGACCTGGATGTACTCCTGCTGGGGGTGCTTGCGACCGCCCTGCGGGGGGACCGACGCGACCGTTCCCTCGAGGATCTTCAGGAGCGCCTGCTGCACGCCCTCGCCGGAGACGTCGCGGGTGATCGAGGGGTTCTCGCTCTTGCGCGCGATCTTGTCGATCTCGTCGATGTAGATGATCCCGCGCTCGGCCTCCGCCACGTTGTAGTTGGCGGCCTGGAGCAGCCGTACGATGATGTTCTCCACGTCCTCGCCGACGTAGCCTGCCTCGGTGAGCGTGGTGGCGTCGGCGATCGTGAACGGGACCTGGAGGACCCGCGCCAGCGTCTGGGCCAAGAGCGTCTTGCCCACGCCGGTGGGGCCGATCAGGAGGATGTTCGACTTCTCGATCTCGACGTCGTCTTCGACGCGCGAGTTGATCCGCTTGTAGTGGTTGTAGACCGCGACCGCCAGGCTTCGCTTGGCGTCCTCCTGCCCGATCACGTACAGGTCGAGGTGGGACTTGATGCCGGTCGGGATAGGCAGCTCCTGGAGCGGCGCGGCCTGGCCCTGCAGCGCCTCCTCCTGGAGGATCTCATTGCAGAGCTTGATGCACTCGTTGCAGATGTAGACGGACGGGCCCGAGATGAACTTCTGCACGTGCTCCTTGCTCTTCCCGCAGAAGGAGCAGCGCAGCTCGTCGGAGCCCCTGCCGCCACGGCTGTCGTATCCGCTTGCCATCCCTAGGCCTTTCCGGTCTCCTCGACGGTTGCTTCGTCCCGCTCGGGCGCTCTTCCGTCGCCGCTGGCCCCGTTCCCGCTGGGGCCCTTCTGCTCCCGGTGGGTCAAAACTGCATCAACCATGCCGTACTCCTGGGCGTCCTCGGCGCTCATCCAGAAGTTCCGCTCCATGTCCTGCCGCAGCCGGTCGGTGTCCTTGCCCGTGTGCTTCGCGAGGATCTCGATCTGCTGCTCCTTGAGGTGCAGGATCTCCCGCGCCTGGATCTCGATGTCGGTCGCCTGGCCCTGCGCGCCGCCCAGCGGCTGGTGGATCATGACGCGTGAGTGGGGCAGCGCGTAGCGCTTGCCCTTCCTCCCGGATGCGAGCAGGAGCGCGCCCGCCGAGGCGGCCATCCCCATGCACATCGTCGAGACGTCGCACTCCAGATACTGCATGGTGTCGTAGATTGCCAGCGCCGCGGAAGCCACGCCACCGGGGCTGTTGATGTACAGGTGGATGTCCTTCTCGGGAGCCTCGGCTTGAAGGAACAACAGTTGCGCGATCACCAGGTTGGCGATCTCGTCGTTGATCGGGGTGCCGAGGAACACGATCCGGTCCTTGAGCAGCCGCGAGTAGATGTCGTACGATCGCTCTCCGCGTCCGGTTCGCTCCACGACGATGGGGATCAAGGGCATCGGGTCTCTCCTCTTCCGGCCTTCATATCATTAATACAGGGAGTGAAGGGGGCGGGTTCCCACCGCTACGCCTCCACCGTGGTGATCTCCGACCCTTCGCGCAGCCAGGCGAACACCCGCTCCATCGTCAGGTGGAACTTGAGATCGTCCGTGTCTCCGGACCACTCGATCCCGGAGGTTCGGACGTCCTCGTCGGTGGCCTCGAGGCCCTCCCGCTCCGCCACGCGCTCCAAGATATAGTAGCGGCGCAGCGCGCGCTCGGCCCCGGGTCTTAGCACCCGGGTGAGCTCCTCCTGGCGTTCTGCGGGGACCCTCCCGCCCAGGGGGCCGCCCTGGTCCGACATCATGTTCGCCAGATACCGGTCGATCATGCTCTCCGGCAGGTCGATCTCGTTGGCCGAGATGATCTCGTCGATCAAGGCCTCGTTCACCTCGCGGAGCGACTGCTGCTCCACCTCCTCCTCGAGGTTGGAGCGGATCTTCGCCCGTGCCTTGTCGAGCGATTCGAATCGCCCGATCTCGGAGGCGAACGCGTCGTCGAGCTCCGGAAGCCGGCGCTCGCGAACCTCCGAGATCGAAACCCGGAACTCGCGGATCGTCCTGCGCAGCGCCTCGTTGGGGTGATCGTCGGGGAAGCCGACGCGGATCGTCTTCTCCTGCCCGGGCAGCGCGCCCTGAAGTCCGGCCTCGAAGTCGGGCAGGAGCGCCTCGTGGCCCAGGACGACCTTGTGGTTCTCCACCCGCTCGCTCGGGCGCGGCGAGCCCTCGGCATCGAGGGGAACCGAGTCGAAGACGACGAGATCGCCCTCCGCGGCGGGCCGCTCGACCGGAAGCCAGTCGGCGCGCTCCTCGCGCAGGCGGTCGAGGACACGCTCGAGGTCCTCGTCGGTCACCCGATGCCGCCTGGCCTCCACGCGGAAGCCTGTCGTCCGCCCCAGCTCGATCTCGGGGCGGACGTCGACCTCGGCCGTGAAGGTCAGCGCGCCGTCGGGCGTCCAGTGGACCCCGTGGACGCGCGGAGGAGAGATCGGATCGAGGCCGTGACGCGCCACGCCGGCCTCGTAGCCTTCGCGGATCAGGTCCTTGAGGACCTCCTCCTCGATCTCCTGGGCGTAGTGCTTCTCGACCAGGCGCGCGGGCGCCTTGCCGGGCCGGAACCCTTTGAGACGGGCACGGCGGGCAAGCTCGCGCACGTGCCGGTCCCGGATGCGCCCGGCGACTCCGGCGGGGACGGTGAGCGCGAGGCGACGCCGCCAGCGTTCCAGGTCCTCGACCTCGACCTGGACGTCGATCGTCTCCGTTCCGCTCTCGTCGGCCATCGAAGTCTTCCGATCGGATCTGGTGCGAGAGGAGGGATTCGAACCCCCACGGCCGAAGCCACAAGCTCCTAAGGCTTGCGTGTCTACCAGTTCCACCACTCTCGCGCTGGGTGGGGCAAGGGCGCGATCGCCGAAATATAGCGGCGGGCGCCGGCTGGACGCCCGCCGCTACTCGGGCCCCGGGCTAGCCCGGGACGCGCAGCGCCCGGAAGAGCTGGCTGTCGCCCTGGGGGTAGTAGATCCGGAGGTAGATGATCTGACCCGGCTCGAGGTCGGACACCGCCGCGCGGTACTCCTCGAGGTTCTTCACCCGCTGGTCGCCCACCTGGGTGACGATCCCTCCTTCGCCGATGCCGGCATCCTCGGCGGCCCCGAGCGACTCGATGTCCCGGATGAAGACGCCCTCCGGGATCCTGTCGCTGGCAAGGTTCAGCCGCTGGACGATCGTCTTCCGCATGCGCGGGGTGAGGTCCTGGACGTCCATCCCGAGCGACGACTCGTGCACGGTTCCCTCGCCCGCCCCCACCTCTTCGTCACGGGACGCCAGGGCCGGCTGCTCGCGTGTCGCCGGGCGCTCTCCGAGCTTGACCTTCACGCTCGTCCGATCCCCGTCCCGCCACACGATCAGTTCGACGACGTCGCCCGGCTGATGGAAGGCGATCGCCTCCTGCAGCTCACTGGGGGTGGACACGGCTTTGCCGGCCACCTCCAGCACGACGTCCTGGAGCTCCAGCCCCGCCTCGCGGGCCGGGTTCTCCTGCCCGGGCAGATCGGTGAAGCCGTCGATCCGAACACCCGCGATCGAGGGCAGGCCGAGCGCCTCCTGATCGAGCGGCGTGACGCCCTGGATCTGGACGCCCAGCACGGCGCGACGCACCTCGCCGGTGTCGATCAGCTGCTCGGCCACCCGGCGCGCGATCGAGATCGGGATCGCGAACCCGTACCCCTGATAGCCGCCTGTCCGCGACGCGATCGCCGTGTTGATCCCGATTACCTGGCCGTCGATGTCGACCAGCGGTCCGCCGGAGTTGCCCGGATTGATGGCCGCGTCGGTCTGGATGAAGTTCTCGATCGCGTACGGGTTGTCGCCGCGGTCGATGATGCCGAGAGTGCCGCGCCCGATCGCGCTGACGATCCCCGCCGTCATCGTGAAGTCGAGGCCGAACGGGTTCCCCAGCGCGAGCACCCACTCGCCGACCTGCACCCCGTCGTCCGACGCCAGGTGCGCGGCGGGAAGATCGTTTGCGTCGATCTTGATCACGGCCACGTCGGTGGAGGGGTCCGCCCCCACGACCTCGGCGTCGAACGAGCGTCGGTCGTTCAGGATGACCTCGATCCCCTCCATGCCCTCGACGACATGGTTGTTGGTCAGGATGTAGCCGTCGGAGCGGATGATGACGCCCGAGCCGCCGCTCCGGCGAAACATGTCTTCCGGAACGCCCTCTCCCTCGCCATCACCCTCGCGCGGAGGGTGCTGGAAGAACCGGTCGAACGGCCCGAGGTCGGGCATCAGCTCCTGTCGGCTGACCCTCTGCTGACCGCGGATCGAGACCACGGCCGGCGTGACCGTCTGGGCGATCTCGATGAACGCGTTGCCGGTCTCACGAAGGGAAGCCCGGGTCGTCGGCGCGCTTGCGGTTCCGCTCTGTGTGGCCAGCGTGGTCGGCGTCCATTCCAGAGTAGAAGCGAACAGCACCCCGATGCCCAGGCAAGCCAGCCCGGCGATGAGTACCGTGAGCTTGGTCCTGATGGGATTGAGCATCCGGATTCGAGCCTCCTGAAAGAGATTCTCGGATTGAGCAAGCCGGGCGCCGATCGGCGCGATGCGCCCGTGCAGGATTATACGGTCCGCGCGTCCCCGGTGTTCCCTGCCCGGCTACTTCTCTTCGTCGACGACCTCGTAGTCGGCTTCGATCACGCCCTCGTCCTTCACCTCCGCCGCCGGCTCCTCGCCTGGGGAACCGGCCGCGCCGGCTTCCGCCCCCGTGCCCGTCGCCTGGTAGGCCTGCGTGGCGACCTGGTGCCAATGCTGCTGGAGGTCGTCCATGGCCGACTGCAGCTCTTTGTCGTCGTCCTTTTTGAGCGCCTCGCGCGTCCGCTCCATGGCGGCCTCGATCTTCGCCTTCTGGTCGCCGGAGATCTTGTCCTCGAGGTCCTTCACGTTCTTCTCCGTCGAGTAGACGAGCGAATCGGCCTTGTTGCGGAGCTCCACGCGGGCGCGGCGCTCCTTGTCCTCGGTCGCGTGGGATGCGGCGTCCTGGACCATCTGCTCGATCTCGCCCTCGGACAGCCCGCTCGAGGCCTCGATGCGGATCTTCTGCTCCTTGCCGGTCGCCTTGTCCTTGGCCGACACGTGCAGGATCCCGTTCGCGTCGATGTCGAACGTGACCTCGATCTGCGGGATTCCTCGTGGCGCCGGCGGGATCCCCGTCAGCTGGAAGCGGCCGATCGTCTTGTTCCCGGTCGCCATCTCGCGTTCGCCCTGGAGCACGTGGATCTCGACCGTCGTCTGGTTGTCCTCCGCGGTGGAGAACACCTCGGTCTTCTTCGTGGGAATCGTGGTGTTCCGTGAGATCAGCGCGGTCATGACACCGCCGAGCGTCTCGATGCCGAGCGACAGCGGGGTCACGTCGAGGAGCAGCACGTCCTTGACGTCGCCCGCCAGCACGCCGCCCTGGATCGCCGCGCCCACGGCCACGACCTCGTCCGGGTTGACGCCCTTGTGGGGCTCCTTGCCGAACAGCTTCTTGACCGTCTCCTGGACCTTCGGGATGCGGGTCGAGCCGCCGACGAGGATGACCTCGTCGATCTGTTCCGGCGACAGGCTGGCATCCTGGAGCGCCTTCTTGCAGGGCCCCACCGTACGCTCGATCAGGTCGTCGACCAGCTGCTCGAACTTGGCGCGCGTGAGAGTCAGGTGCAGGTGCTTGGGGCCTGACTGGTCGGCCGTGATGAACGGCAGATTGATGTCGGTCTGCTGGGTCGAGGAGAGCTCCATCTTGGCCTTCTCGGCCGCTTCCTTGATTCGCTGCAACGCCATCGGGTCCTTCTTGAGATCGATGCCCTCCTGCTTCTTGTATTCCTGCGTGATCCAGTCGATCACGCGCTGGTCGAAGTCGTCGCCGCCGAGGTGCGTGTCTCCGTTCGTGGCCTTGACCTCAAACACGCCCTCGCCGAGCTCGAGAATCGAGATGTCGAACGTCCCGCCGCCGAGGTCATAGACCGCGATCTTCTCGTCGTGTTTCTTGTCGAGGCCGTAGGCCAGCGATGCGGCCGTCGGCTCGTTGATGATCCTGAGCACCTCGAGGCCCGCGATCTTGCCGGCGTCCTTGGTGGCCTGGCGCTGGCTGTCGTTGAAGTAGGCCGGCACCGTGATGACCGCCTGGTTGACCTTCTGCCCGAGGTAGTCCTCGGCGGTCTGCTTCATCTTCTGGAGGATCATGGCCGAGATCTCGGGTGGGGTGAACGTCTTCTCCTGGATCTTTACCTCGACCTGGCCGCTCTTGCCGGAGACGATCTCGTACGGCACCTGCTCGGTCTCGGTCTGGACCTCCGAGAACTGGCGCCCCATGAACCGCTTGATCGAAAAGATCGTGTTCTGGGGGTTGGTGATCGCCTGGCGCTTGGCCACCTGGCCCACCAGCCGCTCGCCGTCCTTGGTGAACGCCACGACCGACGGGGTGGTCCGGGAGCCCTCGGCGTTGGGGATGACGACCGGATCGCCGCCCTCCATGACCGCCACCACCGAGTTCGTCGTTCCCAGATCGATTCCGATGACCTTGCTCATGGGACACCTCTCTATGTCGGGATGTCAGCCTGGTGCGCGGATCCCTTCGTTCGAAGCAAGGGCCGTGCCGCCAGAAAACCTGCCTTTATGGCAGGAAATACGCAGGGTTGACGGGGGAACGCCGGCCCTCTACTCTCCCCGCATGCACTTCGCGCGCGTTCTGGGACCGCTCGTCGCCACCGCCAAGATCCGTCCGCTGCAGGGCTACCCGCTCTTGTGGATCGAGCCCACCGACGCCCGCGGCAGGGCTTCCGGGTCGCCGCTCGTGGCGGTCGACGCCGGCCAGTACGGCCGCGGCGAGTGGGTCTACTACGTGACCAGCCGCGAAGCCGCGCTCCCCCTGCGCGACTCCTTCTGCGCCGTCGACGCCGCGATCGTCGGCAAGGTGGACAAGGTCGACCTGGAGGACGGCACCTCGACGTCGGGTGCCCCATGATCCTCGCGCGCGTGACCGGTTCGGTGACCTCAGCGGACAAGGACCCCGAGCTCGTCGACTACAAGCTCCTGGTCATCCAGCCGCTGGGTCTGGACGACGCGCCCGATGGCGAAGAGCTGATCGCCGTCGACAGGGTCGAC
>DASQEN010000189.1:0-6795 GCA_035633635.1 Gemmatimonadota bacterium | reverse complement strand
CGCATCTCTCAAGCCGGCCTTCCGAATGCAGAGGAACACCTTCGAGACCGATCCCTAACCCTCGTCTCAGAGTTACTCAGGGACCCAGATTTTGACCAAATTCTCGTCGGTGGTGAAGCCGCCCTTAATAGCCTAGGTGGTGCAGCGGGTTTACTCGAACGGATTACGGCAAGTCAACTCGCGACGTATCAACTCGGCGTGAATTCGGCGACAATAGTATTCGCGCACTCTGCCTTGGACGCTGCGGTTAGTGAACTCTGTTGGATCGTTGCGTTTTCCTCACAAGAGGCTTGGGAACGTTACCTCGATAGAAAGCAGATCACATTAGGCGATCTCAGGCAAAGAGGTCGGGATGCCGTTGTCACCGAAAAGCTTGCCCGCTACCTCTCGTCTCTTGAACGGGAGCCCCTGCTATTAAGGTGTGACCGCCTATTAGAGGTCTGTAGGCCATCCCCGGTGTTTCCGGGCATCAGGGGCTTCTGCTTCGATCGCAATCGACTAAGCACCCTCGACCTACTGCGGCATGATATCGTTCATCATAATGTCGATGCCTCTCGACTTGAGAGGGTCGATGACGATCTCGAATTTCTTCTTCAGTCCGGCTTGTATCTCTGGTCACTGGTCAACCATAGATATGACGTTCGGATTGATGCAAGATTCTTAAGTGAAGCCCAAGCCGGTTCATTGGATAGTAACCAAAGCTGACCGACACTGAAGCACCTTGGTTATGTTTGACCCCCAGGTGGGAGGAGGACAGACAGGCACGTTCTTTGTAACCGTGCCTGTTACCTTGACAGGTCACCTGCGGTGGAGGCAACCGGAATCGAACCGGCGACCTTCTGCTTGCAAAGCAGAGGCTCTCCCTCCAGCCTGCCAACGGAGGTCTCCTAGTTCGTGGCGCTAGTTGTGATTTCGAACACTTTTCGCGCCTTCACAAAGCCCCCGACCAAGGCATCTAGATCATCTTCGACGTTGTAGATGTAAAACGAACTGCGTCCTGTGGCTGATACCCCGAGTCGCCGCATGAGCGGCTGGCAGCAGTGATGGCCCGCGCGGATCGCGATGCCCTCGTGGTCGAGGATCGTGGCGAGGTCGTGGGGATGGATGTCGGCCAGCGTGAAGCTGATGACACCGGCGCGGGGGATCTCGGGGCCGGGTCCGTAGAGCCGGATGTCCTCGAACTCGGCAGCCAGGCGCTCGAGCGCGAGCCGCGCGAGCCGCTTCTCGTGCTCGTGGATCCGATCCATGCCGATGCCAGTCAGGAAGTCGACGGCGACGCCTAGGCCGATCGCGCCCGCGATCGGTGGGGTGCCGGCCTCGAACTTCTGCGGCGGCTTCCGGTAGGTGGAGCGGTCGACCCACACCTGGTCGATCATCTCGCCGCCGCCCTGGTAGGGGGGCATCGACTCGAGCAGCTCCCTCCGCCCCCACAGCACCCCGATCCCGGTTGGGCCGCACATCTTGTGGCCGCTGATCCCGTAGAAGTCGCAGCCGATCGCCCGTACGTCGACCGGCATCTGGGGCGCGGCCTGTGCGCCGTCGATCAGGACCACGGCCCCGGCCTCCTTGGCCCGGCGCGTGATCTCCTCGACCGGGTGGATCGTCCCGAGCGCGTTCGAGACGTGTTGGAAGGCGACGATCTTTGCCTTTCCGTCGCGCAGGCAGTCGTCCAGCGAGTCGAGGTCCAGCTGACCGTCGTCGGTCATCCGGATTGCGCGGATCTCGGCGCCGGTCGCGCCGGCAACCAGGTGCCACGGCACGAGGTTCGAGTGATGCTCCATCTCGGTGACCGCGATCGCGTCGCCGTGCGCGAGGTTCGCCCGCCCCCAAGCCCACGCGACCAGGTTGATCGACTCGGTCGTCCCCTTCGTGAACACGATCTCCTCGTGGCGCGGGGCGCCGAGGAACCGGGCGACCTTGCCGCGCGCATCCTCGTACTGATTCGTGGCGCGGATCGCGAGCTCGTGGGTGCCCCTGTGGACGTTCGCGTGGTCGTGCTCATAGTAGTGGGAGATCGCGTCGATCACGCACCGCGGCTTCTGGGACGACGCGGCGCTGTCGAGATAGACGAGCGGCTTGCCGTGGACGGTCTGCTGGAGCGCGGGGAACTGGACCTTCAGGGCCTCGGGGTCGAGCGGCTCAATCTCGGGGGCCGGGGTCTGCGCGGTGGTTCGAGTGGTGTCGGTCGTGGTCTTCGTCGTCACTCCGGCGGCATGTCGATCTCGTCGGGGTCGGGGACGGCCACCCAGAGCCCGCCGTTCCGCACCTCGACCTCGAACATCGGCAGCGGCTTCGTCGCGGGGAGCGCCTTGACCTCGCCGGTCCGGATGTCGAACGACGCGCCGTGGAAGTCGCAGGTCAGCCGGTCGCCCATCAGGAACGAGTCGGTCAACGTGTACTGCTGGTGGGTGCAACAGTCGTGGAACGCGTAGTAGTCGCCTTCGACGTTCGCGACGCCGACCCGGACCTCGTTCACGACCCAACCCTTCATCTCGCCCTCGGGGACTTCCTCCACGACCCCCACCTTTACGAACTCGGCCACTAGCCGAGCTTCCTCTCGATGACCTCGCTGAGCCGCTTATGCAGCCCCTCGACCGGGATCCGCCCCAGCACCTCCTCGAAGAACCCCATGACGATCAGCTTGACGGCCTTCTCGCGGGTGAGGCCGCGGCTCATGAGGTAGAAGAGCTGCCCCTCGTCCTGCTGGCCGATCGTGGCGGCATGGGAGCAGCGCACGTCGTCGGCCTCGATCTCGAGGTTCGGCAGCGAGTCCGCGTGTGCGTCCTCGGAGAGGATCAGATTGCGGTTGGTCTGGTAGGCGTCGGTCTGCTGGGCGCCCTTCATGACCCGGATCATCCCGCGGAAGACCGACCGCGACCTGTCCTTGAGCGCCCCCTTGTACAGGAGGTCGCTCCGCGCGCTCGGCGCCTGGTGGAGCTGATAGGTGTAGTGGTCGAAGTGCTGGTGGTCGTCGGCCAGGTAGATCCCCAGCATCTCGGACTCCGCGCCCGGGTTCTGGAGGTCGCACTCGACGTCCGAGCGGGCGACTTTCGCGCCCAGCGTCACCAGCACGGTCTGGACGCGCGAGTCCTTGCCGGCGAACACGCGGTTCGCCTGGTAGTGGAATACGTGGCGGCCCCACTGCTGGACGATCGTGTAGCGGACCTGCGAACCCTCGCCAGCGATGATCTCGGCCACCCCGCAGTTCATCGCGAGCCCCTCCTGGGCGCGCGAAGGCGAGGCGCACTCCTCGACGTACGTGACCTTCGAGTTCGCGCCCGCGATCAGGAGCGTGTGCGGGAAGAGCGCGGCGTTCTCGATATCCATCCAGCGGTAGACAGTGAGCGGCAGCTCGAGCTCGACCCCGTCCGGCACGTAGACGACCGTCCCGCCCGAGACGAACGCGCCGTGGAGCGCGGCCATCTTCCCGAACGTAGGCGGCACCGCACTGGTCATGAACCAGGTCTGGAGGATCTCGGGGTGCTCGGCGACCGCGGTCGCGAAGTCGAGGAACAGGACGCCCTTCGCGCGCAGCTCCTCGGGCACTTCGCTCCAGATCTGAACGCCGTTCTGCTGGACCGCCCACGCGGCCGATTCCTCGCCCAGCGTGAACGCGGCCGCGATCTCGGCCGGGATCTTCTGGCGGGAGCCGACCGGCGACGGCGGGCTCGGGTCCCGCATCGCGAGCTCCTGCCACCCGATCTTCGCGAGGTCCGTGTAGCGCCACTGCTCCGTCTTCGTCGTCGGCATCGGGGTCTCGCGATAGACCTCCCACGCCTCGCGGCGGCGGGCGGCCATCCATTCCGGCTCGCCGCGCTCCGCGACGATCGCCTCCACGGTCTCGGGGCCGATCTCGCCCCGGACCGATGGCGCGGTCTCGATGTCGGCGATTACGGTGGCTTTCGCTGTCATGGGACTAGAATCCCCTCCCTGGTTCCGTATGAATCCTGGACTTCCCGCACTCGGTACGCCTTGTCGCGAGGCAGCACCCGCAGGACGGTCAGGATCCTTCCCGGTCGGTCCAGATTGAATCGCACTCGATAGTCTCCGACCCGCAATCGATGCTCCGGAGGATCGACATCCGTCAGCTGCTGGACATCACCGTCGTTCGTGCGGGCGAATCGCTCCACCGCGTCCATCACTCTGCGGCTGTCGCGCTTCGGTAGCCGCTTCAGATCCTTGATCGCCCGTGGCATCCAGCGAACCTGGAAGGCAAAGTCGATCACTCTCCCAGCACCTGGCGACGAGCCTCTTCGTGGGAAATCGAGTTCTCGGATCGGGCCTCGGTCAAACCGCCATCGAAGTCATCGTCGTCCGGCTCGTCATCGTACGGAGCCGCGTCCACGACTCGAAGAAACCGATCCGCAGCGGCGTTCCGGAGAACCTCGAGTATGCGCTCGGCGGTATCGACCTCGCTATCGGGTAGCTCGTCGATCAGTTCATGGAGCCGGTTCTTAGGTTGATCACTCAATTGAGCCCCTCCTCTAGCCTGCTACGACCACTCCCGCGGGGTTTTAGCATCTAGCCGGGCACGCTCCTTCGCGGCCCGCCGCGTCCAGCGAACCTCCCAGATCACGCTCGCTCGCCCAGCCAGAGTCGCCGGACTTCCTCGTGGGTGAGGTACTCGCCTCTTTGCATCTCGGCGTCTGACTCCGCCAGCGCCTGCAGATCCTCTTCGGTCAGCGGCTCGTCCTCTTCGCGCCGCCCCGGGGGCTCTTCCGGCTACCCAACCGACCCCTCCATCTCGAGCTCCACCAGCCGGTTCAGCTCCACCGCGTACTCGAGCGGCAGGTGCTTGGAGATCGGCTCGATGAAGCCGCGCACGATCATCGTCCGCGCCTCGTCCTTGGCGAGCCCGCGCTGCATCAGATAGAACAGCTGCTCGTCGCCGATCTTGGTGACCGTCGCCTCGTGGCCGATCGACGCATCGTTCTGGTCGATCTCGATGTACGGGTAGGTGTCGGTCCGCGCCTCGGGATCGAGGAGAAGCGCGTCGCACTCGACGTTCGACTTCGCGTGGTGCGCGCCCTTCTGGACCTGGACCAGCCCGCGGTACGTCGAGCGGCCCTGCCCCTTGGAGATCGACTTCGACACGATCTCGCTGGTCGTGTACGGCGCGGCGTGGACCATCTTGCCGCCGGCATCCTGGTGCTGCCCGGGGCCGGCGTAGGCGATCGACATGATCTCGCCCGAGGCGCCCTTCTCCATCAGGTAGCACGACGGGTACTTCATCGTGACCTTGGAGCCGAGGTTGCCGTCCAGCCACGCCATCCGCGCGTCCTCGGCCACCCGCGCCCGCTGGGTGACGAGGTTGTACATGTTGTTCGACCAGTTCTGGATCGTCGTGTAGCGCACGTTCGCGCCCTTGTTCACGATGATCTCGATCACGCCGGAATGGAACGAGTCGGTCGAGTAGGTCGGCGCCGTGCAGCCCTCGATGTAGTGGAGCTTGGCGCCCTCGTCGGCGATGATCAGCGTGCGCTCGAACTGGCCCAGATTCTCCGAGTTCACGCGGAAGTACGCCTGGAGCGGGATGTCGACGTCGACGCCCGGCGGCACGTAGATGAAGGACCCGCCGGACCACACGGCGGAGTTCAAAGCGGCGTACTTGTTGTCGTGCGGCGGGATCACGGTCGCGAAGTATTTGCGGAACAGGTCGGGATGGTTCTTGAGCCCGTCCTCGATCGAGTCGAAGATCACGCCCTGGTCGGCCAGCTCGTCCTTGATCTTGTGGTACACCATCTCGGACTCGTACTGGGCGCCCACGCCGGCCAGCGACTTCCGCTCGGCCTCGGGGATGCCCAGCCGGTCGAACGTGCGCTTGATGTCCTCGGGGACGTCCTCCCACGAGCGGCCTTCCTTCTCGGACGGCTTTATGTAGAAGTAGATCTCGTCCATGTTGAGGCCCGAGAGGTCCGCGCCCCACGTGGGGACCGGCTTCTTCATGTAGATCTCGAGGGCCCTGAGCCGGAACTTGAGCATCCACTCCGGCTCTTCCTTCATCCCCGAGATCATCTCGACGACCTTCTTCGAGAGGCCCTTCTCGGACTTGAAGACGTAGTTGTCCGGGTCCTTGAACCCGTACTTGTAGTCGTCGAGGTTCAGCGCCGTGACGTTCGTGTCGATGGGCATGCTGTTCGCTCCTTTCCCTTCTTACGCGGTCGCGAGCTCGCCGCGGACCGCGTCGTAACCCTCGGCCTCGAGCTGGTGCGCGAGCTCCTTGCCGCCCGAACGGACGATCCGGCCCGCTACCATGACGTGCACGAAGTCGGGGGTGATGTAGTTCAGGATCCTCTGGTAGTGCGTGATGATCAGGACGCCCATGTCGCCGAGCTCCTGGTGCAGCGTGTTGACGCCGCTGGAGACGATCTTGAGCGCGTCGATGTCGAGGCCGCTGTCGGTCTCGTCGAGGACCGCGAGCGCGGGCGTCAGCATGGCCATCTGGAGGATCTCGTTCCGCTTCTTCTCGCCGCCCGAGAACCCCTCGTTGACGTACCGCTCGGCGAACTTCTCGTCGACCTGGAGCAGGTCCATCGACTTCTTCAGGTCGTCGTAGAAGTCGAACACGCCGATCTCCGCGCCGGTGCGCGCGATCTTCGCCTGGCGCAGGAACTGGGCGATCGTGACGCCCGGGACCTCGCTCGGGTACTGGAACGCGAGGAAGAGGCCCTTGCGGGCGCGCTCGTCGACGGCCAGCTCGAGCAAATCCTCGCCGCGGAACTGGACCCTCCCCTCGGTCACCTCGTAGGCGGGGTGGCCAGTCAGCACCTTGGCGAGCGTTGACTTGCCGCTGCC
>DASQEN010000188.1:0-9613 GCA_035633635.1 Gemmatimonadota bacterium | reverse complement strand
TGGTATCAGGCTCCTGCTGGGCGGCTTCGGCGGCCTCCGCCTCCGTCGTCCCGTCGGCCGCGTCCTCGACCTCCTCGGCCACGTTCTCGGCGGTGTCCGCGGCTTCTTCCACGACTTCCTCGACCTCCTCCGCAACATCCTCGACGACCTCGGCGGTCTCTGCTTCCTTCGGTATTCCGCTGAGCACAATTGGCCGGGCTATCTGACTGGGAGCTCCATCGGATGTCGCTGCGATTGCGACTCCGAAGTTCTCGAGATCGGTCGATCCCTCGAAATGCGCACCCCCGTCCGGGGACACCAAAAGCACACCAGCAAGCACTGATTCAATGACTTTGTCCCGACCTGGAACTATCCAGACGGTATAGGCGTTGACGTCCATGTCGTCCTGATCCAACGAATCAACAGGGGGCAACCCGCTCGCGACGACAACAAAGTCATTCTTATCCTCGTTTTCGGTGACCATCACCTTGCCCGACGCTTGAGTCAGATCACCGGAATACAGCGCGAACTCCCAATCGTGCGCGGGCTGGGCCTCGGCTGCCGGCGCGCCTTCGACCGCGGCTTCGTCGGCTGGCGCTTCCGCGGCGGGCGCTTCGACGGCAGGCGCCGTCGTGTCGGCCTCCTGCGCCGCCAGCGAACCGGCGCTCGCGAGGAGCGCGAACGCGCCGGCCAGAATCTTGATCTTCTGCCTCATTCTGTCCTCCTTGCCATGAAAACTATCTGGACGATGTGGGGCCTTCGTCGACCTCCCGAAACCCCGTACCCTCCGAACGGGCTTGCAGTTCCTGCGGCGGCCGCGCGACCGGGGCGATGCGCTCGGGCCCCAGCACCTCGTACTCTGCCTCGATCCGCCGGCGATCCTGTCCTTCGGTCTTCCGCTTCCGGTTGTAGCGCCACGCTCCGATCGCCCCGACGGTCGCAAGCTTGGCGACGACGGCCCACGGGCTGCCGCGCATGAGCCAGCGCGCGAGCCAGCGCCACACTATGGCCCGTGTCAGAAGTCCCATTTCCCTCCTCCCGATCGTTCCAGTCTATAGGGTCGAGCACGTCACGAATACCACGCTGGTCACAACCTCGCCGCCACCACCCGAGCGAGCACACCCACGAACTCGGGATCGTCGTTCGGCATCGCGGCGCGCGTGAACGACATGCCTCTCGACTCCGCCGCCCGCCGCGCCTCGATATCGAGATCATAGAGAGTCTCCAGATGGTCGGCCACGAACCCGATCGCCTGCACGACCACGCCCTCGTCGCCACGATCGGCGATCGTCCCGATCATCTCGAGCACGTCCGGCCCGAGCCATGGATCCGCGGTCCGCCCCGCGCTCTGGAACGCGAACTCCCATCGCTCGACGCCCGCGGCCGCCGCCACGAGATCGCACGTCTTCCGGAGCTGATCGGGATAGGGATCGCCCTGCTCGGCGACCGCGGCGGGCACGCTGTGGGCGGTGAAGACGACCGCGGGAGAGCTCCCCGCCCGTCCGAGCGCCTCGCGCAGCCGGGCGGCGAGGAACGCGACGAGCCCCGGGTGATCGTGCCAGGATCGGATGACATCCAGATCTAGGCCGGTTGGTCGGGCCTCCTCGGCGTAGCGCGCGTACTCGGCGATCGAACGCAGCGAGTAATGGGGCGCCAGCACGAGCCCGACCGCTCGGTCGATCCCGTCCGCCCCCATGTTCCGGACCGTATCGCCGACGAACGGTGCCACGTGCTTGAAGCCAGTATAGACCGGCACGTCGTGCCCCAATCCAGCGAGCGCGAGCGCCAGCCCGTCGGCTTGCGAGCGCGTGATGCGGTTGAGCCCGGTGGGTCCCCCAACCGCCTCGTAGCGCGCTACCAGCTGAGCGAGTAGCTCCGCGGGCGGCGGGCTCCCTCGACGGATGTGCGTGTAGTACGGCTCGACGTCTGCCAGCCGTTCAGGCGTCCCGTACGACATCACGAGAACGGCGCTCCTCACCGCGACGTTCCCCGCGACGCAGACCGACGCCACCCGTGAACAAGATCGACCAAGCGCTGCAGGTTTTCGACGGGCGTGTGCGGCAGCACCCCGTGCCCGAGGTTGAACACGTGGCCCGGCCGCCCGTCCGCGGCATCGAGGATCGACCCCGCGTGCGCCGCGGCCACGTCCCAGGAACCAGCGGCGAGCATCGGATCGAGGTTCCCCTGGACGGGGCGCCCGCCGACCGCCGAGCGCGCCCGGTCGATGTCGATCCTCCAGTCCACGCCGATCACGTCTCCGCCCGCTTCGGCCATGAACGGCAGGAGACCCGCCGTTCCGGTCCCGAAATGAATGGAGGGGATGTCGTCGGGGAGCGAGGTGAACAGGCGCCGCATGTGTGGCTGGACCGAGGCACGGTAGTCATGGGGCGAGAGAGCGCCGACCCATGAGTCGAAGACCTGGAGGGCCTGGGCCCCCGCCTCGGCCTGGGCGGTCAGATACGCCACGGTTGCGTCGACGAGCCGGCTCATCAACGTGTCCCAGGCGACCGGCGCAGTATGCATGAACGCTTTCACTTTCTCGAACGCGCGCGTCGGCCGTCCCTCCACGAGGTACGACGCGAGCGTGAACGGCGCACCGGCGAACCCGATCAAGGGAACCGGACTCCGCTCGCGCACGAGCCTGATCGCCTCCAGGAGCGGAGCCACCCATTCCGCGGGATCGAAGGCCCGCAGGCGATCGACGTCCTCCGCGCGCGAGATCGGCTCGAAGACGACCGGGCCTACGCCTTCGCGGATCTCGAACGCGAAGCCCAGGCCCTCGAACGGCAGCGTGATGTCGGCGAAGAGGATCGCCGCGTCGACCCCGAGCCGTTCGACAGGCTGGAGCGTCACATCGGCGCACACTTCCGGCAGGCGGGTGATCTCGAGCAGGCCGTGGCGCTCGCGCACCGCTCGATACTCGGGGAGCGAGCGGCCGGCCTGGCGCATGAACCACACCGGCGTCGCGTCGACGGGCTCGCCGCGGCACGCACGGAGAAATCTCTCGTTCATGCGGATGCGAGGGCTTCGGGGAGCGCCTCTCGGGCGGCGTCCAGCGCCCTGTCGACTTCGTCGTCGCCGTGTGCCAGGGTCGTAAACCATGCCTCGAACGCCGACGGCGGCAGCATGATGCCGCGCTTCAGCATGGCGTGGAAGAAGCGCGCGAAGGCCCCGGTGTCGCTCGCTCGTGCCTGTTCGTAGTCCTCCGGCGGCGTAGCCGTGAAGAACACGGTCAGGAGCGAACCCACGCGGGGAACGCTGATGCGGCCCTCACCCGCCTCCGCCAGGCCCTCGGCCAGCCGCGAGGCCCGCACCTCCAGAGCAACGTAGACCGCCGGGTCCGCCAGCGCGGCCAGCGCGATGCCGCCCGCCGCCATGGCGAGCGGGTTTCCCGACAGCGTTCCGGCCTGATACATCGGCCCCTCCGGCGCGACCTGCGCCATGATCTCCGAGCGCCCACCGAAGGCACCCACCGGCAGCCCGCCGCCGATGACCTTCCCCAGGCACGTGAGGTCGGGCTCGATCCCGAAGCGCCCCTGCGCGCCGGCGGGCCCGAGGCGGAAGCCGGTGATCACCTCGTCGAAGACGAGCAGCGCTCCGTGCCGGGTGGCGAGCTCGCGTAGCGACTCGAGGAAGCCGGGCCGCGGCGCGACCACCCCCATGTTGGCGGCTACCGGCTCGACCAGCACGGCCGCGATTTCCCCGCCCATCCGATCGAAGAGCGCGACGACGGCGTCGACGTCGTTGTAGGGGGCCACCACGGTGTCCGCGGTAGCCGCGGCCGGCACTCCGGCGCTCCCGGGTAGACCGAGCGTGGCGACACCCGACCCGGACTGCGTGAGAAGCGCGTCGGAATGGCCGTGATAGCAGCCGGCGAACTTGAGGATCCGGGACCGCCCTGTGAAGGCGCGGGCGAGCCGCACCGCGCTCATGACCGCCTCGGTGCCCGAGCTCGTGAAGCGCATGCGCTCGACCGAGGGCATCGCACGGCGGATTCGCTCGCACAGATGAACCTCGCCGGGCGTCGGGGCACCGAAGCTCGTTCCCATGGCGGCCGCACGCTGGATCGCCTCGACGATCGCGGGGTGCGCGTGACCGAGGAGGATCGCCCCCCACGACGCGACGAAGTCCAGGTATTCGTTCCCCTCCACGTCCCACACCCGGGCCCCCGCGGCCCGGGCGATGAAGCGCGGCGTGCCCCCCACCGCTCCCCAGGCACGCACCGGGCTGTTCACGCCGCCCGGGAAGAGCTCGCGCGCACGCTCGAACAGTCCTGGGCTGGTGTCGCCTCCGGCGATCACCCGCCGAGAAGCTCCAGGATCTCGGAGAGGGGCCGGTGCACGCCGACGAGCTGGGGAGTGTCGCGCACGGTCGCCCGGCGCCCCTCGGTCGCGCGCAGGTCCCGCACCAGATCCTGGAACGCCTGGAGGTCGTCGGTCTCGTAGGCCACGATGAACTCCTGGTCGTCGAGGCCGAACGAATACGCCAGGAGCTGCTGGATCATGGGGTACTGCCGTCCCACGCGGATGTGCTCGGACATCTGTCGCCGCCGCGTGTCCTCGTCGAGCAGATACCAGTCGGTCGTCTTGACGAACGGGTAGACGATGATGTAGCGGCTGCGATCGCCGGTGAACATCGCCTCCTCCTGCGGGGTCCGCTCCTTGACGTAGCTCGAGGGCCGGACGATGCCGATCATGGAGTAGCCGATCCTGCACCACGCGCCTAGGCCCGTACGTAGCAAGAGGGCCGCGGTCTCCTCCAGGTCCTCGAATGACGATCCGAGCCGCCAGAAGAGGAGCGACGCGTCGGCGCGCGTGCCGATCATCGAGTAGGTGTAGCTCGTGACGCGCTCACCGGCGCGCTCGGCGGCCGCGCGCAGCGCCTCGGCGTCCGCGCGGCGCTCCTCCTGCGTGCGGCGGCGCCACGCGGGGTCGAGCTCGAGCGCGAGCACGTGCACGAAATGGCGATCCTTCAGCTCAGCCACTCGGCGGCCTCTTTGGCGAAGTAGGTGATCACGATGTCGGCGCCCGCCCTCGCGATCGCGGTCAGGCTCTCGAGCGCCACCATCCGGCGATCGATCCACCCGCGCTCTCCCGCGGCGACGATCATCGAGTACTCCCCGCTCACCTGATATGCGGCGAGGGGAGCGTCGAACTCCTCCCGCGCCCGCCGCAGCACGTCGAGATAGGGGAGCGCGGGCTTGACCATCAGCACGTCGGCCCCCTCGGCGAGGTCGGCGGCCATCTCGCGCATCGCCTCGCGGGCGTTGGGAGGGTCCATCTGGTATCCGCGGCGGTCTCCAGATCGGGGGGCCGAGTCGGCCGCCTCGCGGAACGGTCCGAAGAACGCCGACGCGTACTTGGCGGAGTAGGCCATGATCGGGGTGTCCGCGCGCGCTTTCTCGTCGAGCGCCTTGCGGATGGCCGCCACCTGGCCGTCCATCATCGCGCTCGGCGCCACCAGGTCGGCGCCCGACTCCGCCAGCGAGAGCGCGGTTCGGGCTAGCAGGTTCAGGGTGGCGTCGTTCGCCACTTCCCCGTCCTCCAGCACGCCGCAATGGCCGTGATCGGTGTACTCGCAAAGACAGACGTCCGCCACGATGACGAGCGGCGAGCCGTCTTCCTTGAGCGCGCCGGCCGCTCGCTGGACGATGCCGTCGGAGGCGTAGGCGCCGGTCCCGAGCGCGTCCTTCGATTCGGGCAGGCCGAAGAGCATCACGCCGCCGATCCCGAGATCGGCGAGCGCGCGGCCCTCCGCCACCAGCTCGTCCACGGAAAGCCGGGACTGACCCGGCATCGACGGGATCGGCTCGCGCACCCCCTGGCCCGGGCGGACGAAGAGCGGGCACAGGAGCCGCTCGGGGGTCAGCCGCGTCTCCCTCACCAGGGCGCGCAGGGCGGGCGTCCGCCGGAGCCGACGGAGCCGCAACGCGGGGAACTCAGGCTCGCGCATGGGCGACCTCCTCAAGTGCGTCCACCAGGGCCTCCGGCGACCGGACGCTCGTGACGCGCGACGGCTCGACGCCGACCTCTTCCAGCGCGCGCGCGGTGGCGGGCCCGATGCAGACCGTGGCCACGCCGGACAACGCGGCGCGGGGATCCCCGGCCAGACGGGAGAACCCCTCAACGGTGGAGCCGCTCGTGAAGAAGACGGCCTGGAGCCCGGCGTCGAGCGCTCGCACCAGTGGCTCGCGCGAGCTCTCCGGCCCGATCACGGTATCGTACGCCGGCACGTCATGGACAATCGCTCCGCGGGCGGCCAGCGCCGAGGGCAGCTCATCGGACGCGATTCGGGTCCGCGGCAGGAGCACGCTCACGCCGGCCAGCTCGCCCAGCTCATCCGCGATCGACGATCCCGTGCCGGCTTCCGGCACCCGCTCCACGCGGACCCCTTCCGCTTCGAGAGCGGCCGCGGTGGCCGGGCCGACGGCCGCCCAGCGCAAGCCCGCCGGCGGCTCGATGTCCAGCGTGCGAAGGCGCTCGAACAGCGCCCGCGCGCCGTTGGCGCTCGTCACGACAACCCAGCCGTGATCGCCGATCCCTCGCGCCGCGGCGTCCAGTGGGCCGCCCGGGTCGACACCTCGGAGCTCGATCATGGGAATCGCGATCGGCACGGCACCCCTGGCGCGCAGGCGACGCGCGAGCGCGGCCGCGTCGGGCCGCGTTACGAGGACGCGCCAGCCCTTCACGCCCCGGCCCCCAACGCGAGGCTCGCGGCGCCGCGCTCGAGGAGCCGCCGGGCGATCCGCCCGCCGATCGCCACCGCGTCCTCGTCCGACCCCACGAGCCGGTCGCGCAGGATCGCCCCGCCATCCGGACGCAGGGCCGCCGCCTCGACGGCGAGCTCTCCCCGGGACCAGCTCGCGTGCGCCGCGAACGGCGCGCGGCAGCCGCCGCCCATGGCGGAGAGGAACGCGCGCTCCGCGGTCAATTCCATGCGTGTGCCCCAATCGTCGATCTCCCGCACCCGCTCGGCCCAGGAATCTCCCGCGCGGGCCTGGATCGCCAGCGCACCCTGTCCCACTGCTGGAATCATCCTCGCCACCGGAAGCGCCTCGGCGATCCGGCCGGCCAGCCCCAATCGCTCGAGCCCCGCGGCTGCGAGGACCAGCGCGTCGATCTCTCCCGCGTCGAGCCGGGCGAGTCGGGTGTCCACATTCCCGCGGATTGGCTCCACGATCAGGTCCGGGCGGGCGAGTCGCACGAAAGCCTGCCGGCGCGGGCTCTCCGTCCCCACCCGCGCGCCCCGGGGAAGATCGGCGAGCCGCGAGCCGTTCCGGCTCACCAGCGCGTCGCGCGCATCCCCTCGTGGGGGGAACGCTGCAAGCGTGGTGCCTTCGGCGATTTTGGTGGGAAGGTCCTTGGCGCTGTGGACCGCCAGGTCCACCTCGCCACGCAGAAGCGCAGCTTCGAGGTCCTTCACGAACGCACCGCGCTCGAGCATCATCGACTCGTCCGAGCGCGCGCGGTCTCCGTGGGTGCTGACCGGGACGGTCTCGACCTCGAGTCCGAGCCCTCGCAGCCTCTCGACCACCAGGGTCGTCTGGGCCATGGCCAGCGCGCTCCCCCGCGTCCCGACACGTGCCGGAACGAAGCTCATCGCTCGCTATCCGGGACCCCGTTCTCGCCCCCCTCCAGGCCGAACAGGTCGCGCGCCACCGAGAGGTACGCCTCCCCCTCGGACGCCGCGCCCCCCCGCAGGTGGACGAGCGGCTCGTGCAAGATCTTGTTGAGCAGCCTGCGTCCGAACTCGCGCAGCTCTTCAGCTCGGTCGGGTGAGCGGCGCCCGAGCTCGTCCTCCAGGATCCGCTCAGCCCGCTCGCGGAGCGCCTGAATCGTGGGCACGGCGGCCCGGGCAGCCTGCCAGGCCAGAAAGCCGGCGATCTCCTCGTCGACGATCGCATGCGCGCGCTCGATCGTCTCGGGGGACAGCGAGGACGACCCCCAGCCGCGGAGATCATCCAGATCGTAGAGTCGAACTCCTCGCAGCGAACGGGCCTCGGGCTCCACGTCCCTCGGGACCGCGATGTCGATCAGAACGAGCTTGCGCTCCCGGCGTGCGGACATCGCCGTCGCCAGGCGTTCGCGGGTCAGGATCGGGGCGGGTGCCGCCGTGCACGTGATGACGATGTCGGCGTCGAGGAGCAGCCCGTCGAGGTCGTCGAAGGCCGCCGCTCGTCCCCCGATCTCCGCGGCGAGCCGAAGAGCCGCCTCGGGGCTCCTGTTGATGACCACGACCTCGGACGCCCCGGAGCGGCGCAGAAGACCGGCGGTCTGATGGCCGAGCTTGCCCGTCCCCACGATGAGGAGCGTTCGGTCCGAAATATCCCCCAGGACCAACCGGACCATCCCGGTTGCCACCTTGGGAATCGAGGGAAGCCCCTTGCCGAGGTCGGTCTCACGGCGAGCCCGCCGGCCGACGGCGATCGCGCGGCGCACGAGCTCGCCGAGAACCGCGCCGAGAGCTCCTTCCTCGTGGGCCTCGGACATGGCCCGCTTGACCTGCCCCAGGATCTGCGGCTCGCCCACGACCATGGAATCCAGGCCCGCAGCCACGGCGAACAGGTGTCCGACCGCTTCCCTTCCGGTTTTCCGGTAGAAATCTGCCGGGTCACCCCCACCGGCCGTTCCGAGCAGGGCGGACTCGAGCGCTTCGGCGGGGCGGGTGCCGTACAGCTCCGTGCGGTTGCACGTGACGAGAAGAAACGCCTCCGGGCCCAGGCCGGCCAGCATCCGGCGACCGGTCTCCGATTGCAGGGCGAACCGTTCCCGCCTCTCAAGCGGAGCGGTCCTGTGACTGACCCCCACTACCGAGACGCACTCACCGCTCAAAACGCGGCGTCGGGTCTAATGGTCAGGGCAATCATTCGAAGAGGAATCGGCACCTTTGGAAATGGCGGGGCGGACGGGACTCGAACCCGCGACCTCCGACGTGACAGGCCGGCGTTCTAAACCAACTGAACTACCGCCCCGCGCCATGGTAACTGGAAGTGGCCGATGAGAGTGCAGGGTCGGAAAAGGTACGGCGGGGCCCCTCCCCTGTCAACGAACGGGTGGACGGGCTCGAGCGTCTTATCGACGCGGGCCTAGCGTCCGCTGCCGCCCAACTTCTTGATGATCGCGTCGACGCGCGTGATGTACTGGTTCGCGTTGCTGATCAGCCCCTGCGCGTAGGACTGGTAGTCCCCGCAGGCGTTCTGCAGGTGGTTGATCGAGGCCTGGAACATCTCCCTCGCGCGCTGATTCTGGGCGATCGTGCTATTCTCGCCCTCGAGCCCCTTCCCCATCCGATAATAGGCGTCGCCGCGGTAGTACTCGACGGCGCAGGAGCTCGCGCCCAGCGACGAGGCCCTGGACAGCGCCTCGAGCGCAGCGCCCGAGCGCCCCGCCTGCAGGGCGATGTGGGCCTCGCGGAGCGCCTCGCCCGCGAGGTTCTCGCCACAGCCGCCCTGGCCGGCCTTCTCGCAATCCCGCGTATAGGCCGCGGTGTTGCCCAGCTCCTTGTTCGCCAGCGCCCGGTACAGGTAACCGTTCTCGACATCCGGGTTCAGCTCGATCGCCTTGTCATAATGCTGGATCGCCTGCTCCTGGTGCCCGAGCTTGCTCTCTACGATGCCCGCGTAGAGCTGCAGGTT
>DASQEN010000187.1:0-24033 GCA_035633635.1 Gemmatimonadota bacterium | reverse complement strand
GGTCGGGATCGTCGCCAACCAGCCGGCCGTGCTCGCCGGCGTGCTCGATATCGACGCGAGCCTCAAGGGCGCGCGCTTCGTGCGGTTCTGCGACGCGTTCAACATCCCCTTGGTCACGTTCGTCGACGTTCCGGGGTTCCTGCCCGGGACGGCGCAGGAGTGGGGAGGCATCATCAAGCACGGCGCGAAGCTCCTGTACGCGTATTGCGAGGCGACGGTCCCCAAGCTGACCGTGATCCTCCGCAAAGCGTACGGCGGTGCCTACGACGTCATGTCCTCGAAGCACATCCGTGGCGATCTGAACCTGGCGTGGCCGTCGGCGGAGATCGCGGTCATGGGGCCTAAGGGCGCGGTCGAGATCCTCTGGAAGCGGGAGATCGAGGGCGCCGAGGACCCGGCGGCGCTTCTCGAGGAGAGGACGGAGGAGTTCCGGGTGCGTTTCGCCAACCCCTACGTCGCGGCCGAGCGCGGGTACGTCGATGCGGTCATCGATCCGATCGACACCCGCGTGCACCTGATCGCAGGACTCCGCGCGATCGGCTCGAAGCGCGACGCTAACCCGCCTCGAAAACACGGCAACATCCCGCTCTGATGAGGTCGCTGGGCCGTGTCCTGGTCGCCAACCGGGGGGAGATCGCGGTCCGCGTCCTGCGGGCCTGCCGCGAGGCGGGCCTGCCCACCGCGGCCGTCTTCTCGGAGGCTGACAGGGGAGCGCTTCACGTGCGCGCCGCGGATCGGGCGCTCGAGATCGGCCCTGGCCCCGCCCGGGACTCCTACCTCGACGCGGAGCGGATCCTCGGTGCCGCGCGTCGGCTGGGCGCGGGCTCGATCCATCCGGGCTACGGGTTCTTGGCCGAGAACGCGGATTTCGCCACCGCGGTCGAGTCGGCGGGTCTCGTATGGATCGGGCCGCCGGCGACGGCCATCCGTGCGATGGGGGAGAAGACGGCCGCGCGCCGGGCCATGCTGGCGGCGGGGGTCCCAGTCGTCCCCGGAACTACCGAGCCCCTGGTGGACGCCACAGCGGCTGCTGCGGCGGCCGGCGAGGCCGGCTATCCGGTGCTGCTCAAGGCCTCGGCGGGAGGCGGGGGAAAGGGGATGCGGGTCGTGCGGGAGCCGGCAGAGCTCGGCGCGGCTTTCGCCGCCGCTTCACGCGAGGCTCTCGGCGCCTTCGGGGATCCGGCCCTGTACCTGGAGAAATACCTGCCCGAGGCGCGGCACGTCGAGATCCAGGTCCTCGCCGACGCGGCGGGCCGCGCGATCCACCTCGGTGAGCGGGAGTGCTCGCTCCAGCGGCGCCACCAGAAGGTGCTAGAGGAGTCTCCGGCGCCTGGACTCGACCCTTCCACGCGCGACCGGATGGGTGGGGTCGCCGTCCGCGCCGCGGAAGCCGTCGGATACGTGGGCGCGGGGACGGTCGAGTTCCTCCTCGGTCCCGATGGATCGTTTTGGTTCCTGGAGATGAATACCCGGCTCCAGGTCGAGCATCCGGTGACCGAGCTGGTGACCGGCGTCGACCTGGTGCGGGCCCAGCTCGCGATCGCCGCCGGAGGAGAGCTGCCGGTCGAGCAGGAGGCCGTACGCATGTTCGGCCACGCGATCGAATGCCGGATCACCGCAGAGGACCCGGACCGCGGGTTCCTGCCGGCGACCGGCCGGATCGATGCCTATGTGGAGCCCGGCGGTCCGGGCATCCGGATCGACAGCGGGGTCGCGGCCGGCAGCGAGGTGACATCTCACTACGACCCGCTATTGCTCAAGGTCGTCGTCCACGGCCGCGATCGAGACGAGGCGCTCGCGCGGATGGGGCGCGCGCTCGC
The DNA here is from genome assembly GCA_035633635.1 of Gemmatimonadota bacterium. GTDB lineage: Bacteria > Gemmatimonadota > Gemmatimonadetes > JACCXV01 > JAHWKZ01 > JAICNR01. Next base: position 22,213 of record DASQEN010000187.1, on the reverse strand, counting down.
CGAGTTCGACATCGGGGGCGTGACGACGAGCCTTGGCTTCCAGCGCGCGCTCATTATCCAAGCGGACGTGCGCGCGGGACGCGTCCACACCCGCTGGCTCGAGGATCACGCGGACGAGGTCGTCGAGGCCGCGGCGACGATGCGCCGTGAAACGGAACCGCTCGCGGCCGCGCTGGCCGCCTGGCGCCAGGCGGAGGGCTTCCCGCGGACCCGCCGCGAGGCGCCTCCCCGGATCCCCGTGGACCGGGGGCGCTGGTGCTCCGCGGCGCGCTGGACGGGGCTCCGGTGAGCGAAGCGGAATCGGGACCAGCGCAGGGCGAGACCGTCGAGTTCGAGGTCGAGCGGATCGCCTACGGGGGCGACGGCGTGGGTCGGGCGGACGGGCTCGTCGTGTTCGTGCCGTGGACGGTGCCGGGAGAGCATGTCCGGGCACGGGTCGTCGAACGCCACGCGCGCTACGCCCGCGCCCGTCTCGAAGGCGTGCTCAGCCCGGCCCCCGAGCGGGTCGAGCCGGGCTGCCCGCTCTTCGGGCGCTGCGGCGGCTGTCAGCTCCAGCACCTAGATCGCGACTCCCAGCTCGAGTCGAAGGCTCGCGCGGTGACCGACGCGTTCGAGAGGATCGCCCGCCTGCCGCTGCCCGGGCCGCTCGTATGCGAGCACGCGGCCGAGCCCTGGCACTACCGGCGGAAGGCGACGTTCACGTGGCGGCGCTCGGGAGGTTCTTTCGCGCTTGGATTCCACGCCGCGGAGGATCCTTCGGTGATCGTCGACGTCGAGGCCTGCCCGATCTTCGCCGAAGCCGGAAACGTGGCGCTCGCCGGATTCCGGGAATCCCTCGCTCACGCACCTGCGCCGGGAGGCGACGATCCCGCCCCGGAAGAGGGGCGGCTCGCGATCCGGGCTCTCCCTGGCCACGACGTCCAGGCCGCGGTCTTCACGACCGACGCCGACCGAGCGCGCGAGCTCGCCCAGACGTGCGCGGGGCGCACCGGGTTCTCCGTGACGTGGGGCGTGAGGACGGGCGAAGCCGGACCGCTCATCCTCGCCCCGAACGCACCTCGCCTCGCATCGCGGATCGAGGTCCGCGGGTTGAAGCTGCGGGTGGGCTTCGATAGCTTCCTCCAGGCCGATCCGGCAGGGTCCGAGCGGCTCCACGACGCGGCCGCCGACGGGCTGGAAGCACGGCCAGGCCAGCGGGTCATCGACGGATACGCGGGGATCGGCGCTCTGACCTGCCAGCTGGCGCGAGAAGGGGTGCGGGTCACTGCCGTCGAAGCCCACCCCGGGGCTGCCTCCGACCTGCGGGCGAACGCGGCCGCGGCCGGCGGCGAGCCGGTCCACGTGCTGGAGCTCGCGGCGGAGCGGGTCGACTGGCGGTTGCCCCGGCCCGACGGGATCGTGGTCAACCCACCGCGGTCGGGATGCGCGCCTGCGGTACTCGACTCGATCGCCCGCTCGACCGCGCGTCGTCTCGTCTACGTTTCGTGCGACCCGACCACGCTGGCGCGCGACGTCCGCCGGCTGGGACGCGCCTGGCGGATAGAGTCGGTCCGCGCCTTCGACCTCTTCCCGCAGACCGCGCACGTGGAGACGGTGGCGACGCTCTCACGGGAGCCCCGCTCGTGAGCGGGGAGCGGCCCTACTGGGTCACGCCGAAGGGCGGAGCGCCCTACCGGGTCGTCCTGCGCGCGGTTGCGGGCGGGTGGGAGACCACGGTCGAGCGGGAAGCCGAGCGGTGGAGGTTCCCCGTCGCCGCGGGGGACCGGGAAGGCGAGGCGTGGTCGGGCACGCGTCCGATCCGCTTCCGCTGGGACCCGGAAACCGGCCGCCTCGCGCTCGATGGATGGATCCACGAGCTGCGAGTGGAGAGCGAGGCGATTCATCGCGTGGCGGAGCTCGGGCTCGCGGTTGGGGGCGGAAACACGCCCACTCGTGTACCGGCGCCGATGCCGGGTCTCGTCCTCGCGCTCCAGGTCACCGAGGGTCAGCAGGTCGAGAAAGGACAGGGGCTTCTGATCATCGAGGCGATGAAGATGGAAAACGAGATTCGGGCCCCCGTCCCCGGAGTGGTCCGCAGCCTCTCGGTGTCGGCGGGCGACACGGTCGAGCGCGACATGCTCCTGTGCGTGGTGGAGCCGTCGGGGAACGCGTGAACGAGTCGCCCGACAAGGCCGCTTGGAAGCGCCGCACGCTCGATCCGCACGTGGAACGGAATCCCGAGCGCGCCGTTCCCTTCGAGACCTCGAGCGGCCTGCCGATCGAGCCTGCATACGGCCCCGGCGATGTGGACGTCGAGGGCATCGGCTGGCCGGGAGAGCCGCCCTACACGCGCGGGATCTATCCCAACATGTACCGCGGTCGCCTCTGGACGATGCGGCAGTACGCGGGGTTTGGCACGGCGGAGGAGACGAACGCCCGCTTCCGCTTCCTGCTCGACCATGGCCAGACCGGCCTGTCGACCGCGTTCGATCTGCCGACCCAGATGGGATACGACTCGGACAGCGTGCGGGCCGAAGGCGAGGTCGGACGCACCGGCGTCGCGATCGACACGCTCGACGATATGCGCCGCCTGTTCGAGGGGATTCCCCTCGCGAACGTCTCGACGTCGATGACGATCAACGCCACCGCGACCACGCTCCTGTCGCTTTACACGCTGGTCGCCGAGGAGCAGGGGACTCCCCGGGGCGGGCTGCGGGGGACCATCCAGAACGACATCCTGAAGGAGTACATCGCGCGCGGCACGTACATCTATCCCCCCGAGGCGAGCCTGCGGCTGGTCGTCGATTCGTTCGCCTGGTGCGCGCGCGAGATGCCGCGCTGGAACCCGATCTCGATCTCCGGATACCACATCCGCGAGGCGGGTGCGACCGCCGCGCAGGAGATCGCGTTCACGTTCGCCAACGCGATTTGCTACGTGGAGGCCGCACGAACGGCCGGCCTCGACGTCGACGACTTCATCGGAAAGCTTTCGTTCTTCTTCGGGGTCCACAACGATCTGTTCGAAGAAGTCGCCAAGTTCCGCGCGGCGCGCCGCATCTGGGCGTGGCTCGTCCGCGAACGGTTCGGCGCGGCCGACCCGGACGCCGCCCGGCTTCGCTTCCACAGCCAGACCGACGGCGCGACCCTCACCGCGCAGCAGCCGCTGAACAACGTCGTGCGGGTCACGCTCCAGGCGCTGGCGGCCGTGCTCGGGGGCACGCAGAGCCTGCACACTAACGGCTTTGACGAGGCCCTCGCGCTGCCCACGGAGGAGTCCGCCGAGCTGGCCCTCAGGACCCAGCAGATCCTGGCGCACGAGAGCGGGGTCGCGGATACGGCGGACCCCCTCGGCGGATCGTACCTTGTCGAGCGCTTGACGACCGACCTCGAGGAGCGCGTCCGCGACTATCTCGACCGCATCGAAGACATGGGCGGGGCGATCGCCGCGATCGAGCGCCAGTTCTACCGGAGCGAGATCGAGCGCGAGGCGTACGCCCAGCAGCTCCGGGTGGAGAGGGGGGAGGAGGTTGTCGTGGGGGTGAATCGGTGGCAGCGCCTCGACGAGACCGAGCCTCGGATTGCGCGCGTCGACGCCGACGCGATTGCTGCCCGGCAAGCCGAGCGACTGGAACAGTGGCGCGAACGGCGGGATTCCGCGCGGACGGCCGAGTGCCTCGACCGGCTTACCGCGGCGGCGCGCGGCACCGACAACCTCCTTCCGGCGATCCACGCCGCCTGTGAGGCCGGGGCGACGGTGGGGGAGATCGCCGACTCGCTGCGCGCCGAATTTGGAACGTACCGCGATCCCGCCGGGGCAGGCCGTTGAAAATGCCCTGCCGACTTTTGAACGACCTGTTGGTGTGACTTCCATGCAGCCAAGCTAGGACGGGAACGGACGATGCCTACATATGTTTACCGGTGCCTCGAGTGCAGCCATCAATTCGAGCACATCGAGAAGATGTCGAGCAATCGGAAGTCGCGGAAATGCCCGGTTTGCGAGGGCCGCGCCAAACGCCAGATCTCAGGGGGAGCTGGCTTCCTGTTCAAGGGCGAAGGGTTCTACATCACCGACTATCGGAGCGAGGCGTACCGTTCGCAGCATAAGGCCGAGACCGAGAAGGCCGAGACCGAGAAGGCCGAGACCGAAAAGGCCGAGCCGGGAAGCTCGTCTTCCGCGGAGACCGCCGCCCCGGGCCCGGAGGCGGTGGCCGACAAGACCGCGGCAAAGCCGGACGCCGCGAAGCCAGACGCGGCGAAGAAGCGCCGCGGGGGATCGAAGAAGAAGAAGCGATGAGGCCGCGCGAGGAGCTCCGCTCGCGCCTGGCCGCCCTGTGCGCGATACGGGGTTGGACCGTCGACGAGGTCGCGGTCGAGCGCCCGAACGACCGCTCGCACGGGGACTGGGCGAGCCCGGTCGCGCTGGGGCTCGCCCGCCCGCTCAAGCGGCTCCCACGGGAGATCGCGGCCGAGCTCGCAGGCGCGCTCTCGCTCGACCCGGATCGGTGGGAGGAGCCTTCCGTCGCCGGCCCGGGGTTCTTGAACTTCCGCCTCGCGCGGCCCTATCTGCAGAGTGTGGCTGGCCGGCTGATCGAGGACCCGGCCGCGCACCTGCGGTCCGACCGGCTCACCGGCCGGAAGATCAACGTCGAGTTCGTCAGCTCGAATCCGACCGGCCCGCTCCACGTCGGCCACGCGCGGAACGCCGCGCTCGGCGACGGGATCGCGGCGCTCCTCGCGAGCCAGGGGGCCGACGTGACCCGCGAATACTACTTCAACGACGCGGGGCGGCAGATGGACATCCTGGGCGCCTCCGTGCACGCGCGCTACAGGCAGATCTGGGAGCCGGACTTCCCGTTCCCGGAGGAGGGGTACCAGGGCGAGTACATCACGGATTTGGCGAAGGAGTTCTCGGCGGAGCACGGGGAAGCCTTCCGCCAGGCCGCGCTCGATGAATGCCTTGCCGACTTCCGCGCCTTCGCCGGCGAGCGGATCAGCGCGGGGATCCGCACCGACCTCGAGCGCTTCCGCGTGGCCTTCGACGTATGGTTCAACGAGTCGACCCTGTACCGCGACGGCCGCATGGAGAAGACGCTCGACGCCCTGCGCGAGATCGGTGCGGCCCATGACCAGGATGGCGCGACCTGGCTTAAAGCAAGCGCCTTCGGCGACACCGAGGACCGCGTACTGGTCAAGAGCTCGGGCCTTCCCACCTACCTGCTACCCGATCTCGCGTACCATCGGGACAAGCACGAGCGGGGTTTCGATCAGGCGATCGACGTCTGGGGCGCCGACCACCACAGCTACGCGGTTCGGATGCAGGCCGGCCTCCGCGCGCTGGGCTACCCTCCGGACTGGCTCCGCCCCGTGATCTACCAGCAGATCAGCCTGATCGAGGACGGTCAGGAGGTCCGGTTCTCGACGCGGCGGAACCGCATGGTCACACTCGGCGAGCTCCTCGACGACGTGGGCGTGGACGTCACCCGCTGGTTCCTGCTCATGCGCAAGGGCGACACCCACATGACGTTCGATCTTGACCTCGCCCGCAGGCAATCCGACGAGAATCCCGTCTACTACGTGCAGTACGCCCATGCGCGGCTCGCCGGCGTCTTCGTGAAGAACGAGCGTCCGGAATGGGATCCGGCCCGGTCGGGCGTCCCGGCCACGCTCGACCGGCTGGACGCCGAGAGGGAGCTCGACCTGCTGCGCGCGCTCGACGACCTTCCGGATATCGTGGCCGATGCGGCCGAGGCGCTCGAGCCGCACCGCCTGACCGACGCGCTGGAGGAACTGGCCCGGCGGTTTCATCTTTGGTATCACGAGCACCGCATCCTGGTCGAAGACGAGTCGCTGGCGCGTGCCCGGCTCGGTCTTGCGCCCGCGACCCAGAACGCTCTGCGCGAGGGGCTCACCCTGCTGGGGGTCACTGCCCCCGAAACGATGTAGGAGGTCGAGAGCATGTCCATACTGGTAGTGGGATCGGTCGCCCTCGACGACGTGGAGACCCCCTTCGGGCGGCGGGAGAGGGCGCTCGGGGGCGCCGCCGTCTACTTCGGCCTCGCGGCGTCCTATTTCACCGACGTGCAGCTGGTCGCCGTGGTGGGCCGCGATTTCCCCGATCAGCACGTCGACCTGCTGTCGTCGCGCGGGATCGACCTGGAGGGACTCCAGTTCGTCGATGGGGAGACGTTCCGCTGGGGCGGGAAATACGGATATAACTTCAATGCCCGCGAGACCCTCTTCACCGAGCTTGGCGTCTACGCCGACTTCCAGCCCCGGATCCCCGAGCGGTTCCGAAAGACCCCCAACGTCTTTCTGGCGAACATCCACCCGCGCCTGCAGCTGGACGTGCTCGAACAGGTGGATCGCCCCGACATGACCGCTCTCGACACGATGAACTACTGGATTGAGCGGACGCCCGAGGAGCTGCGTGCTGTGCTCGAGCGGGTTGACATCCTGATCATCAACGATGCCGAGGCGCGTCAACTCGCCGGCGAGCCGATGCTCCGCAAGGCGGTGGGGCGGATCCTCGAGTGGGGTCCCAAGTTTCTCGTCGTGAAAAAGGGAGAGGACGGCGCGGTGACGTTCTCGCGGGATTCGATCTTCGCGGTGCCCGGCCTGCCGCTCGACTCGATCATCGACCCGACCGGGGCCGGAGACTCGTTCGCGGGCGGGTTCCTCGGCTACCTGGCCGCGACGGAAGACCGCTCCTCAGAGGGCCTCCGCCGGGCGACGATCTACGGCTCGGTGATGGGGTCGCTCTGCTGCGAGGCGTTCTCGACCGAGAAGATCATCGACCTCGAGCCGCACGAGATCGAGCAGCGGTTTCAGGAGTACAAGCGCCTCACCCACTTCGAGTATTCTCCGATTCCTCTGAATGCCTGAGCGCCGGGATCCGGCGTCCGCCTATCGCGCGGCCGGGGTCGATCTCGAGGCCGCGGATCGCTTCAAGGAAAAACTGAAGAAGATTGTCGGCGCCACGCCGAAGGCCGGAGTGCTGGGCGAGCTCGGCGGGTTCGGCGGGTGCTTTTCGCTCGCTGGGGCGCCCGAGACCGACCCTGTGCTGGTCGCCTCCGCCGATGGCGTCGGCACGAAGGTGCTCGTCGCCCGCGCGGCAGGACGCCACGACACGGTCGGGCACGACCTCGTCAACCACTGCGTCGACGACCTGCTCGCGCAGGGCGCGCGGCCGCTTTTCTTCCTCGACTACATCGCGTCCGGCCGCCTCGACGAGGACGTTGCGCTCTCGCTCGTCGAGGGGTTCGCCCGCGGATGCCGCGAGAACGGGATTCCGCTCCTGGGTGGCGAGACCGCCGAGATGCCGGATCTCTACGAACTTGATGCATACGATCTGGCCGGGTTCATTGTCGGCGTGGCGCCCCGCGCGCGCCTCGATCGGCTGGGAGCGTCGGCCGAGCCCGGTGACGTGGTACTGGGCCTGCCGTCGAGCGGCCTGCACACCAACGGGTACACGCTGGCCCGGAAGGTCGTGCTGACGGGCGGACGGTCGGTCTCCGATCCGGTTCCGTGGAGTGCGGAGTCCTGGGCCGACGTCCTGCTCGCGGTCCATCGCTCGTACCTGGAGACCGTGCTCCCGCTGCTCGACGATCCGGCCCTCCACGGTTGCGCGCACGTGACCGGCGGGGGGTTCGAGGGGAACCTCCCACGGCCGCTCCGCGCCGGCCTCGGCGTGCGCCTCCGGCGGGACAGCTGGCAGGCGCCGCCCCTGTTCGAGTTCCTCGCGCGGGAGGGGAACATTTCGTCGGCCGAGATGGTCCGAGTCTTCAACCTCGGGATCGGCTTCTGCCTATACGTCGAGGGGCGCGAGGCCGGCCGGGTGGCCGAGGCGTGCTCGAAAGCAGGCCTGCCGGCGATCGAGATCGGGGAGGTGGTAGAGGGGGAGGGGGTGTCATGGGAGTGAAGTCGACGGTCCTGTTGGTGACGGCGCTTGCATGCATCGTCACCGAGGCGGGCGCGCAAGAAATCTCCGAGCAGCGCGTTCGCGCGGCGGTCGAGGACGCCGCTCGCGGACTCGGCCAGGCGGTAGCGGGCGGTAGCCCGATGACCGCGCCGGCCGGCACGACCGGCGGCCTCGGCCACGTCCTGGCCTCGCTGGGAGTGGGGGTCACGCGCGTCGAGATCGAGGATCCCCAGCGGACTTCGGGAACCGCGGACTTCTTCCTGCCGACCGCGGGCGCCCGCCTTGCGGTGGGGATCACCGACGGGATCGCCGCCGGGGGCGCGATCCACGGAACCGGATCGGTCGACCTTCTCGGCCGTTTGGGTCTCGTGAGCGCGCGCGACCGGATCGAGGAGACGGCGAGCCTATACGGTCTGGGGGTGCGGGTCGGGATCCTGAGCGAGACCGCGCTCTCGCCGGCGGTCAGCGTGTCGCTCGAGCGCGCGTGGACGGGGGAGATCGCGTACGGGGAGCCGGACGAGATCTCGTTCCGTGGTGATGTGGCGGTGACCTCGATCCGGGCCGACCTCTCGAAAAGCCTCGTGCTCGTCTCGCCCTACGTGGGCGTGGGGCTGGACCGCGCGGGGATCGACGCCTCCTACGTGATCCCCGAAGAGCTCTCTACCGCCGGTCAGGAGATTCGTGGGTCGGTCGAGCAGTCGAGTACCCACCACACGTTCTATGCCGGAATCGACCTCTCGCTCCTCCTGCTGACCTCCTCGGTCGAAGTCGGGGTCTACGACGGAGGCGCGTTCGCCGCCTTCGCGGTCCGCGCCGGCCTTTGATCGACGCGGATCAGCTCGGGCAGCTGATGAACCGGGCGCTCGCGCTCGCCGAGCGCGGCGGTGGGTCGACCGCGCCGAACCCGATGGTCGGGTGTGTGATCGCGGACCCCGACGGGCGCGTGCTCGGCGAGGGGTTCCATCTCCGCGCGGGCGAGCCCCACGCCGAAGTCCTCGCGCTCGCGGCGGCCGCGGATGCGGGTCATGACGTTCGCGGCGCGACGGTCGTCGTGACGCTCGAGCCATGCGCTCACCAGGGCCGCACGCCGCCTTGCGTCGACGCGCTCGTGGCGGCGGAGGTCGCGTACGTCGCCTTCGGCGCGGAGGACCCGCACACGGGAAAGGGGGGAGCGGCGCGCCTGGCGGAGTCTGGGATTCCCGCGGAAGGGGGCCTCCGTTCGCGCGAGGCCGCGCTTCTCCTCGAGCCCTGGCTCCATTTCGTTCGCACCGGCCGGCCTCTTTTCCACCTCAAGAACGCGATCACGCTGAACGGCCGGCTGACCCGCGGCGCGGGCGGTCGCCGATGGATCACGGGGGAGGAGGCGCGCCGCGCGGTACATCGGATGCGCCGCCAACATGCGGCGGTCGTGATCGGGGTAGGAACCGCGCTGGCCGACGACCCGCTCCTCACAGTCCGTGACTGGCCACCCGCCAACGGCCCACCGGGGGACCCGTCGCCCACACCCTGGCCCCGGTTCCAGCCGCTCCGGGTCGTTCTCGATTCCCGGCTGCGGCTTTCGGTCGACTCCCGGCTCGCGAGGTCGGCGGCCGAGACGCCGGTCCTGGTTCTCTGCGCCGAAGATGCCGATCCCGCGCGGGCCGACGCGCTCGCCGAGCGGGAGGTGGAAGTAGAGCGGGTAGGCTCCGACCAGGCGGGTCTCGACCTGCGGGAGGTCGCCGCGGCCCTCGCGGCGCGCGGAGTGACCGGCGCGCTGGTCGAGCCCGGGCCGGCAGTCGCCGGCGGTTTCCTCGCGGCCGGCCTCGCGGATCGTTGGACCCTCTTCATCGCCCCTGTGTGGGAGGGGGCGAGGGATGCGATCCCGCTCTTCCCCGAGGGCAGCCTCGACGCCCCGTTCCGGCTCATCGACCCTGTCTGGGAGCGACACGGCCCCGACGCCTCGGTCAGCGGCCGCCTCGGCTGATCGCGGGAAGCGCGGAGCGCTACCTTCGACGCGTGTTCACCGGGATCATCGATACGATCGGGAGTGTGCTCCGTGCTGAGCCCCTCGAAGAGGGGAGGCGCCTGACCCTCTCGTCTCCGTGGGCGGCGGAGCTGTCGCTCGGCGAATCGGTCGCGGTCGACGGAGCGTGTCTGACGGTCGTGGGAACGGACGCCGACGCGTTCTCGGTCGAGGCCGTTCGCGAGACCGTCCGGCTGACAACGATCGGTTCCTGGGCGCCCGGACGACGCGTCCACCTCGAGCGCGCGCTGGCTGTCGGCGACCGCCTTGGAGGCCACCTCGTCCAGGGCCACGTGGACTGCGTCGGAACCGTGCAAGCGATGGAACGACAAGGGGAAAACCGGTACATTGCCGTGGCTCTGCCGAGCGGCCGGGAGCTCGCCGCACCGCGCGGCTCGATCGCCGTGAACGGGGTCAGCCTGACGGTCCTGGCGCTCGAGGCCGATGGCGTGGAGCTCTCGATCGTGCCCCACACCTGGGCGGCGACGACGTTTCCGGAGCTCGCGCCCGGCGACGGCGTCAACGTGGAGTATGACCTGATAGCAAGATACCTTAAACGGCTAATAGAAACGACTTAGAGCGTTTTAAATTGACCGATTTCAGCGTGAGGTCCGCATGATCCAGCCCGTCGTGTTCACCCCCATCGAGGAGGCGCTCGAAGCCGTGCGGGCGGGCCGCATCCTGATCGTAGTCGACGACGAGGACCGCGAGAACGAGGGCGACTTCATCATGGCCGCGGACAGGGTTACGCCGGAGGCGATCAACTTCATGACACGGGAGGGACGCGGACTCGTCTGTGTCCCGATCACGAGAGAGCGCGCCGCCGATCTGCGGCTCGAGCCCATGGTCCTGGAGAACACCGCGCTCCACGAGACCGCGTTCACGGTCTCGGTCGATTCCAGGGCGGGAACGACGACCGGGATCAGCGCGTCCGACCGCGCGGTCACGATTCGCGCGCTCGTCGATCCCGACACCCGTCCCGCCGACTTCGCACGGCCCGGCCACGTGTTCCCCTTGATCGCCATGAATGGCGGTGTGCTGCGCCGCGCCGGCCACACCGAGGCGACCGTCGACCTGGCGCGACTGGCCGGCTTCGGACCGGCGGGAGTGCTGTGCGAGGTGATCGACGACGACGGCACGATGGCCCGCCTCCCGCGGCTTCTCCAGATCGCCCAGCGACACGACCTGCCGATCATCACGATCGAGGACCTGATCAAGTACCGCCGCATGAAGGAAAAGCTCGTCGTGCGCGAGGCGGAGACCCCGCTGCCCACCCAATGGGGCGAATTTCGCTTCGTCCTCTACGGCTCGACGATCAACGACGAGCATCACGTGGCCCTGGTCATGGGCCACGTTGCGGGGAAGAAGGACGTCCTGGTGCGGGTCCACTCCTCGTGCTTCACCGGCGACGTGCTGGGGAGCCTGCGCTGCGACTGCGGCCCACAGCTCCACCAGGCGATGCGCCAGGTGGCGGATGAGGGAGAAGGCGTGATCCTTTACATGCATCAGGAGGGCCGCGGCATCGGGCTCGTGAACAAGATGAAGGCGTACATGCTCCAGGATCAGGGGATGGATACCGTCGAGGCGAACGAGCACCTGGGATTCCGGCCCGACCCGCGCGATTACGGGATCGGCTGCCAGATCCTCGTCGACCTGGGGCTCACCACGCTGCGGCTCCTGACCAACAACCCCCAGAAGCGCGCCGCCATCGAGGGCTACGGGCTCAGCATCACCGAGCACGTTCCGATCGAGATCGAGCCGGGCCCGCACAACCGGCGCTACCTCGAGACCAAGCGCGACAAGCTCGGCCACACACTACGCCACTGAGAGAGCGTCGAATGGGCACCGAAGCTCCGTTTCATCCCGTCTCCGGCGAGAACCGCCGCGTCGCGCTGGTGGTCGCGCGTTTCAACGAGGAGATCACCCGCGAGCTCGCCGCTGGTGCGCGCGCCGCCTTGCTCGAGGCCGGCGTCGCGGAAGAGGACGTGTACGAGTACCTCGTCACGGGGGCGTTCGAACTGGCTCCGGCCTGCCGCCAGGTGGTCGCCGTGGGCCCTGAGGTGGACGCCATCGTCGCTCTCGGGGCGGTGATCCGCGGGGAGACCCCGCACTTCGATTTCGTCGCCGAGGCCGCCGCGCGAGGCCTCCAGCAGCTGGCGGGCGAGATCAACGTCGCGCTGACGTTCGGCGTGCTGACGACCGACACGCTGGAGCAGGCGCGCGAGCGCGCGGATCGCGCACGCGGAGACAAGGGCGGCGAAGCCGCCCGCGCTGCTCTGGAGCAGGCCGATCTCTACGCTCGTCTGCGCGAGGGCAGGAAGTCGACGGTCCGCGGCTTTCGTCTCTCTTGAGACGGCGGCACAAGGCCCGCCGCTGGACTCTCCAGATCCTCTACGCGTGGGAGGTGCGCGGACGCGAGCGGTCGCTGCAGGACGAAGCGCAGGCGTTCTTCTCTCGTCGCCAGCTCGCCAGCCAGACCCGCGACTACGCGGAGCAGCTGATCGGGGCGCTCTCGGAGAACCTCGCGGAAGTCGATGCCACGCTCGCTGGCGCCGCCGAGAACTGGGACCTCGATCGCATGTCGATCATCGACCGCAATCTCCTGCGAATGGCGATCGCCGAGTTCCTCCACGTCGAGGATGTGCCGTGGAAGGTCGCTATCGACGAAGCGGTGACGCTCGCCTCGCGCTACGGAGGTGCCGACTCGCCGCGGTTCGTCAACGGCGTCCTGGACGCACTCGCCCACAAACTGAACCTGATCGCTTCGTGATTCGCAGGACCGCTTCGCGCTTCGGGATCGTGGCCGACGTGCACGCGAACCTGCAGGCGCTCGAGGCCGTACTTCACTTCCTGGACTCGCAGGGAGTCGAGGAGATCTGGTGTCTGGGAGACGTGGTCGGGTACGGGGGCGACCCTGCCGCTTGCGTGGAGATCGTGCGCGAGCGCTGCGCCGGCACCGTGCGCGGCAACCACGACGCCGCGGCGGTCGAGCCCCGGCTTCGCGGGACATTCAACCCGCACGCACGCGCCGCCATCGAGCGTCAGGCGGGACTCCTCGACGAGGGTGCCCTCGGCTGGCTGGCAGGGCTCCCCCCGCTCATAAAGCTGGACGACGTGGTCCTGCTTCACGGAAGCGTCGCGGAGCCGGACGGGTTCCCGTACGTACTCGGAAAGTGGGATGCCGTCCGAGAGCTGGAGGCGCTGCCCGCCCGCTGGGGATTCTACGGCCACACGCATGTGCCGGCGGTCTGGCGCATGGACCCCGAAGACAGGGTCGAGGAGCTCTTCCTCTCGGACGCGGCCTCGGAGCTGCCGCTGGATCGTTCCGGCCGCTACCTGGTCAATCCGGGGGCGGTGGGCCAGCCGCGCGACGGCGATCCGCGAGCCGCGTGTGCGATCTTCGACCGCAGATCCACGCTGTTCCGCTGCATCCGGGTGGACTACGACGTCCTCGCGGCACAGTCCGCCATCCGCCGCGCGGGCATGCCACCGATCGAGGCCGACCGTCTGGAGCGCGGGCGGTGAGCGCGGCGACGAGCTCCCCACGCGCCGTGCGTGGCCCCAATCCCTGGAGCCGCTTCTGGGCGGCGAAGGGCGATCTCGACCGGGTCTATCCATCGAGCCCTGCGGTCCTTCAAGCCCTGGTCGACCACCTCGGCCCCGAGCCCGCCCGCGTCCTCGAGATCGGATCGGGAACGGGCCGAGACACGGCGGCGCTCGGGGCGCTCGGCCACCGCGCGGTGGCACTCGACGCGACGTTGGAGGCCCTGGCGCTGACCGCCCGCGCAGCGCCGGCCCTCGTGGGACGTGGAATCGTCGGGGGCGACGCCTTCCATTTGCCCTTCCGCGACGCCACGTTCGACGCCGTGTTCCATCAGGGCGTGCTCGAGCACTTCGGGAATCCCGCTGCGTTCCTCGCCGAGAACTTCCGCGTCACTGCGCCCGGGGGACTCCTCGTCGTGGACGTACCTCAGCGCTGGCATCCGTGGACGGCGATCAAGCGCGCGGCGATCCGCGTCGACCGCTGGTTCGCCGGCTGGGAGACCACATTCTCGATCGACGAGCTGGAGGGTCTCGTTCGCGAGGCCGGATACACGACCGTCGGCTCCTATGGCGATACGATGGTCCCGAGCCTCGCCTACCGCCTGGTGCGCGAAGGGGCGAAGCGGGTGTCGCTCGACCTGCCGCTACGCCCGCGGGTGCCGACGGCGCTCCGCGAGGCGCGGGAGCGGCTGCGAGAGCGGCTTCTCCAGCCGCGCGCCTCGCGCTGGATCGCGCACACGATCGGCGTCGTAGCGCGCCGTCCGCAGACGTGAGGGGGGCCCAGTGAGGATCCTGGTCGTCAACTGGCAGGACTGGACGCACCCCGAGGCGGGCGGGGCAGAGATCCATCTGCGCGAGACGTTTCGCCGCCTGGCCGAGCGCGGTCACCGCGTCGACCTGTTGTGCGTCGCTCACCCCGACGCCCCCGCTCAGGAGCGGCTCGACGGGATCAACGTGATCCGCCGGGGCCGCTCGCGGGCCACGTTCAACTTCACGGTTCCCCGCATGTGGCGGTCGATCCTGTCCCGGAACGCGTACGACGTCGTCGTCGACGACCTGAACAAGGTGCCGTTCTACACGCCGCTCTACGTCGAGCCGCCGGTCGTCGTGCTCGTGCATCATCTCTTCGGCGGCACGATCTTCCAGGAGACCAACCCGTTGTTCGGAATGTATGTGCTACTCTCCGAACAGCCGATCGCGCGCGTCTATCGCGGCTGCCCGTTCATCGCCGTCTCGCCGTCGACGGCCGCCGACCTCGAGCGACGCGGCGTCGACCCCGATCGGATCACCGTGATCCCCAACGGACTTCCCGAGGTCCCGAGCGAGACCGAGGTGCTGGCGTTGCCCAAGGACGCGGACCCCCTGTTCGTCTATCTCGGGAGGATCAAGCGCTACAAGCGGATCGAGCTCCTGCTCGAGGCGTTCGCGCGCCTGGCGCCGGAGCTTCCGCGAGCGCGGCTCGTGATCGCGGGCGACGGAGACCACCGCGCCGCGCTCGAGCGCGAGGCACGGGCGCTCGGCCTCGAGGGTCGCGTGGAGTTCCCCGGCTGGATGGGGGAGGACGAGAAGTGGCGGCTTCTCCGGCGCGCATGGGCGGTCGGCTACACGAGCCCCAAGGAAGGCTGGGGCTTCTCCTCGATCGAAGCCCAGCGGGTGGGGACGATCGCGATCGTCAGCGATGCTCCTGGCCTCAGCGACACGGTGGTCGACGGGGAGACCGGGCACGTGGTTCCCCACGGCGACGTGGCGGCGCTGGCGGCCGCGCTGCGAGCCGCGGTAGAGAATCCGGAAGATCGTGCGCGCATGGAAGCGCGTGCGGTCGAGCGAGCGCGGTCGTTCACGTGGGACGCCACCGCGACCGCGACCGAGGCGGTTCTGACCGCAACGGTGGGGGAGCCGTGAGCTTGCCACCCGGGAAAGGGTCCGATAGCGTTAGGGCGCCCTCTGTGGATCCGACGAGTCCCCGCAGCGACTTCGCCGTCATCGTCCCGGCCTATGACGAGGTCGAGAACGTTCCGGCCCTCTTCGAGGCCCTGAGCGAGACCTGGCGCAACCATGGTCTGACCGGCGAGGTCGTGTTGGTCGACGACGGGTCGACCGACGGAACGGAGGAGGCCGTCCGGGCGGCGGCGAATGGCTTTCCCGGCAAGGTGCGGGTCCTGCGTCACGCGAGAAACCGCGGCAAGACCGAGGCGCTGGTCACCGGCGCGGCCGCCACCCCCCGGCGCTGGCTCGTCCTTTTCGACGCCGACCTCCAGCACTCGACCGAAGAGATCCCGCGCTTCCTCGACCGCCTCGGCGAAGGGTTCGACGTGGTCACCGGCTGGAAGCAGGGCCGCTACAAGAAGCGCTTCGTGTCGGGGGCCTACAACTGGCTCTCCCGGCGGCTCTTTGACGTTCCGGTGCACGACCTCAACGCGATGAAGGCCTTCCGTCGCGAGGTACTCGACGAGCTCCCCCTGCGGCACGACTGGCACCGCTTCTTCGTCGTGCTGGCCCACGATCGCGGCTATCGAGTGGGCGAAATCCCGATCGAGCTGCTCCCCCGCACGCGCGGGCGCTCGAAATACTCCGGCTGGGGACGCATCGTCGTCGGATCGCTGGACCTCCTCGCGGTCAAGACGCTGACGTCGTTCCTGCGAAAGCCCATGCTCCTGTTCGGCGCGTCCGGCGCGATCCTGGCCATGCTCGGGGTCGTCGTGGGGGCGATCGCGCTCTGGTACCGGTTCGCGTTGGGGCAGGGGTACCGGCCGCTCCTGTATCTCGTGACGCTCCTGATCGTCCTCGGGATGCTCCTGTTTGCGCTTGGGTTCCTGGCCGAGGCCGTGGCTCAGGTGAGGGACCGGATCGATCAGGTCGAGCGGAGGCTGGCCGCCCGGAGAGATCGAGAGGCGGGGGAGTGAGACGACCGGCCTGGTTGTCATCGCCACGCGGCTGGGCGATCGCCGGAGCCGTGGTCGCGCTGGCGATCGCCGCCGCGGTCTTCGACCCGTATCTGTTCACCGGCGGAGACAACGTCGCGTACTACGCGCTGGCCAAGGCGCTGGCCACCGGGCGCGGGTACGTCGACTTGATCACGCCAGGCACGCCCATCGAGACCGTCTACCCGCCCGGCTTCCCGCTCCTCCTGGTTCCTTTCTACTGGATCTTCCGCGGTGCGTACGTGGGCCTCAAGCTCGAGTCACTGGTCGCGGGAGCGGTCGCGCTGTGGGGCCTGTGGTCGCTTGCGCGCAGGGATGCCGCAGTCCCCCCGTGGGCCGCGGCGGCCTCGGTGTGGCTATTCGGCCTCTACCCGGTCTTCCGCATCTACACGCACTGGGTCCTGTCGGACATGACGTACGTGGCCGTGACCCTCGTCGCCCTGGCGGCTTTCGCGCGCGCGGGCATGGGGAAGGAGGAACGCCCGTGGGGGTGGTGGCTCGGCGCCTCGCTTCTCGCCCTGCTGGCGTTCTACGTCCGGACCGCGGGGGTGACGCTGCTGGCTGCCGCGGCCGTCGCCGCACTCCTCGAGCGCCGGTGGCGCCGCCTCGGCGTGGTCGCGGCCGTCATCCTTCTCGGCGTGGTGCCCTGGTTCCTGTGGACCTCGCGGCGGCCGCCCGAGACCGGCGGGTACCTGGAGCAGGTTTCGATCGAGAACCGGCTCGACCCGACCAGCGATCCCCTCGCGCCCAGCAGCTACGTCGATCGGGCGATCTCGAACATCGATCACTACGCGAGGACGGACTTCCCACAGCTGTTCTGGCCGATGCGGCAGCTTCCGGCGGAGGGGCCGGGGATGCGGCCCCCGCCGGCCGTACGGGTGTTCTCGCTCCTGATCGGCGGCATCCTTCTCGCTTTCGGGATCGGGGTCACCCTCCGCACCCGGAGGGTGACGGTCTGGGACCTCTACGGACTGGCCACGCTCGGCATCCTCGCGTTGTGGGCCTGGACCGGCGACCGGTTCTTCCTCACGCTGGCGCCGCTTTTCTACCTCTATGTCCTGATCGGCGCGGATCGGGTGTCGCGGCTCCTGGCCCGGTCGGCACGACCGGCCCAGGTTGCCGTCGCCGTCCTCACGGCCGTGATGGCGATCGGCGCGCTGCGAGAGATTCCCTCCCAGTGGCGGTTCACGCGCGCGTGGCTCGACGGCGACTGGCTGGCCGGCTACCAACCCTTCTGGCAGGACTACTTCGAGGTCGCGGACTGGATCGGACACGAGGCGCCGGACGCGGTGATCCTGGCCAGGAAGCCCACCTTCGCGTGGTACTTCAGCGGCGGACGGCCGAGCTACGTGTACCCGTTCCATGGCGACCCGGATGCGACCTGGCGAACGATCCGCGCCAACGGCACGACCCACATCATTGTCGAGCCGATGACGCGCGATTTCCTCGCCAGCACGCTGGCACCGCACATCGACGAGCTGGAAGTCGTTCACGCCGGCCCGAACCGGATCGCCATCGCTGTGCGGATCGCGCCGCCCCCGAGGGCGCCGGCCGGCGGGCCGTGAGGATCCTGCACGTCGTCACCGCCTGGCAGCGCGATCCCGAGGACGTGATCACCCCGTGGCTGGTGGCGCTCGCGGAGAAGCAGGCCGAGCGCGGTCACGAGGTCGACGTTCTGGCGCCGTCCTGGCGCGGACTCGGCGACCAGGCGGGCGCGGGGACCAGGGTGCGCCGCTTTCGCTACGCTCCCGCCCGCTGGGAGCGGCTGACCCACGAAGAGACGGTCCCCGACCGGCTGGAGCGCTACCCAGCGTACGCGGCACTCGTGCCCGGGTACCTGGCGGCCGGCGTGACAGCCGCCTGGCGGCTCGGGCGGGAGCGCGCCCCCGAGGTCGTCCACGTCCACTGGGCCGTTCCCCACGGCCTGGCTGGATGGGCGGCGGCGCGGGCGGCGGGGAACGCCACGCTCGTGACCACGTTCTACGGCGCCGAGATTCGCTGGGCCGAGAACCGATTCCCGCCCGCGCGCGTGTTCCTGCGCTGGTACTGCCGGCGATCGCGCCTGGTGGCGATCTCCGAGAGCACCCGCGCGATGATCGCGCCGTACGCCGGCGATCGCCCGATCGAGGTGATCCCGTACGGGGTCCCGCTTCCCGAAGTGGAGCCGGGCACGCCGTTCGAGCGACCAGGCCTGCCGGTCGAGGGCCCGGGTCCGCCGCGGATCCTGTTCGTCGGCCGGCTGGTCGCTCGGAAGGGAGTGGACCGGCTCCTCGAAGCGCTGACGCAGCTCACCGACCGCGCATGGCGGCTCGAGATCGTCGGGTTCGGCCCCGAGCGCGATCCGCTCGAGAGTCGCGCCCGCGAGCTGGGCCTCTCCGGTCGGGTGGAATTCTTCGGTCGGGTGACGAGCGACGCACTCGTCTCCGCCTATCGGAGGGCCGCGTGCTTCGTGCTCCCGGCCACGCTCGACGAGCGCGCGGACACCGAAGGGCTGGGGGTCGTCTTGCTCGAGGCGATGTCATACGGCGTCCCGGTTGTCGCCACGCGCAGGGGTGGGATCGTCGACATCGTCGACGACGGTCGCACGGGCATCCTCGTGGAGGACGAACCAGCCGCGCTCGCGCGCGGGATCGCGGCGATCCTCGACGACCCGCAGAGGAGCCGCTCCCTCGGGGAGGCGGGTCGTTCCAGCGTGCGCGAGCGGTTCGGCTGGGATAGTATCGTGGACCGCCTGGAAGCGGTGTACCGGTCCCGTCCGGGGAGCGCGTGAGCGCCGAGTCCTTTTACGTCCGCTACGTGACCGGCCCCGGGTACCGTGCTTCCCGCGCGAGAAAGGCCGAGCTCGTCTACGCGATGTGCGCCGAGCACCTGGCGGCCGCCGGTCGCGTCGTCGACCTGGGGGCCGGGACCGGCATCATCACGCGGGCGCTGGAGGCGTTGTCCGGCCGCCCGATCGTAGGCTTCGAGATCGACCGATCCTTCATGCAGGAGACCGCGCGCATGGCCGTGGCCGACCTGGAGGTCCTGCCGGTCGCCGACGGGGCGATCGACTTCGGCATCGCCAACCACGTGTACGAGCACGTCGCGAGCCTGGACCGGTTTTTCGCCGAGGTCGCGCGCACCCTCGCGCCAGGGGGCCGGGTGTACCTGACCGCGGGGAACCGGTTCGCGCTCGTCGAGCCGCATTACCGGATCCCGACCCTGTCTTGGTGGCCGCGCCCGGTTGCCGATCGGCTGCTCCGCTGGAGCGGCCGCGGAGAATCGTACGACGACGTCCGCTTCACCACGCACTCGCGGCTCCGGCGGGCAGCCGCTCGCCACGGCCTCACCCTCGAGGACGTGACCGACGACGCACTCTCGACCCAGCTCGACCGCTACGACAGCGGTCCCGGCCGCCTCGCTGGTCGGGTGAGCCGGCTCCTGCCGGGCCCGGTCCGCCGCCTCCTCCTCGACCTCGCCTCACCGCAATGGTTCTTCTTCGTCCGTCACGGGGGGATAGGGTGAGCGCCGACAAGGGGAAGCTCGGAAAACAGAAGCGCGGGAAGCCGCCGGCGCGGAAGGCGGATGCCGGCAAGCCCGCTGCGCGGGGGATCCGCTGGATCGTCTTCGGCGCGATGGCGGTCGCGACGATCGCGTTCTTCGCCTCGTTCGTCTTCGATCGCGACGCGATGTTGTTCGGCACCGACATGCTGTCGCAGGCCTACCAGAGCCGCGCGTTCGCTGTTCAGGAGGTCCTGGCTGGCCGCGGGTTGCCGCAGTGGAACCCCTACGTCTACGGCGGACTTCCGTACCTCTCGATCCTGCCGTATCCGGTCTACTACCCGACCTCCGCCCTCTACTTCGTCCTCGAGCTCCACCGCGCGATCGGGTGGGCGTTCGTGCTCCACTTCCTGCTTGCGGGCGTGCTCGGCTACGCGCTGGCGCGGGAGTTTGGGCTGCGTCCCGGCGCGGCCGCGGTGACCGGCGTGTCGTACATGTTCAGCGGCTACCTCGTGAGCCATCTCTATGCCGGGCAGGACGGGCGCATGTTCGCGATGACGTGGACGCCGGGCGTGTTCCTCTTCGCCGAGCGCGCGATCTCGCGCCGCCGTGCGCACTGGTTCCTGTGGATGGCGGGGATCGTGGCGCTCCAGGTGTTCACCCCGCACGTCCAGATGATGTATTTCGCGGCCATGGCGGTCGGGGGGTACGTCCTCTTTCGCCTCCACCAGGTACGGGTCGAGATGGGGGAATGGCGGACGCCGCTGGTCCTGCTCGCGAGTTTCGCCGGGGCCTACGCGCTCGCCGGGCTGATCACGCTGGTCGAGGTGTGGCCGACCTGGAACATGGTCCAGTTCTCGCACCGGGCCGAGCGCGGATACGAGTACGCCTCGTCGTGGTCGATGCCCGTCCAGGAGACGCTGGCCGCCATCTGGCCGCGCTTCCAGGGGTACCTCGAGACCTACTGGGGCACCAACCCCTTCAAGCTCCACACCGAGTACCTGGGCGCCGTGCCGGTCCTTCTCGCCCTGCTCGCGCTGTGCGCCCGTCGGACTGCCGGGGTGTGGTTCTTCGCCGGGCTGACCGCCGTGGGCCTCCTGTTCGCATGGGGCGGGGCGACGCCCCTCCACCGGATGTTCTACTGGGTGCTTCCGATGATGAAGTCGTTTCGCGCGCCGGCCATGATGTACTCGGTCGTTGCGCTGGCGGTCGTGGTGCTCGCCGGCCACGGGGCGCAGGCCCTGTACGACAGGAGGGCCGAGCTCGCCGAGAGCCGTCATGTCGCCTGGAAGGTGATCGGAGGTCTCGGTGCGCTCTGGATCCTGCTCTGGTTCTGGGCCGCCGGCTCGCCCCAGGGCTTCGCCGGGTTCTGGAGCGGGCTCCTCTACGAGGGCGCGCTCGATCCCGGCCGCGCGCGGGCGCTGGCCGCGGCGATGCCCGAATTCGTCGGATCGTTTGGCCTGTTCGCGATCTTCTGGGCGGTCGGCGTCGCGATCTGCTGGCTCGCCGTCCGGGAGCGCATCGCGGCGCTCGCCGCCTGCCTCCTGTTGGCCGCGATCGCGGGCGCGGACCTATGGCGTGTCGACCGCGACTTTTACGCGGTCGTGCCCGCCGAGCGGCTCGTCGAGCCCGGCCCGGCGGTCGAGTGGCTCCAGCGCCAGCCAGAGCCCTTCCGCGCGCTGCCGCTCCCCAACGCATTCGGTCCCAACGACCTCATGCTGTTCCGGATCGCTACCGTCACAGGGTCCCAGAACTTCCGGCTCCGGTGGTGGGACGAGCTGGTCGGAGAGGGAGGAACCAGGCTCGCCGATACCCGAATCTGGCGGATCCTGAACCTTCGCTACCTGATCTCCGCAGAGCCGCTCGACGTCGGCGGGCTCGGGCTCGCGTTCCAGGAGGGCCCGCTCGTCTACCGCTTCGACGGCGCGCCAGGGGGCGCGTGGATCGTGCACGAGGCCCGGGCGCGGCCCGCGGGAGAGAACCCGGCGATCGCGCTTCTCGACGAGGCCTTCGATCCGCTCCGGACCGCGCTGCTCGAACCGGGCTCCGAGATCCCGCCGCTGACGTCCGTGCCGGCAGGGGAGCCTGGACCAGCCTGGACGGTCCGCGAACCCGACCACCTCGCGCTCGACGTCCAGGCCGCCGGCGACGGGCTCCTCGTCCTCTCCGAGATCTGGCACCCGTACTGGAGCGCTCTGGTCGACGGTCGATCCGCCGAGGTACTGCAGGTCGACGTGGCGCTCCGTGGGGTCCCGGTCCCGGCCGGTCGTCATCGAGTGGAGCTCGAATTCCGCGACCCCATCGTGACCTACGGCGCGTGGGGGAGCGCGATTGGCCTCGCGATCTGGATCGGGCTCCTGGCGGCGACCT
>DASQEN010000186.1:0-2023 GCA_035633635.1 Gemmatimonadota bacterium | reverse complement strand
GCGACCGTGGCCTGCTGGAGCCACTCGCCCGCCTCCGGCCCCAGCGCAGCAGGCCCCGGGGAGCGCCTCGGTGGGAGACCTATTCCTCCCGGCGCCGCGGAGTAGCACCGACGCCCAGCGCGTTCGTGACTGGGTGAGTCGCCGGGGGGAGTTTCGCCCCCCGGCGCTCGTAGAACCGGACGTGACAGTCTCCCGTCATCCGGCTCCCATCGTCCAGCCGTCGGGGCGCGCGCCGATCCGCCAGTGGGCGAACAGGTCCGGCTGGCGTCTTGCGACGCCGGCGAGGAGTCTGCGTGCCAGGGCGGGACTGCGGCGCAGTCGTTTGTATTTCCGCATGGCCCAACGAACGATGTATTCGTTGATCCGTCGGAGGAGCCGGGCCAGCATTGAGCGGTAGAAGCGCCCGTAGTAGCCGATCCAGCCCCGCACGATCACGTTGATCGATCGCGCGAGTTCGGTGAGGGTCGTGCCCGAACGCACGTGTAGGCGCCAGCGGCGGATTTCCCGCCCGATGCGCTTGCGTGCGTCATCGCTGACCGCCGGGAGAAAGTTGACGAACTGGCCGCCAGACTTACCCCGCGACAGCCGCGGGCGGAACGTGTACCCCAAGAAATCGAACGACTCGTGCTCGTGAGAGCCGCGCCGCATCGAGTCCTTGCAGTAGACGATGCGGGTCTTGCGCTCGTTGAGCTGTAGCCCACACTCCGCCAGCCGCGAAGCGATCGCAGCCCGAAGATCTCGAGCCTGCTTCTCACTTGCAGCGTGGACGATCACGTCGTCGCAGTAGCGCTCGAACTGGATCGCCGGGTGCTCCCTTGCGATCCAGGCGTCGAACGCGTAGTGCATGAACATGTTGGCCAGCAAGGGTGAGATCGCCGACCCCTGGGGGGTGCCGCGATCCCTGGCAACCAGGCTGGCGTCCTCGCGTTGCAGCGGCGCTTTGAGCCACCGCTCCACGTACAGCAGGATCCAGCGCTGGTCGGTGTGGCGAGCTACCGCTTTGAGAACGAGGTCGTGCGGGACGCTGTCGAAGAAGGCCCGGATGTCCATATCGAGCACCCAGTCCTTCCGCCAGCAGCGCTCCCGGCAGACCCCGACCGCGTCCAGCGCCGACCGGCGCGGCCGATACCCGTAGGAGTCCGGGTGAAAGCAAGGCTCCACTCCGGGCTCCAGGTACCCGCACGCGACGGTTTGGGCGATCCTGTCCGCCACGGTCGGCACCCCGAGCACCCTCGGGTTTCCGTCTCGCTTCGGTATCTCCACCGCGCGCACCGGCGGGGGCATGTAGCTCCCCGACGACAGCCGATTCCAGAGCTTGTAGAGGTTCCCCGAAAGGTCCCGCTCGAACTCCGCGATCGACTGCTCGTCAACGCCGGCCGCGCCCCTGTTGGCCTTGACCCTCAACCAGGCCTCCCAAACGGCCCGCTTGGAGATCTCAAACGACTTCGGCTTCGGCTCGCTCACCCGGCTCCTCCCGCCACAGGCGGTTGCCCGACCAGCGAACCCGGACGACCCGTCCCCTTCGCTCCACCCGCATTACCGGGCTTCGTCACTACTACGAGACGGTCCGCCCCCGTGCCCCGCGACGGTACTCCGCCCCTCACGGTGATGACCGCTTGGGGATCTCCCTGTCGTCCTGGACTCGACGGCCCAGGACAGTATCGGGGCGACAGGTTCCCACGTTCCGTACAAGAGCCCAGGTCAGGCTCGCGCCGCCTACATGCCGGACGCCGTCTGGGCAGTCGGCAGGCTCCCCCCAGACTCATCCCGGAGCCCAGCTCATGCCCCGGTTTCGACGTCACTGGAATAATTTACGACACCTCATCAGCGGTTCGCTCTCGCTCGCCTTCCTAACCCACACCTGACGCGATCATGTCACGCCTTTTCCCGCCGCGTTCACCACGAACGGCATTTAACCGACGCAGCCGACGGTGGTTTGAGACCTCCCCCTGCAGGGCGATCTCGGAGGACCTACCTCCATCTCCTGTACAGCACCACTTCCAGAGGCCACTACCAGAACTCC
>DASQEN010000185.1:0-3140 GCA_035633635.1 Gemmatimonadota bacterium | reverse complement strand
TGCTGCCGGGGGGGCCCTGCTCGTCCGATCTTCGACTCGCGTGGCGGCGCCTCGGCAACGATCGTCGTCTCCTGGAAGCCACCAGCCGCCGCGTGGTGCGGGAGCTCTGCGCCCTCGTGTCGGAGATTCGACCCAGACTCGTCGTCATGAGTCATTACGCCAGCTGGTACCAACGCACCCACGGGCTCGAAACCGCCGACCGGCTGGCACAGTCGGTGTTGATCCAGCTGCGGGATCGCCTGGGCGGTATGACGCTGGGCAACCGGCGGCTGCTGGCCGGCCTGCGCCAGGATCCCGAGCGCTGGTTGATCGTCAGCGATCGCGACTGGCGGCCCGCGACGCCATGAAGAGGCCGCCGCCGGACGATGGAGAGTGGGCGAGCCACTGGCGACGGTCGGCGCGACCGAAGCGCCTGCAGGCAGTCGACCCGGCAATCCTCCGCGCGCACTTGCGCCGCGCCGGTCTGCATTGCTCCGGACCCTGTCTGGAGCTCCACTCGCTGGAGAATCGGGTCCTCGGCTTTGGCCGGGGGAGCGCCGGCGCGCTCGTCGTGAAGCTGTATCGACCGGGCAGCTGGGACCGCTTCGCGATCGAAGAGGAGCATGCCTTCGCGAGCGAGCTGTGCCGCGGCGGGATTGCCGTCGCGCAGCCGCTGGCGCTCGCCTCCGGGTCGACGATCGGCAGGTGCGACGGAGTCTGGTACGCCGCCTTCGACTGGATCGAAGGCGACGACCGGACGAATCAGACGCTCGACGCAGCGGAGATCGTGGGTCTCGGCCGCCTGGCGGGTGAGCTCCATCGCGTCGGACAGGTTCGACTCGCTCGCCATCGGCGCAGCCTGCTCCCGGGCGACCAGTGCCGCGGCGGGGCTTCGTTCCTGATCGACGGCAATCGGGTACCCTCCGCCCTGGCTGACGAGCTCGGTCGCCAGAGCCGGGCGATCCTCGGGGCGCTCGAGGTCACGGCTCGCCAGCCCGTCCTTCGGCTGCACGGGGACTTGGGGCTCTGGAACATGCGGTGGCGCCAGCGCCAGGGGCCGACCCTGATCGATTTCGACGACTTCGGGAACGGGCCGGCGACCCAGGATCTGGCGCTATTGGTTCTCGGGATCGCGGGAGTTACCGGCGGTGGCCGCCCCGGCACAGCCGCCGCTCGGGGGCAAGTCGCCGATCTCCTGGCCCGAGGGTACCGCGAGATCCGGCCTCTCGAGCCCGTGTGGAAGAGCACGCTCGGTCCCGTTCTGGCGGCTCGCCGGATTCACGTGCTGGCTTGGATCGCATCCCGGTGGTCCGAGCCGTCCTTTCGGGAGAAATACCCCGACTTCACGAGCGCGCAGCGCTGGGAGCGCGAACTGGCCGACGTGCGGCGCTATCTGGACCTGCAGGCATGAGCCTTCCGGAGGCGGCCCGCTAGACCGAAGGAGTCACAGTGAGCACTGACAAGACCTGTTTCGTGATCATGCCTTTCAACAAGAAGAGGGACGGCGCCGAGGTCATCGATTTCGACGAGGAAGTCTATCGCACCATCATCGAGCCATCCGTCGAGACGCTCGGCATTAAGTGCCTGCGGTGTGACCAGATTGAAGAAGCGGGCTCCATTCATCGCGACATGTTCAGGCACATCCTGGAAGACGAGGTCGCCGTCGTCGACACGACGACTTTGAACGCCAACGTCTTCTACGAGCTCGGCGTCCGGCACTCTCTCCACTCCTCGGTCACGGTCCTGATCCGCCGCAAGGGGACGGAGACCCCGTTCAACATCGGCGGGATGCGAGTCATCGAGTACGACACGCACGATCCCGCCAACGTGGAGGCGACCAGGACGAAGATCGCGGAGTTCATTCGAAACGGCCTCCAGCGCGACGAGTCGGACAGCCCCGTCTACGACAACTTGCCGGGCCTGCGGGTGGCCCACCCGGGCAGACGGCCCCCCGACGGGCTGGTCGTGCCCTTCCGCGTCGAGAAGGCGCCGGACAAGCAGATCTGCCTCATCACGGGCGACCTCACCAAGATCCGGGACATCGACATCTGGGTCAATTCAGAGAACACGAACATGCAGATGGCCCGGTTCTACGATCGATCGATCTCGAGCATCATCCGCTACGGCGGCGCGAAGAAGAACCAGCTCGGCTACGTGGCGCAAGACGTGATCGCCGACGAGCTCAGGGCGATCATGGGTCAGGCTCAATCGGTGCCGCCCGGCGCGGTGCTGTCGACGACCGCGGGGGATCTCAGCAAGAGCAACGGGGTGCGTCGGATCTTCCACGCCGCTGCAGTGATCGGCGAGCTCGGTCGTGGTTACCAGCAGATCTCCAACGTCGACCTGTGCATCACGAACGCCCTGACGCTCGCCGACTCGGACAGCCTCCAGGAGGAACGGCTCGAATCGATCCTCTTTCCGATCATGGGAGCCGGAACCGGCAAGGGAAATGCGGGTGACGCGGCGGAGACTCTGGTGGAGCCTGCCCTCTCCTATCTGGAGACACACCCGGACAGTGTGATCCGCCGCGTCTACTTCGTGGTGACGCGTGAGCGGACGCTGGCCGTGTGGCGCCGGGCCCTCGGGGAACTCGCACCTCGGCTCGCGGCAGTCGACCCCGCAGGCTGAGTCGGTCGGTCGCCGCAGTCGTGATCGAGCGGCCGAGCGGCGTAGAATAGTCGTTTGCCGCCCCGGCCCCGGGGCGCCGCTACGGGTCCATGCAAGCCAACATCCGGAATTTCTCGATCATCGCGCACATCGACCACGGCAAGACGACGCTCTCCGACCGCCTGATGGAACGGACGGGGGCGCTCACCCAGCGGGAGATGACCGAGCAGTTCCTCGACTCGATGGACCTCGAGCGCGAGCGCGGGATCACGATCAAGCAGCACTCGGTGCGGCTCGAGTACAAGGCGAAGGACGGGCAGGACTACGTCCTCAACCTGATCGACACCCCGGGCCACGTGGACTTCGCCTACGAGGTCTCGCGCTCGCTCGCCGCCTGCCAGGGGGCGCTCCTCGTGGTGGACGCGAGCCAGGGGGTCGAGGCCCAGACCCTCGCCAACGCGCACCTCGCCTCGGACGCCGGGCTCGAGATCATCCCGGTCCTGAACAAGATCGACCTGCCCGGCGCCGAGCCCGAGCGCGCCAAGGAGCAGATC
>DASQEN010000184.1:0-1855 GCA_035633635.1 Gemmatimonadota bacterium | reverse complement strand
GAGCCGGGCCACGGTCCCGGGCACCACGAACTCGCAGGCGCCCGGATTGTCCTCCTCGCCCGGGTAGCAATGATTGGCGCTGATGTCGGCCGCAACCGTGCCGGAGTGAGTCGGCGGTCCGTCGACCCCGCGCCGGTACGGGCGAAACCAGGGTCCGAGCGCTGCCAGAACACGGACGCGGTGGAGACGTAGTCGTCGTTCACCGGCTGGCCGATCGGAGGGCCGGTCTCGAGGTCGACCGTCGATGTTGCCGCGCGGGGCACTCCGGCCGGCACAGCACCAGCCCCACGAGCACCAAAAAGGCGAGTATCGAGCCGCGCTCTATGTGCGGGGCCTCATTTTCCGAGGATCGAGAGAGAACTCACTCCCGCACCCCTCGGCGCGCTCCACTGAATCCCCGCCCACGTATCGGCGGAGAGCTCCAATGTGATCACGTCACCGGCTCCCACGTTGACCTCCGACGGGGGACCGGAATGATCGTTGAACAGCTTGGCTCGAGTCCCCGCCGGAACGTCGAATGCCTGCCAACCGGGCTTGGCAACCTGCCCAGCGCCGGTCAAGCTGACGTTTGACCCGCACGTGCCCGAGCAGTAGACCCGCCAGTCAATCGTCTGATCGCCCAGCTGGCTGCTCGGCGGCGGCGGGGGACACGTCCCATCGCCTGAGAACGCCCACTGCTTCAGCACGACGGCATTCCGGTTGGCCGGCACGGTGAAACCCTCGCCCGCGGGTACGGTGTACGAGAAGGTTGACGGGGCGAAGTCAGGGTCGAACGCGTAACCGGGACTGTCGTACTGCACGCCGGTTCCTTTGCTGATCGACAGCGACGCCGGCTTCTGAAAGGGGTCGCAATTCCCGTCGTTCCCCACGCTTTCGTTGTAGAAGGCCGTTTCTGGCCCGGAGTTGACCAGGTAGAGGTGGAGTCGTCCTCCTCCAGCTCCGAAGGCGCTGGCGATTGTGAGGCTGAGAACGACCGCAACAAGGAGTGCGCTCAACGTACGTGGCTTCACGAATCCTCCTTTGAGTGGCAGCGACGCGAGCATAAGCCACGTTGCGGGGCTGTCAAGGGGCCATCGCCTACTCGCGCCAGGTGCGGGACGCGGTCGGCGACGGGTTCGAGGTCAGCCTAGAGCGAGTTAACGGACGATGGCCCTCCCCCCGATCTCGGCCACGCCTTTGCGGAATCCGATCTCGACGCGGACCGGGGCCGCGAGATCGTTGTCGATCTGCTCGACCTCGGGCTGATCGACGCTGAGCATCGGACGGCCGAGCGATAGTGCGGCCAGGCACTCTCTCTGCTCCGCGCTACCGTGGTCGCATGCTCTGGGAGATAGCGCGCCTCGGTCATGGTGATCCTCGAAGACTGGGAACGTGCGATGGGGGTTCGACGCCCGCAGCCGGCCTCGCGTACTGGCGCGATCACGAGCATGCTGGGGGTCGCGAGGTCTTCCCAGGCAACTACGGCGTCCGCGTACCCGGGCGGGAGGCCTGGGACCCGTTCCTGCTCGAGACCTCCCACGGGAAGTTTCAGTCGACCCGGGGCTCAGCGGAACCTCAGCCCTAACTCGTGATGGGCGCCAAGGGGCCGCGTTAGTCAGTCTCGATCCGAAGAAGCGGCGAGAGCATTGCGTGGCGAGGGGCTGCGAGGACGCGGCGCGGACCCTCGGACGCTGGCTCGCTTGACCGCGACGGCGGCGACCGCCCCGCTGTTGGCGACGAGTGCGTGAAACGATCGCGGAGAAGCAACTGAATGGAGTTCCCAATGCCCACCTTCATCGCGTTCTCGGGTAACCGGGGCGACCACATCCACGTCGAGGGGGACCTCGCGTCGGCTGTGGATGCAATGAGTCCTACA
>DASQEN010000183.1:0-8678 GCA_035633635.1 Gemmatimonadota bacterium | reverse complement strand
AGGTGGCGGAGAGCCTCGGCGCGCGGCCCACCGCCCGGTTCGTGCGCGTCACCCTGCCGCTGTCTCTTCCCGGGATCGTGGCCGGCTGCCTGCTGGTCTTCGTTCCCTCACTGGGCGCCTTCCTCACGCCAGATCTGCTCGGCGGCGCAAAGCAGGTCATGATCGGGAACCTCGTCCAGCAGCAGTTCGGGTCCGCGCGGGACTGGCCGTTCGGAGCGGCCGTTTCGTTCGTGCTGATGGCCGTCGTTCTCGCCTCCGTCTACGCGTTCCTGCGCCGCGGGGCGGCACTGCCCGAGGAGGTGTAGGGTGCGTCGTCCGCCGTGGTGGCTGGCCGGCTTCGCGGGCCTCTCGCTTCTCTTGCTGCACTTGCCCGTGCTGGTCCTGATGGCGTTCTCATTCAACCGCTCCCGGTTCGGGATGGAGTGGAGCGGGTTCACGCTCGAGTGGTATGCTCGTCTCCTCGAGCGCGGCGACATCCTCGAGGCGCTTCGGGCGAGCCTCGTCGTGGCGCTCGCCTCGACCGCGCTGGCCACTATCTTCGGCACGCTGATCGCGCTGGCGCTCGCGCGGCACGTCTTTCGGGGCCGGCGTCTCTACCAGGGGCTCCTCTACCTCCCCATCGTCACGCCCGAGATCGTGGTGGGCATCTCGCTCCTGGTCCTGTTCGCGGCTACGGGGACCCGGCTCGGCCTCGGCACGATCACGATCGCGCACGTCGCGTTCAACATCTCGTTCGTCGCCGTCGTGGTCCTCGCCCGGCTCCATGGAATGGGCCGCGATCTTGAGGAGGCGGCCATGGACCTGGGCGCCGACCCGCTGACGACGTTCTTCCGCGTGACGCTGCCTCAGATCCTCCCCGGTGTGGTCGCCGGTGCCCTCCTCGCGTTCACGATGTCGTTCGACGACTTCGTCATCACGTTCTTCGTTGCCGGGGTCGGCTCGACCACGCTCCCGCTTCTCGTATACTCGATGGTCCGACGCGGAGTCGAGCCGACGATCAATGCGATCAGCACGATCATCCTGCTCGTGACCACGATCTCGATCCTCGTCGCCTACCGGCTGCGCGAAAGGGAGGGCTCATGACTCGACTGCGGGAGATCGAGCTGCTGGTCACCGTTCTGGAATCGGGCGATTTGGAGCGCCGCGAGTTCCTGCGCCGCGCGCTTGCGGCGGGCCTCGGCGCGACGACCGCGGGGCTGCTCGTCCAGGCCTGCGGCGGAGGAGCCGACGACGCGCCCGCGAGCGGCTCCGGCGATGGCACAGCGGTCCCGGATGCGATCGAAGACCGCCTCGCGATCTACAACTGGTCCGACTACGTGGCCGAGGACACGGTCTCTGGCTTCGAGGAGGAGTACGGGGTCGAGGTGACCTACGACACCTACGAGTCGAACGAGGAGATGCTGGCCAAGCTCCAGGCCGGCGCTGCCGGATACGACGTCGTGTTCCCGACCGGCTACATCATCGAGGCGATGATCGCGATCGGCCTGCTGGCGCCGATCCGCCGCGATCTTCTGACGAACTGGGGGAACCTCTCGCCGATCTTCGTCGACCCGCCCTTCGATCCCGGGAATTTCCACTCGGTTCCCTACCTGTGGGGAGTGACCGGCGTCGCCTGGCGGACCGACCGGGTCGAGACCGCGC
The DNA here is from genome assembly GCA_035633635.1 of Gemmatimonadota bacterium. Lineage (GTDB taxonomy): Bacteria > Gemmatimonadota > Gemmatimonadetes > JACCXV01 > JAHWKZ01 > JAICNR01. The sequence continues at coordinate 7,037 of DASQEN010000183.1, read as the reverse complement.
CTGACTCCTGGGCCATCTTTCAGGACGCGCGCTGGGACGGCAAGATGACGCTGCTCGACGACTCGCGGGACGTGATTGCGGCGTTCCTCAAGCTGAACGGGTTCTCGTTGAACTCGACCGTACCGGACGAGCTCGAGGCCGCCAAGCGGGACGCCATCGAAGCCGGCCGGCACATCCGCGCGTTCGTCTCCGCGCCGGTCAAGGGACAGCTGATCTCCGGGGACGTGTGGATCGCCCAGCTCTGGGACGGAGACACCCGGCAGGCCGCCGCCGAAGACCCGGCGATCGCGTTCGCCCTGCCCCGCGAGGGCTCGCCGATCTACGCGGACGCGATGGTGATCCCGAAGTCCGCCCCGCACAAGCGCGCGGCCCACGCGTTCCTGGACTACGTGCTGCGCCCAGAGGTCGCCGCCGCCATCTCCGACGCGACCGGGTACGGCACCGCGAACGCCGCGGCGCGGCCACGCAATCCGAAACCCTATCCGACGACCGAAGAGCTCGCACGGCTCGAGTTCGCACGCGACCTGGGCGATGGCACGCGACTCTGGGACCGCATATGGACGGAGATCAAGTCGGCCTAGGATGACCTCGGTCCACGACCTCCCGACCCCCGCGCTCCTCGTCGACCTCGACGTCCTGGAGCGGAACCTCTTCCGCATGCAGGCGCGCTGCGACGAGATCGGCGTGGCCCTGCGCCCGCACGTCAAGACCCACAAGTGCGTCGAGATCGGGCGCATGCAGCGCGATCTCGGAGCCCGCGGGATCACGGTGGCGACCCTCGAGGAAGCGCGGGCGTTCGCCGACGCCGGCTTCGACGACATCACGTGGGCCTTCCCGGTGATCCTCGGCCGGATCGCCGAGGCCCGAGAGATCGCGGAGCGGGCGACCTTGCGGCTCCTGGTCGACTCGCGCGCCGCGGTCGAAGCGCTGGAGCGCAACGGTGCGCCGTTTCCCGTCTGGCTCGAAGTCGACTGCGGGGACCAACGGTCCGGCGTAAACCCGGAATCCGACGAGGCGATGGCGCTCGCCCGCGCGCTCGCGGACTCGGCCACGCTCGCCTTCGACGGCATCCTCACTCACGCCGGACACTCCTACCGCGCGGCCGATGCCGAAGGAAGGCTCCAGGTCGCGCGCGAAGAGCGGGACGTCATGGTGCGACTCGCCGATCGTCTGCGGGGCGAGGGCGTCGAAGTGCGGGGCGTCAGCGTCGGGTCGACGCCCGGCATGACCGCGGTCGATCGACTGGACGGGGTCACCGAAGCCCGTCCGGGGAACTACGCCTATTTCGACGCGACCCAGGTCGAGCTCGGCTCCTGCGAGGCGGGGGATTGCGCGCTGACCGTCTGGGCGAGCGTGGTGTCCTCCGCGCGCGACCACGCGGTCGTAGACGCCGGCGCGCTCGCGCTGTCGAAAGACGTGGGCCGCGGCGATGGTCGTCCCTCGATGGGTCGGCTGTACGAGGACTATGGAGCGCGCACCCTGCGCGAGGATGCGCGCATGGCCTCGCTCAGCCAGGAGCATGGCGTGGTGGACGCGCCGCTACCGGTCGGCTCCCGCGTCCGCATCCTCCCCAACCACTCGTGCCTCACCAACGCCTGCTTCGATCGCGTGCACGCCGTCCGCGGCGAGAACGTCGTCGATGTCTGGAGGGTGCGGCGCGAGCGCTGACTATCCCTTCTTCATCTCCGACGGATCGTGGAACACGGCCTCGACGTTGTTGCCGTCTGGATCGAAGGCGAACGCCCCGTAGTAGCCCGCATGGTACTCCGGCCGAAGTCCGGGCCCGCCGTTGTCCTTCCCACCCGCCGCCAGCGCCGCGGCGTAGAAGGCGTCGACCGACGCACGGTCCGACGAGCTGAAGGCCAGGTGGATCGGACCGGAGGACTCGCCGGGCGAGAACCAGAAGTCGGGCTTGCCCCCGATCCCCATTCCGACGACCTGCCCGTCCTCGAACTCCATCAGGACCTCGTAGCCTAGTGGAGCCAGCGCTTTCTCGTAGAACCGCCGACTCGCCGCCTGGTCCGAAGTCTTGACGCTCACGTGATCGATCATCGCTACCCTCCCTGATGTGGCATCTGCGTCGGCAACACCACTCTACGTTTCTTCGATCCATTCCGCCGGATCGCCGATCTCGATCCTGCCGCCTTCCACGACCGCCCCCCAGGCACCCCCTCCCCAGCGCTCGTAGAGCGCCTGCCGCAGTCCGGCAAGCGATTCGTCCATGCGCTCGCACGGCTTGGTCTCGCCGCCGATCCGGATCCGGCAAGCTCCGACTGCGAGCGTTCTGCCGCGGCTCTCGACCAGGTCCAGGCCCCGGATCAGCAGGTTGGCTCGCCGGGCGGACGGGTCGAGTGTCGTTCCGAGATCGGCCACGCGGCGCTCCCATTCGTCCGCGTCCAGGATCGTCACATGGCGGCCCCGGCCGTAATCCGCATTCCCCGCAATCCCCCCGCCGGCCTCGAGCTCGGCGGCCGGCACGGGATCCATCGGGCCGAGCCGCGCGCGCTTGAGCCAGATCGCCTCGAGCCGCCCGCTCATCGCGTACTCCGCGTCAGACAGATTCGAGCTCGTGGACCGGAATGTTCCCGGCGCGCGGCCGCGCGTCGACGCGCCGGATCCAGTCGGCGAGCCGCGGATGTCGGTCGGTCGCGAGCCAGCGGGCGAGCACCTGGTGGAAGAGGTGGCGATCGTTGTCGTCGATTCCCAGCGCGTACTGGAGGAACGGGAACGCGATGCAGTCGGCCGCCGAGAACTCGTCCCCGAACAGATGCATGCGACCGTGGAGCAGCCGCTCAAACCGGTCGAGCGATCCGGTCAGCGTCTCACCGAGGTGCTGGATCCGCATCTCGTCCGGCTGCGCCTTCGTCATCTCGTCGGTGATCTGGTTCGGCGGGCGCTTCCACACCCGGTTGAACCAATCGATGAAGACGTCGACCTCCGCGCGGCGGGCGGGGTCTTCTGGCCATAGTGGGGGCTCCGGATGGCGCCTTTCGAGATGCTCCAGGACGACCGGGGAGTCGAACACGACCGTTCCGTCGTCATCGACGAGGACGGGCACGAGCTCCTGGCCGCTGGCCTCGCGCACTTGCGTGCGATCCCGCGGATCAATCAGCGAGACTTCGACCGGAAGGTCCTTGTAGCCGAGCGCGAGCGTGACGCGCTCGACGTTGAGCGACCGGGGGATGGCGAAGAGGTGCATGGCGGCCGAGTATCGCCATGATCCGCTGACCGGGCCAGGGGGTCCGCCGCGGATACCTCGACGTGATAGATTGCCGCCGATGCGGATCCTGGTGATCGGCGGTACGGGCAAGGTGGGGAGCGCGCTCGTCGGCGCGCTCGCGGAGAGAAACGTCGATGTGCGGGTGATGACCCGCTCCCCGAAGGCGGGCAAAACCCCCGGCGGCGTCGAGCTCGTGGCCGGCGACATGACCCGGCCCGAGACCCTGCCCGCCGCTTTCGACGGCGTGGACCGATGCTATCTCTTGACCCCCCTCGCCCAGGACGAGACCGAGCAGGGTCTCCATGCGGTCGAGGCCGCGCGCGAAGCAGGGCTCGAGCGGCTCGTCTTCCAGTCTGTCCTTCGCGCGGACGAGGCGCCCGGGATCCCTCACTTCGCGAGCAAGGTCCGGATCCTCGACCGGATCCGGGAGTCGGGGCTGCCATGGGTCGCGGTCTTCCCGGGCAGCTTCTACCAGAACGACGTCGCCCTGCGCGACCTGATCCTAGGGCCGGGGATCTATCCCAACCCGCTGGGCTCGGCGGGCGTCAACCGGGTCGACGTGCGGGACATCGCCGACGTGGCGGCCGCTGCGCTCCTCGACGAAGGGTACCTGTCCCGCGAAGTCCCTGCCGTGGGCCCCGACACATGGACCGGTGAATCGATCGCCGCCGTGTATTCGGAGGTCCTTGGACGGGAGGTCCGGTATACCGGAGACGACCTCGAGGCGTGGGCGGCCGGGGCGCGCGGCTTCCTGCCCGACTGGCTGGTGCACGACCTCGCGCTGATGTTCGAGTACTTCCAGCGGCATACGCTGCTGCCGACCGATTCGCAGAAGGCCGAGTCCCGCGCGGCGCTAGGACACGAGCCGCAGCCGTTCCTCGACTTCGCGAGGGAGCTCGTGGCCGGAGTCTGACCGCGGTCCCGAACGGGCCATGACGATCCCGATCCTCAGCATGCGCTCGGAGATCCGGGCCCTTCCTCGCGGCGCCTGGATCCTCTACGCCGAGACGCTCGTCAATCGCCTGGGGACGTTCGTCCTCGTCTTCCTGGTCCTGTGGTTGACCCGGATCGGCTGGTCCGCGGGGATGGCGGGACTGGCGGTCAGCGTGTACGGCCTGGGAGGGCTCTTCGCTTCGCTCGCCGGCGGCTGGCTAGCAGACCGCTTCGGGCGCCGGCGCACGATCGCGCTCTCGATGTTTTCCTCGGCCGCGGTCCTGCTCTCGCTGCCCCACGCGCGCGGGACTTCCGCCGTGCTGATGCTGGCAGGGCTTGCGGGGCTCACGTCCGAGCTCTACCGCCCGGCCGCGAACGGGCTCCTCAGCGACCTCATCCCCGCCGGCCGCCGGGTTCCTGGCTTCGCGATCTACCGTCTCGCCGTCAACCTCGGCCACGCGGTGGGACCGGCCATCGGCGGGTTCGTCGCCGAACGCTCGTTCGTGTGGGTGTTCACCGCCGACGCCGCGACGTCGATCGTGGCGGGGATCGTCGCCCTGACTCTGTTGCCCGAGGGCCGGCGCTCCACGCGTGAAGAGGACCCGATGGGAGGGTTCCGCGGGGCCCTCGTCGCCGATCGGTCGTTCCTCGTGTTCCTCGCCGCCAACATCGTCGTCACGTTGATCGCCTTCCAGAGCACGGCGAGCTTCCCGCTCCAGGTCCGCGCCAGCGGGCTGACCAGCGTGCACTACGGACTCCTGATGTCGCTCAATGGCTTGCTCGTGGTCCTGTTCGAGCTGCCGCTGGTGGGGATCACCAGACGTCACCGCCCGAGGCCGGTCATGGCGGTCGGAATCTTGCTGACCGGGATCGGGTTTGGGCTCGTCGCCTGGGCGGACACGTTCGCGTTCTTCGCCATGACCGTCTTCGTCTGGACGGCGGGCGAGATCGCGTTCACGCCGGTCGCCGCCGCATACGTCGGCGACTTGGCGCCCGATGCGCTCCGCGGCCGCTACTACGGTGCGTGGTTGCTGACCCATTCGCTGGGCGTCGTGCTCGGGCCGGGGCTGGGGACCGCGCTCTACGCGGTGAGCCCCGGGGGTCTGTGGGGCGCCTGCGCGGGGCTCGGGCTCGCCGGCGCGCTCCTCGTCCTGGCCTCGCCGCGGCCGGCAGAGCGCTCAACCACGATTTCGACCCCGTAGCGAAGTGACTGACGAATCAGCGACCGGCGGGACCGCTCGCGCCGTCGAGCCGGCGCTGGAACGCTTCGTAGAACCTCCCCACGTGAAGGCCGTCGACGAGCGCGTGATGGACCTCCACCGAGACCGGCATCAGGCGCCGCCCGTCCACCTCGCGGTGCTTTCCGAAGACGATCTTGGGGATCGCGTCGTCGGTCCCCCACCGGCGAGCGTGGGAGAAGCTCGTGAACGACACCCACGGGATGACCGAGTAGTGGATGAGGTCGTCGCGATCGTCCTGCGGGTCGAGCGGGCCGGACTCGATCTTCACGCGGTCCATCACCAGGGCCACGTGCTCGATGAAGCGATCCAAGTCGGGCTCGAAATCGTAATAGGCGAAGCGGAACGTGCCGTCCGGCAGTAGCACGGTCGAACCACCGTGGATCAGCGAATGGACGATGACCCCCTCGCCCCGGATCCGGTAGCGAAACTCCTCGATCTCATTCGCCGCCGCGAGTGAGTACCATAGCGATGCGGCGAAGAACGACGGCCCGCCCTCCGACCCGCTCCACGCGTGGAGTGCGGTGACGTCGACGTCCGCGCAAAGGTTGAACCAGGGGCTGTCGTAGGACCGGAAGAGCTCGTAGTGGGCACGGCGGGGCCAGGCGTCCAGGTCGAGTGGCGCCGGCCCTGCGCTCAATCGTGCCCCTTCCCCACCTTCCTCGATGTCGATCGAGGTCGGCGCGGTTTGGCCTTCGCCCGGCCCGCGACCTCGACCGCCTCGCGAACCCAGGACGCGAGCTCCTCGACGTCCTCGAGCACGCCGGCCGGCACCTGCCAGTATCCGTTCATCGGCGTCCCCATCGGGTTGAAGGGCCGCATGCGCCGCTTCTCGTACCGCGGGCGGGTCACGTCGTCGACCTTGAAATACAGAACGTCGTCATCGACGACCGCGAAAAACAGATCTCCCGAGTAGAGTCCGAGCCCCCCGAACATTGGCCGCGACCGGACAGGCATAACCCGGCCGATCTGGTCCTCGACGAACGCGCGGAACTCGGGGCTCACCGGCATCGATCGGATCGAGGCACGCCGCGCTCGCTATTCCGCCTCGGCGACCACAATCTCTTCGGTGTCCTCCTCGGCGGAGCCGGCGGTACCGGCGGACTTGACGATCCCCATCGCGACCTTGAGCTGAGACTCGACCTCCTCGGCGATATCAGGGTTGTCCTTGAGGAACTGCTTGGCGTTCTCGCGTCCCTGGCCCAGGCGGGTCTCGCCGTAGCTGTACCAGGCGCCCGCCTTCTCGACCACGCGGGCATCAACTCCCAGGTCGACGAGCAGCCCCTCGCGGCTGATCCCCGAGCCGTACACGACGTCGAACTCCGCCATCTTGAACGGCGGGGCGACCTTGTTCTTGACGACCTTGACCCGGCAGCGGTTGCCGACCACTTCGTCGCCGTCCTTGATCGCGCCCACGCGGCGGATGTCGAGCCGCACCGAGGAGTAGAACTTGAGCGCCCGGCCGCCTGGCTGGGTCTCCGGATTGCCGAACATGACGCCGATCTTCATGCGGATCTGGTTGATGAACACGACGATGGTGTTCGAGCGCTTGATGTTGCCGGTGAGCTTGCGCAGCGCCTGGGACATGAGGCGCGCCTGCAGGCCGGGGAGCTGGTCGCCCATTTCGCCCTCGATCTCCGCCTTCG
>DASQEN010000182.1:0-5882 GCA_035633635.1 Gemmatimonadota bacterium | reverse complement strand
GGAGGGCCCGAACGCCGAAGAGCTGGTCCCACGATCCGACGTACGCGCGGCGGTCGGTCGCCCCAGCGGCGTCGCTCATTTTGCGAACGTGATGGTGAGGCCGCCGTCGACCACGTACGACGCCCCCGTCACGAAGCTGGCGGCATCCGAGGCTAGGAAGGCGACGACCTCCGCCACCTCCCGCGGCTGCCCGACCCGGCCGATCGGGTGCATCTTGCCGACGCTGGCGATCGCCGCCGCGATCTCCTCCTCTGTCCCGTCGTCGCCGACGACCTGCCGCGCCCAGTCGCGGAGCAGCGGCGTGTCGATCGTGCCGGGGAGGACTGCGTTGACCCGGATCCCGTCCTTGACGTGGTCGAGCGCCATCGCCCGGGTGAGGGACAGCACGGCGCCACGCGTGGCGGCATAAGCCGCGTTGCCCGGAGCGGTAAGGAGGCCCTGGACCGAGCTCATGTGGACGATTGCGCCACCCTGCTTCTGGAGGGCTGGAAGCACCGCCCGCGACACGAGGTAGACGCTCCGCAGGTTCGTCCCCATCGCGGCTTCCCAGGTGGCCGGATCCGTGTCGAGGATCGAGCCGTTGTACTGGACGCCGGCGACGTTGACGAGGATGTCGCAGCCACCGAGGAAGGCGAGAGCGTCCGCGACCGCGCGGTTGACGTCCTCCTCGACTCCCAATTCGGCGACCACGGCGTGGACGTCGGGTCCGAGTGTGGCCGCGACCTCCCGGGCCAGGTCCGCCTTGCGGTCGAGGAGGGCGACGCGCGCGCCCCGCTCGGCGAACAGCTCGACGGTGGCTCGGCCGATTCCGGATGCACCGCCGGTGACGATGGCCCGCTTGCCCTCGAGGGACGACGTCATCGCTGCGACCTCCTTGGTCGTATGGTAGTACCACCGAACCTGATGTCAAGGTTCGCCGTACGTGCGCTACACTCCACGCGTGACCACGCGCCCCAGCGATCCGCCCGCCGACGACCTCGCGGCCGCCTACCGGCCCATCGCGCGGACCAAGACCACCGACCAGGTCGTCGAGCGGATCGAGCGGCTGATCGTGGAGCGGCAGCTCGGCGAGAACGAGACGCTGCCGTCCGAGCGGGAGCTCGCGGCGATGCTCGGCGTGTCGCGGAACATCCTTCGCGAGGGCCTCAGCATCCTGGGCCAGAAGGGGCTCGTCGAGACCGTCCCCGGCCGCCGAACGCGCGTCGGCCGCCCCGGGCTGCGGCAGCTCCGGTCGACCGTGGACCTCATGGTGAGGGTCGGAGACGTCTCCCTCGCCGAGCTCAGCGAGGTCCGGCTCATCGTCGAGCCCGAGATCGCCTTTCGGGCCGCGGCGAACGCCACCGCCGAGGGCGTGCGAGAGCTGGGCGTGACGCTCGAGACCCTGGAAGCGCGTCGTCTCGAGCCGGCTGGCCACATCGAGGCCGACGTGGCCTTCCATCGCCAGGTTGCCCGGCTGGCCGGCAACGCGCTCCTCGTCATGCTCCTGGACGCGGTGGGCGAGCCGCTCATGCGGAGCATGGCCCTCGGCACGGGCATTCCCCGGGCGATCGACGAAGGCGACCGTTACCACCGCGCCGTCTACGAGGCGATCAAGCGGCGGGATCCACCCGGGGCGATGGCTGCGATGCAGGAGCACATGGACTACGTTCGATCCTACGTCACCGGGTTCGAGTCCGAGCCCGGGCCGTCGGGCGCCGAGCCTTCGCCACCCCGCGCTTAGACGGCCCGCCGGCCGACCTTCGCGGGCGCGGACGCGGTCAGGTCCCGCCCGTGCGCGACGACGTACTCGCGAACGTAGCTGATGTGCCGCGCCATCGCGGAACGGGCCGCATCTGGGTCGCGACGGCGGATCGCCTCGAGCACGTCGCGATGATCCTGGTCGCTCGTGTCGATCGCGCGTGGCACTGATGTCCCGAGGAGCATGCTGCGGGTCACTGGCTGCCGGACCGACTGGACCATCGCGGCCAGCACGCGGTTCCCGCCCGATCGCGCGACCTCGGCATGGAACGCGCGATCCGCCTCGACGTGGGCGGGGGCATCCTCGCGGGTCGTCTCCAGGACGCGCATCAGTTCGTCGAGGCGCCGGATTGCGGCCTCCTCGGCATGTGAGGCTGCTCGGGCAGCCAGCTCCGGCTCGATGAAGAGGCGCGCGTCGCACAAATCCACGAGGCTGATCCGGTGGTGCTCGATCAGCATGGAGAGGGCGCCCTCGACGTTGTCTGTCGACGGCCGCAGGACCATCGTCCCGCGACCCGCGGCCACCCGTACCAGCCCTTTCTGGCCGAGCACGCTCAGCGCCTCGCGCAGGACGTTCCGCGAGACGGAGAGCGCGGCGGCCAGCTCCCGTTCCGGCGGCAGGAAGTCGCCGGGCGCCAGCTTCCGATCCAGGATCAGGCCCTCGAGCTGCTCGACGATCGAGTCGGTCGTCTTCCACCGTCCTAGCGGGCCGTACAGCGCCGCGTCCGGGGCCGGTGGCCGGCGCCGACCCGGGCTCGCGACTTCGCTGCTCACGATGCGGCTTCTGTCGTGGACTCGGACTCCGCCGTCCGAGAACGCGTCACGCTGGTCTCCCGCTCGGTGCTGGTGACGCGGTCGAGGACGACTGCGACCACGAGTGCGGCGCCTTTGGCAACGTACTGCCAGAACGGGTCGACGCCGGCCAGGTTGAGGCCGTTGCTCAGGACTGCCACGATCAGGGCACCGAGGATCGTCCCCGAGATGCGCCCCTCGCCACCCGCGAGCGACGTCCCGCCGAGGACGACGGCGACGATCACGTCGAACTCGAAGCCGATGCCGATGTTCGGGTCGCCGGATCCCAGCCGCGAGCCGAGCACGATAGCCGCAAGCCCCACCGACAGCCCTGACATCGCGTAGAGGATCACGTACATCCGCGGCACGTTCACGCCCGCGATGCGCGCGGCATCCTCGTTGCCGCCGACGGCATAGACATTCCTGCCGAAGACCGTGTAGTTCAGCAGGATCCAGAAGAAGACCGTAACCGCGGCAGCGATGACGACCGGATACGGGATGGCCCCGAACATCGAGCCCGTCCCGAGATCGGCCCAGTTCGGCGGAAGGCCCACGAGGATCGCGCTCGACGTGATGAGGTAGGCGGCCCCCCGCGCGATGTTGAGCGTCCCGAGGGTCGCGATGATCGGGGTCACCCGCAGGCCCACGATCACCACCGCGTTGAGGAGGCCGAAGGCTAGACCGACAAGCAGGGCGGCGAGGTATGCGATCTCCAATGGCGCCCCCTCCGATGCGAGCTTTGCGGAGGCGACCACCGAGACGGCGAGCACGCTGCCGACGGACAGGTCGAGGCCCCTGGCGATCATGACCAACGTAACGGCGCAGCCCACGATCATGACGGTCGAGCTCGATCGCGTCACGTTCACGAAGTTTTCCCACGTGAGGAACCGATTTGATGTGAGGCTGAAGAGCACCATCAGGATCGCGAGCACCATGAGGGTGGCGATGGCCGGATTCCCTCGCTGGCGGGCCACGAACGCGCGGATGGAGCGCATGAGGGACGACTCCTACCTGATGGTCACGCTTCGCGCGCGTCCGGTGGATGGGGGCCGGGGTGCGGCGCAGCCGCTCACGCGGCGCCCTCCCCGTCCTGGTGGCCCATTGCCAGCGCGAGCACGTCGATTTCGCGCGCATCGCCCGGTAGCGACCCGACGAGACACCCCTCGCGCATGACGAGGATGCGGTCCGCGAGCCCCAGCAGCTCCGTCAGCTCCGAGGTCACCAGGATGACGGCCATGCCTCGGCGTGCGAGCTGGTCGATGAGGTGGTAGATCTCGGTCTTTGCGCCCACGTCCACGCCGCGCGTGGGCTCATCGAGGAGGAGGATGCCAGGCTCCATGGCCAGGCAGCGGCCGACGAGGGTCTTCTGCTGGTTCCCTCCGGAGAGCGTGGCTACAAGTTGGCCCGGGCCCCGGGTCCGGATCTGGAGCTCCTCGATCAGGCGCAGTGTGATGCGCCGGCTCTCCCGGCGCCAGCCACGCCCAGGGCTGCGCGCCGCCCAGGCGATGGTCAGGTTCTCCTCGACCGAGCGTTTCGAGATGATGCCCTCGCTGCGACGATCTTCGGAAACGAAGGCGAGTCCGGAGTCCAGGGCTCGCCGAATGGACGTCAGCTTCGCCGGCGCCCCGTTCACCAGCACCTCGCCCTCGCGGATCGGATCCATCCCGTAGAGGGCGCGCAGCACCTCCGAGCGGCCGGACCCGACCAGCCCGCCAAGCCCGACGATCTCGCCGCGCCGCGCGTTCAGGCTGACCTTGGTGATCCTCCGCGTCGAGATTGATCGCGCCTCAAGAGCGATCTCTCCAGCCTCGCGCGTCTTCGGCGGAAACGCCGCGCTGATCTCCCGTCCGACCATCCACCGGATGAGGTCCCCGTGGGAGACGCCGTGGTTGTGGACGCTCGCCGCGATCCGACCGTCCTTGAAGACCGTCACCCGGTCGGCGATCGCGGTGATCTCCTCCAGGCGGTGCGACACGAACACGACGGCCCGGCCACTCGCCGTGAGCCGGCGGATCACGGCAAAGAGCCGGACGACCTCGGCGTCGTCGAGCGCCGCGGTCGCCTCGTCCATGAAGATCGCTCGGGCGTTGAGGCTCAGCGCCCTGGCGATCATGACCGCCTGCTGCTCGGCCTTCGACAGGTCTCCGACCCGGGCGAGCGGATTCACGTGCCCGAAGCCGATGGACTCCATGAACTTGGCTGCCCGCGTCCTTGACGCCGCCCGGTCGAAGAACGGCCCCCGCCGGCTTTCGCGGCCGAGGACGATGTTCTCGACCACGCTCAGGCTCCCGACCACCGTCAATTCCTGCAGGATGAAGGCCAGGCCGAGCTGCAGCGAATCGTGGGGCGTACGGATGGAGACCGGTTGCCCCTCGACGCTGATCGTCCCGGCGTCCGGGGCCACCAGGCCCGCCAGGACCTTGATGAGCGTCGACTTGCCGGCGCCGTTCTCGCCGATCCAGCAGTGCACCTCACCGCGCTCGACCGAGGTCGAGATGTCGTCGAGAGCCTGGACGCCGGGGAACCGCTTCGAGATGCCCGCTACGCTGAGCAGCGGCTCGGAGCCGTTCGCCGGAGCGTCCAGGCTGCCCGACGTCGAGGTCACCGGTTCGGGTACTGCACGCTCACCCACTTCTCGATCCCCTCGGGCGTCGGCGGGATGGCCGGGCCGACCAGGGAGATCTGGGTGTCCTTGTCGGCCTTGCCCTCGAGCGTGGCTCCGAGGAGGTTGAAGGCCGCGATGGCGTAGTCGTACGGGGGATATCCCGACTCGGCCTTCCACGGGGAATCAGGGTTGCCGAGCTCCTTGGTAGCCGGCTCGGAGCCATCGATCGAGGCCAGAACGCCCCAGTCGGAGGTGTTCTTCCCAATCGCCTTGAGGGCGGCGACGGTGCCCAGGGCCGAATCGTTGTTGATGCCGAAGATGACGTTGATCTCCGGGTTCTTCTGGAGCATATCGCTTGCTGCCGGGAGCGCCTTGTCGATCACCGCGCCGCCTTCTACGGTCGCGACGACCTCGGCGGTGGGAACCTGGGAGAGGAAGCCCTTGAGGAAGCCGTTCGCCCGGTCGACCACCTGCGGGAGGATCGAATAGTGGACGATGCCGATCTTCGCGGGCTTGCCGGGGAATTTGGCGTTGTAGTAGGCGCCGAGGTTGCAGCCCGTGATCGTCAACGACTGGTAGTCGAAGGCGATCGCGCGGGGCGCGATCGGCTTCGCCGGCTGGACGTTGTAGGTGATGGTCGGGATCCCGGCCGCCAGGAGCTTCTCGACCTGTGGAACGCCCGCATCGCTGGCGAGGGGCGCGAACGCGACCGCGTCGGGCTTGTCCGCGATGATGTCGTCGACGAGTG
>DASQEN010000181.1:0-2509 GCA_035633635.1 Gemmatimonadota bacterium | reverse complement strand
GGCGTCCGGGTCGAGTTCGACGGAGTGTGGCGTCGTCGCCGTGCCCTCGACGTCGCGGCCGGCGTGACGATCGCCGTGCCTGCGCTCAACGATCTCATCCTGACCAAGCGGTTCGGGGGCCGCCCCAAGGATCTCGAGGACATTCGCCTCCTCGAAGCGCTGCGGAAGGAGGAGGCGTGAAGCGCCTCGCGCCTCCGGGGCCCGAGGCGCTGGCACGCCTCCGCGCGTTCTCCGAACGCCAGCTGAGCCCGGACGAGTTCCGCGCGGCTCTGGCGCACCCCCTAGGCGAAGCCGAAGAGGAAGAGAGTCGATCGCTGATCCGCTGGTTTCGGAGGCGCTACCCCACGCCGGCCGATCGGCTCGCCTACGCGCGCCGCGCCTACCGCCGCTGGGCAGCGGCGGGACCGAGGCAGTGAGGACGCCGAGTTGGCGGCTCGAGGGAGGAGGCATAGTCGATCGCCAAGATCGACCCACGGTGGCACAATCGCCGTCAAGCCGGCGCATCAACGGGTGTACCCGATGAGACCATCGATTCGCGAGCCTCTCGTGTTCGGCTTCGTCCTCGTCTGCGCGACCCTCTCGCTGTTTCTCGAGGCGCGGGCGTTGGCGGCGCAGGACGCCCCTCTCTGGCCCGACCGGGAGGAGATCGAGCACTTCCTGAGGAAAGCCAAGGTCACCGCGCACGAGCCGATCGGCACCGGCGTGACGCATCCCGAGAAGGTGGCCCTCGAGCTCGACGGGGCCGTCCGCCACGCCGCCTTCAAGAAGGTCGACGAGCCGTTCGACAACTGGCGGAACGAGGTGGCCGCCTACGAGCTCGACAAGCTCCTCGGGATCGGGATGGTGCCACCCAGTGTCGAGCGCAGCGTCGGTGGGCGCGCGGGCTGTCTCCAGCTCTGGGTGACCGGCTCCACGATGGACAAGCGCGACACCCGCTTTCCCGACGTCGAGAAGTGGCGTGACCAGGTGAGCGTGATGTGGCTGTTCGACGACCTCATCGCGAACGTCGATCGCCACCTGAACAACGCCATGGTCTCGCCGGAGTACCGCTTGATGCTGATCGACCACTCGAGGTCGTTTCGCGACAACGAGGAGCTCCGGAACGACCTGAACGGGAAGCTCGACGGCACCAACGCCCGCCTCTGGGGCCTCGAGCCCGACGCGACGCTCGAGCGCTTCCCGACCCGCTACCCGCGGCCGCTGATCGAGCGGCTCCGGAGCGTGACGGACAAGCAGGTCAAGGACGCCATCGATCGTTACGTCTGGGGTTGGCGGCAGAAGCTCCTCCTGGACCGCCGCAAGCGCATCCTGGAGCGCCTGGGGTCCATGGGCCCCGAGGCCCTTCGCGCTGCGCCCTGAGGATCGACACGGGTCGGGGTCTTGCGGGGAGGGCTAGAATCCCTCGAAGCCGCTGCGTAGAAGCGGCATGCCGTCAACCCACAGTCTTGGGGGTGCCTGGTGCGCGAGCGATCGCTTCTGCCGGTATCCGCCGGCCGGCCTTTCTCCCTCCTGCTCTGTGCGGCTCTCCTCGGTGCCGCGGCGCACGCCCCGGCCCAGGAACCCGCGGCCCCTCCTCCCGAACCCGCCGCGCCCGTGCAGGCGAGCGAGCCGGCGGCGGCGCCCTTGCCGTGCTCCAAGATCTGGATCGGGCACGAAGCGGAGTACGAGGAGCTGCTGCGGACAGCCAGCGTCACGAGGGTCGAGGAACTCGCGATCGGCGTGACCCGCCCGCGCTGCGCCTACCTCGAGCCCGGCCTGCCCTTCAAGAGAATGGCGTGGAAGACGCTCAAGCCGGGGACGTACAAGGGCTTCTACGAGAGCTACCGGTCCGAGATCGCGGCCTATGAGCTGGACAAGCTCATCGGCCTGGGCATGATCCCGCCCACCGTGGAGCGGCACATCAAGGACGAGGTCGGCGCGGCGGTCCTCTGGGTCGAGAACGTGAAGAACTGGGAAGTGAAGCACCCCGTAAACGGACCCGACGCGAGGGCCTGGGCCCGCCAGTGGGTACGGCTCAAGATGTTCGACCAGCTCTCCGGCAACATCGACCGCAACCAGGGGAACATCCTGTACGACTCCGAGTACCACCTCATCCTGATCGACCACTCCCGGGCCTTCCGGGACCTCGTCGCCCTGAGCCAGTACCCGAAGTACTCCCACGTGGACCCCGAACTCTGGGAGCGGATGAAGGCCCTGACCATGGAAGTGATGCAGCCCACGCTCGGCCAGTGGGTGAGCAAGGGCATGCTCTACGCCGTGCTGGACCGCCGGGACCGGATGAAGAAGGAGATCGACAAGCTCGTCGCCGACCGAGGGACCGCCATCTGGCTTCGGTGATGCAGTAGGTCTGGGCGCCGAGGGGAGCGCGTCCAAGGGCGCGCCCCCCTCGGGGTGGCCGAGCCGCCGCGCGGTCGGTGGCTACGGGATGCAGACTACTTGTCCGTGCGGACGTCGATCCTCACCGCGTTCAGCTTGGTCTTCTCCGCGCCGAATGACCCCTCACAGATCA
>DASQEN010000180.1:0-4448 GCA_035633635.1 Gemmatimonadota bacterium | reverse complement strand
TGGACGCCGAGGATGAACGGCTCGGTCGCCTCGTCCCCGCTCAGGTTCTCGAACGGCAGGACGGCGAGAACGGTCCGAGCTTCTCCCGAGTCGGGCCCGCGACCCAACCACCACGTCGACGCGCCGAGCGCCACGACCGCGATCAGGATCCCGGCGCCGAGCAGGGACAGGGCACGCCGGCGCGTCCAGTGAACGGCGGGCTTCGGCGGACCGGCTCCCCGACCCGCGGGCTCGGTGGCACCCACCCGCTCGGAAGCTGCCGTCGCCGCCTCCGGCGGCGTCCACGTCGCGGCGTCCAGGACTTGCACCGCGTGCATGGCGAGCGGGCGCTTTAGTCCCTTGAGCTCCCGTTCGCCCCGCGACTCGAACCGGAACTCCGGCCGCTGGCGCAGCTGGCGCCGAACGTCCTCGCTAACCCACACCTCGCCGGGGTCGCCGGCGGCCTGGATCCGAGACGCCACGTTGACCCCGTCGCCATACAGGTCCCCGTCCTCGGTCGCCACCACGTCGCCGACGTGGACTCCCACCCGGAGCTCGCCGGATGCCAAGCCTTCGGCTTCGGCCGAGGCGGCGAACGCTCGGATCAGCGCCTCGGCGGATCGGACCGCCATGTCGGTGGAGGGGAACTCGGCCAGCGCGCCGTCGCCCAGGAACTTCACGACCCGCCCGCCGTAGCGCGCCACGGCCTCGCGTGCGACCCGCTGGAATCCGTGGACGAGCCGGACGGCTTCGCCCTCGTTCTCCTCGGACAGCCGCGTGTACCCGACGACATCCGCGAACCACACGGCGGCGAGATGGTGCGAGAGGGACACGCTCGAGTCTCCGGTAGTGGGGGGGGGACGCGGGTCCGGAAGGCCCGCACCGCACGTAGTATGGCCGGAGGTGGAAGAGCAGGGCAAGCCGATCGGACCGGCACACCCGGCGATCCGCCGGGTAATGACGGGGGCGCCCCCTGCTACTTTACCAGCATTCAGTTCATAGGTCCGATGATCCGCCTCACTCGCACCATCGATCGGTTCGCGTGGCCGTGGCGGTCATGAGCCCCCAGAGCCGGCCGACCTGGAAGCGCTCGACCCGGACGTCGCCGAAGCCGGCGGTCGTCAGCATCGCCGCGAGGTCCGACGCGCGGTGGACGCGGAAGTGGGCGGGCTCGACACGGCGGAGGATCCGATCGTGGAGCCGCTCGATCCAGCGGTCCGCGCACCAGTCCGTGATCGCGATTCGACCAGCGGGCTGGAGAACCCGGCGGATTTCGCGGAGCGTCGCGACGGGGTCGCGCCAGTAGTGGAGCGCGCTGACGGACAGCGCGGCGTCGAAGCTCCGTGACCGGAACGGGAGTCGGGCGGCGTCTCCCGCAACGACGCGCGCGCGCGCGCCCAGTTTGGCCCGGGCCACCGCCAGCATTTCCGGGCTCAGGTCCACGCCCGCGAGCCGGGGTCCCGAGAATCCGGTGCCCGAGTGCCGCAGCGAGAGCGCCTCGAGCAGCGTCCCGGTGCCGCAACCCACGTCGAGCACGCGCCGTGCGTCCGCCAGATCGATTCGCGCGAGCGTCTCGCGGGTCGTGGCCGCGACGTAGCGCGCCCAGCGGCGGTCGTAGCCCCCTGCCAGCCGGTCGAACCGGCGGCGGACCTCGATCACGGGCGCGCCCGCCGTCCGGGCTTCAGTGGGAAAACGTGATCTTCGTGATCCGGCCCCCGGGCCCGACCGCCCAGCCCGCCCCGGGGCCGCCGAACGTCACGCTCCAGTGGTCGAGCGTGTCAATCGTCGCCCAGGTCGCGGCGAAGTCGGTCGAGATCGCGACTCCCGCTGGACCCACGGTCACGAGCGTCGGACTCGGCGCGCCGGGGACGAACGCGCCGCCGTAGACGGCCCCCGGCCGCTCGGGCCGCCCGGCGAGCTTCCACGTGTGGCCGCCGTCCTCGGTGACCGCCACGCTCGCGGTCGGCTTCGCCGGCTGCCCCACGTCGCCGCCCATCACGGCGCCGCGCCAGTTATCGAGGAAGGCGAGCGACGCGGTCCCGGTCGTCGCGGTGCCGTGGGCGAGCGGGGTCGCGACCGCTTCCCAGGAGCGGCCCCGGTCGGTCGTCCGGAAGACGCGCGCCTCCGCCCCCGCCCCGGTTCCGAACCAGGCCAGCGAGTCGCCGCGCGCCACCACGCACGTCCCGCTCGCCGCGAAGCTCCCCTCGCCCTGGGAGGCGTCCGGTAGCGGGTCGACGGGAAGGCGCTCCCAGGCGCGGCCGTCGCGGGTCGCAATCAGGGGAAACTCCCCGTCCACCGCATCGCTGAACGCCAGCCCGCTCGTCGGGTCCCAGAAGTCGAAGCAGTCGTAGAACGCGCGCTCGTCCGCGGCCTGAAACTGGAGCGCCCATGTGTCGCCCCCGTCTTCGGTCCGGTAGATCCGGCTGTCCGGGCCGTTCCCGATCGACAGCAGCCACGCGATGCGGGCGTCGACTGCGTGGACGTCTCGGAACTGGAGCGATTCGGCGCCCGCGACGACCCCGGTCTCCCACGTCTCGCCGCCGTCGGTCGTCCGCACCCACGTTCCGTCGGCGCCGGCCGCCCACACGACCCGTTCGAGTGCGTCGAGGCCGATGAGCTGTGCGACGGTCCCGGATCGCTGGGGCGTGAGGACGGGAACGCCGAGCGGCTCGTCGATGGTGCCTCGCGGCTGGGAACCCGCGCAGGCCCCGGCGATCACCGCCGCAACGGCGAATCGATGTGCCGCACCGATCACGCTGGACAACCTATCGGTTCGCCGGGGCCATGCCCGCCTTCGAAAACCCGGGATGCTCGTCGGTCGTCCTGGAGTGATCCGCGACGACGACCAGCGAGCCGCAGCGCGGGCAACGCGGCACCGCACGCTCGACCGCGCAATCGAATGGATCGTAGATGCGCCGCGCGTGCGGGCGGATGTTCTCCGCCGCGTCGTCGTATTCCTTTCCGCACACTTCACAGTTCAGGCTCGTCATTTCGCTCACCTCCACACCAGCATACGCCCCACGGTCGGCGACCGTCTGTAGGGAAATCCCCGCCGGCGTGCGTGAGGGCCCGGATCGCGCAGCTCCCCGTGCTCAGGCCACCGCGAACAGGCGCCAGTCGCCCTCGAGGCCCTTGAGCTCGCGCTCGCCACGGTCCTCGAAGGTGAGCCCGGATCCGGCCACCAGGTCCTTGACCGTGCGCGAAACGAGGACCTCCCCAGGAGCGGCCTCGGCGAGGACGCGAGCGGCGATGTGGACGGCGATCCCGCCGACGTCGTCGCCCATCATCTCGCACTCCCCGGAGTGGAGTCCCGCCCGGACGCCGAGCCCCAGCTTGCCCGCCGCGTCCCGAATCCCGCACGCGCAGCGGATCGCGCGCGCCGGCCCGTCGAAGGTCGCGAGGAAACCGTCTCCCGTCGTCTTGACCTCGCGACCACGCTGGAGCTCGAGCTCCCTGCGCACCATCCGCTGGTGCTCCTCGAGGCGTCCCCGCCACGCCGCGTCTCCGAGGCGCCCTGCCCATGCGGTCGAGTCGACGATGTCGGTGAACAGCACAGTCGCCAGAACGCGGTCGGGCTCGACGCGCGGCCGCTCGCCCGTGAGGAACGCCTCCACCTCGTCCAGTAGAACGTCCATCCCGGACGTCCACGGGATATGGTCGCCCCCGGGCAGCTCAACCAGCTTCGCGCCCGGGATCTGCGCGGCGATGTAGCGCGCCTCTTCGACGTTCACGTCCTGGTCGCCGACGTGGTGGAGGACAAGAGTCGGCACGCGGATGGTCGGCAGAACCGAGCGGACGTCGATCTGCGTGTTCATACGCCCAAACGACACCGCGGCCTGAGGTCCCGCGCTCATCCGCAGGTAGCGCGCCCACCAGCGAGCGAAGGCCTCGTCGCCCGCCACGCTTGGCGCGAGGACCGAGAGGTCCACTACGCCGCCCCACCCCTCCGCCAGCAACTCCAGCCACTGCTGGCGCTCTTCGGGGGTCGGGGCCCAGGGGTAGTCCGGCGACCATACCCGTTTCACGAAGATCTCGCACGTCACCAGTGCCTCGGTGCGCTCTGGGTAGGTGGCGGCGAACAGCACGCACATGTTTCCGCCATCGGAGTGCCCCATCACGACCGCGCGCTCGGACCCCACCTCGTCCATCACCGCCCGCATGTCGTCCATCCGCTGCTCGAGCGTTGGCAGCCGATCGATCGGGACTCGGTCCGAGAGCCCGGTCCCGCGCTTGTCGAAGAGGATCAGGCGGCTGAACGAGGCCAGGCGGCGGTAGTAGCGGGCGAGGCCGGGATACTCCCACCCGACTTCGAGGTTCGTCACCCAGCCGGGAACGTAGACCAGGTCGATCGGCCCCTCGCCGAGGACCTGATAGGCGATGTTGACGTCTCCGCTCTTCGCGTAGCGGGTCTCGGGCACGCCGCCTGGCGCGTTCATCAGGGGAAGATAGCGATCGATGGAGAGGAGGGG
>DASQEN010000179.1:0-1631 GCA_035633635.1 Gemmatimonadota bacterium | reverse complement strand
TCGAGCAGCTCGGTCTACGGGGACGAGCCGAGCCTGCCCAAGATCGAATCGCGCACCGGCCGTCCGCTCTCGCCCTATGCGGTGACGAAAGCTGCTGGAGAGAGATACGTGCGGGTGTTCGGCGATGCCTACGGGCTGCCGGTTGTGAGCCTGCGCTACTTTAACGTCTTCGGTCCGCGGCAGGACCCGGACGGCCCGTACGCCGCCGTAATCCCGAAGTGGATCTCCGCGCTGCAGAATGGCAAGGCCGTGCAGATCTACGGAGACGGCGAGACGAGCCGCGACTTCTGCTATCTGGCGAACGCGATCCAGGCCAACGTCCTGGCCGCCACGACCGGAGAATCCGGAGCCCTCGGGGAGGCGTTCAACGTGGCGGTCGGGGAGAGAGCCACGCTGAACGAGCTGTTCGCGATGGTGCGCGATCGGCTGGCCCGGCACTCGCCGGCTGTCGCGGACGTGGAGCCCGAGTATCGGGATTTCCGCGCTGGAGACGTGCGTCATTCCCTGGCCGACATCACCAAGGCGGAGCGACTTCTCGGCTACCACCCCACCCATACGTTGGCCGAGGGGCTGGACGAGTCTATGGGCTGGTACGTCGAATCCGCCCTTTGACATGCCCGACGGAGGTCTCTAGACTGTTCGACCAACAGATCGAGCGCCACGTCTCATCTCCCCCCGGGGGCGTCTGATATGTCCTCTCCGATTCCGCTCGAATCCCTGCTTCGCGACCTGCCCTCCTCGACGGGAGATCCCTCCTCGAACGGCCACGGACCGTCGAAAGGCAACGGCAAACTACCGGGCCACACAAACGGAAATGGCCGCGGCGTGACGGAGATCGAGCTTCCGATCGGCCCCGCGATGCAGGTCGATCCACCGTTCGAGGAGCTCGACCTGGCCGCCCCGCGACACACGTGGGGGAAGAAGGCGCGGTTGCTGAAGGCCTTCCTCCTGGGTCGCCCGGTCTGGGTCACATGGCAGGTCACCTACAACTGCAACTACGGGTGCTCGTTCTGCACGTACTGGCAGAACGACTTCAAGCCCCATGAGGAGAATTCGCTCGAGGACTTCCGCGCAGGCGCCGAGAAGCTCTCCGAACTGGGGTCCCTCATCGTCTCGTTGGCTGGAGGGGAGCCGATGCTGCGTCGCGACGTGCATCAGATCGTCGACATCCTGGCGCGCGATCATTTCCCCTATCTCACGACTTCGGGTTCGGGGATGACCACTAAGCGCGCTCGCCAGCTGTGGGAGGCCGGTCTGTGGGGTTGCTCGGTCTCGATCGATTACGCAGATCCCGACAAGCACGCCGAGCATCGCGGCGTGAAGTTCGCCTTCGAGCGGGCGCTGAAAGCGATCGAGCAGCTGATGGAGGCGCGCAGCGACCTCTCCTACCAGCGGGTGCAGATCATCTCCGTGCTGACCGACGACAACCTGGGCGAGATGCCCAAGCTGTGCGAGCTGGCGCGCGAGCTCGGCGTCTATTGGCAAGTCCAGCCGTACTCGGTTATGAAGACCGGAAACGAGCGCCAGCGTCACCTGCGCGGCGCTACCGAGGTCCTGCTCGACTTGAAACGGCGGTATCCGGACACGTTCCACACCAATCGCCTCTACCTGGAGCGATTCGACGAAGCCGT
>DASQEN010000178.1:0-14040 GCA_035633635.1 Gemmatimonadota bacterium | reverse complement strand
GTTCGAGTCGGGCTTTCACTCCCCTGCGTTCGCCGACTACGTCGACCCGATCCGCCGTGTCGTGGAGGGGCTCGAGATCGTCCCCCCCTCCGTGCCGGTCTGGTCGGCGACCACGTGCGCTCCGTATCCCGCCGAACCGGCCGCGGTGAGGGACCTGTTTCTCGAGCATCTGGTGCGGCCCGTCCGCTTCCGTACGCTTGTCGACGCCCTGTACGCGGAGGGCGTGCGGCTGTTCGTGCAGGTGGGCGCGGGGAGCGTGGCGGCCTTCGTCGAGGACACGCTGCGCGGGCGTCCACACCTGTCGATGGCGGCCAGCTCGCACCGCCACGAGGGCATCGACCAGCTGCGGCGGCTGGTCGCGACCCTCTGGGTCGAGGGCGTGGAGCTGGACGCCGACACGCTGCTGGGTCCGGCCGGGTTCACGGCGCGGAAGAGCCTGCCGATTCCGATCCGGCTCGGAGCCCCGCTGATCGCCCTCGGCGAGGGGATGGAGCTCGCGGCGCGGCCCGCCGCCGGCCCGGAGCTCGATCCCTCCGACCCCATCGCTCGCGAGCTCGCGGCCACGACGAGGGCGCTCGAGGAGAGCCAGCGGGCCGTGCTTGCCGCGTGGCGGGACCGCCGCGATCGGGTCACCGCACCGGTGGAGACGTCGACGCCGGTCTCGGCGCCTGTGCCCGTCGAGATGGCGTGGGAAGAGGAGTTCTCGCTCGAGCGCTACCCGTTTCTCATCGATCACTCGTTCTTCAGCCTTCCGCCCGACTGGCCCGATCCCGCGGACGGGTTTCCGCTGGTGCCGTTCACGATGACGCTCTCGCGGATGCTGGACGCGGCACGCCGGGTGGCACCCGGCCGGCTTCCCGTGGGCCTCGAGCGGGTGAGGGCCTACCGGTGGATCCCGGTGGACGAGCCGAAGACGCTCAAGGTCGAGACCCGCTTCGATGGCGAAAGCCGCGTCGTCGTCAGGGTGGGCGAGCACGCGGAGGGAACGGTCGTTATGGCAACCCGATGGCCGGAGCCGCCTGCCCCCGACCGCGAGCCGCTCGAGGGTGCGCGGCCGATCGAGCAGACCCCCGAGGACATGTACGCCACGCGGCTCATGTTCCACGGGCCCGGCTACCAGTCGGTCGAGCGGCTCGAGGAGATCGGGGAGGACGGCATCCGCGGCCGGATCGTGGAGCTCGCCGCCGAGGGCGCGCTGCTCGACGGCGCAGGGCAGCTTCTCGGGTACTGGATCAAGGCCCGCTCGGACCGCGACCGGGTGGCGGTCCCGGTCATCCTCGAGAGCGCGCGCTTCTTCGGCCCGCCGCCTGAGCTCGGCCAGCGTTTCGACTGCACCGTCCGCGTCCGCCACTTCGGCGCCCGGCAGGTGCGGGCCGATATCGACCTTGTCGCCGGAGACCGGGTCTGGGCCCGATTCACGGGATGGGAGGACCGTCGCCGGCCGAACGAGCCCTGGATGTGGCCGGTCATCCAGTGGCCGGAGCGGAACACGATGGCCCGACCGATCGAAGGCGCCCCTGGATGCGCGCGTCTGGAGCGGGTGTTCGCGGACGCGATCACCCGGGACTATTTCGCCCGCCGCTATCTGACCGCGCGCGAATGGGAGGTGTTCCTGGACTTGCCCGAGCGCCGGAAGGAGGACTGGATCGCCGGCCGGGTGGCCGCCAAGGACGCGGTGCGCCACCTGCTCTGGCAGCGGGGTTGGGGGCCCTTGTGGCCGATCGAGGTCGAGATCCCGGCGGGCGCCGACGGCGCGCCAGAGGTTCGCGCTCCCGGGGGCCTCGACCTGAGGGTGTCGATCTCCCACAAGCAGGGTCGTGCGGTGGCCATGGTCGCCGAGGGGATCGATCCCGGCGTGGACCTCGAAACGGTGGAGCCGCGGCCCCCGGAGCTCGACCGGTCCGCGTTCACCGAGCGCGAGCGTGGGTGGTTGTCCGAGCGCCCCGAGGCGGAGCGTGATGGCTGGCGGGCGCGGCTGTGGGCGGCCAAGGAGGCTGCGGCGAAGCGCCGTCGGACGGGGCTCAAGGATCCGCGGCGGATGGAGATCGAATCGATGGACGAGAAATGCATCGATGTGGGAGGAATCCTGGTCGCGACGCGGATCGAGGACGGATGCGCGATCGCCTGGACGATGGAGGAGAGATGAACGAGACGCTGGATGTTTTGCGCGGGGTCATCGAGGACGTCGTGGGCCCGGAGTGGGCCGTCGATCGCCCGATCACGATGGAGACGTCGTTCGGGAGCGACCTGGAGCTCGAGAGCATCGAGTTCGTGGCGCTGGCCGAGAAGCTCCAGGCGCGGTACGAGAAGGTCGACTTCGTCCGCTGGCTCAGCGAGAAGGAGCTGGAGGAGATCATCGAACTCAAGGTCGGCGACGTGGTGACGTACATCGATACATGCCGCTGATCGCGGCCGCGGGCCGCGCGTTCCACGTCCAGCGGCTGGGAAGCGGGGCCCCCGTGGTCCTGATCCACGGGCTCGTGATCGGCAACCTGGCGACCTGGTTCTTCGGAGTCGCTCCCCGACTCGCGCGCCGCCGTTCGGTGCTGCTCTACGACCAGCGCGGGCACGGGCTGAGCGCGCCGGCGGACAGCGGCTTCGACCTGGCGACGTCGAGCGCAGATCTGAGGAGCCTGCTTGACGCCGTCGAAGGGTTCGAAGGGTCTGTCGACGTGGTCGGCCATAGCTACGGCGGGGCGGTTGCACTGCAGCTGGCCATGGACGAACCGGATCGCGTGCGGCGGCTCGTCGTCCTCGACGCGCCGCTGCCGCCGTTCGACCCCGCCGAAGTGGCGGCCATGATGGAGGAGGTCGACGCGGAGCAGCTCGAGCGGCTGCTGGCGCTCGACCACCAGCAGTTCTCGGACCTCGCGTCCAAGCTCGCGGTCGGCCGCGGGCGGCGGGGAGCGCGTCGCGCCGATCGCGCCCGCCACCTGCGCGAAGGCACGACCGTTACCGCCGACCTGATGGCGGAGCCGCCCCTCGACCCCGGGCGGCTGTCCGCGCTCGACCGTCCTGTCCTCTGCGTGTACGGCTCGACCTCCCCGTTCCGGGACCGCGCCGACGATCTGGCCGCAGGGCTGCCGGACGCGCGGGTGATCGAGCTCATCGGCGGCCACTTGCTCCCGCTCGAATGTCCCGCCGAAGTGGTGCGGGTGGTCGAGGAGTTCCTCGATGAGTGAGGTCGAGGCGCGCGGCCTCGACTTCCACGTCGTCCGGCTCGGCGGCGGTGAGCCGACCGTCGTGTTCCTCCACGGTCTCGTCATGGACAACCTGTCGAGCTGGTACTTCACGGTCGCGAACCCGGTCGCGCGCGTCGCCGACGTGATCCTGTTCGATTTGCGTGGGCACGGCCAGACAGAGCGGCCCCCGGACGGGTACACGGTGGAGAGCCTGGTGGCCGACATCGATGCGCTGCTCGACCACCTCGTTCCCGACGGGCGCCCGGTCGAGATCGTCGGCAACAGCTTCGGCGGGCTGCTGGCCCTCGCGTACGCGCTCGAGCATCCCGACCGGGTGCGGGGCCTGGCCCTCGTGGATGCGAACATGAGCGATCACGCGTGGGGTGACGAGATCACGAGGGCGTTCGCGCTGAAAGGCGAGGAGCGGGACCAGATGATCCTGAAGTACGCCTACCGCTGGGCGGGCCGCCACAGCGAGCGCAAGGTCAACCGGCTGATCACCAACGCCTACCGGCTGGCTCGCAAGACCACGCTGGTCGACGACCTCGCCGCGTCGCCCCCCGTCACCGACGAGGAGCTGGCCACGATCCGATGCCCGGTGCTCGCCCTCTACGGGACGGATTCGGAGCTGCTCGATCGCGGAGAGCGGCTGGGGCGCACGGTGCCGAACTGCGAGGTGCGGCTGTTCCCCGGCTGCACCCACCTGCTCCTGTGGGAGGCGACCGAGGCGCTGAAGGAACAGATCACGGAATGGGTGCGGAGGCCTGACAAAATCGTCGTTCTTTGACGGCGGACACGGGGTCCGGTACCTTCGTGCAACGAGGGGCGGGCGGAGCCGCGCCCCAGGGTCCTGCGGCCGCGAGGAGAGCCACGTGAGCAGGTGGAAGACGGTCTTCTGGGGCGTGGTCGGAGCCACCGCGGCGGTGGTGGGGGGCACGTTCGCGCGTCGCAAGTACGAAGAAACGGTCCTCGAGATCGGCCACGAGTTCCGGACCGGCGAGGTGGTGGCGCGCGAAGGCGGGTACCAGTGCGAGCAGTGCGGATACGTTCTATCGCTGGCGGCGGGCAAGCGACTTCCACCGTGCCCGAAGTGCGCCCACAGCCGCTTCCTGAAGATCTCCTAATCGGACAACGCTTCGCGCTCGCCCTCTCGGCGGCGCTCCTCCTGGCGACGCACGCCGGCGTCCTCGCGCAGGAGCCGGCGGCGACCGCGGGGCGGATCGAGATCGTGCTCGACGCCTCGGCCGACATGCGCGACCCCATCGGCGGCGTGGAGCGGATCGCGGTGGCGCGCGAGTTTCTCGTGGCCCTGCGCTCCGGACTGACGGCGCGCGAGTCGTTCGCGCTCGGCCTGCGCCTCTACGGCTCCGCCAGCATCCCCTCGCGGCGCGACTGCGCGGACACCCGGCTGGTCGTCGAGCCGGGCGCAACGCTCGCACCATGGATGGCGGCGGTGGCGGCCGTCCAGCCGCGCGGCATCTCCCCGCTGGCGCACGCACTCGAGCAGGCGGTGTCCGACTCGGCCGCCACCTACGTGCTTGTTACCGACGGGGGCGACGATTGCAGTATCGATCCCTGCGCGGCCTGGAAAGAGGTCGTCGGCCACGGCCCGAACCGCCGCTCGCGCCTGCACGTGGTCGCGCTCGATCCCCGCCCCGATCAGCTCGAGGAGCTGCGCTGCCTGAGCCGCGCCGGCTCAGGCTCGCTGACCGTCATCGACGGGAGCGGAGAAGCTGCCTCCGCGGGCCGGAGGGTGGCGCTCATCCTGCGGAACGAGGGCCTCGTCGAGCTGCGCGCCACGCTCGGCCGCGGCGGTGCGCCGGTCGCGTTGCCAGTGCGCGTAGAGAAGCCCCTTCTGGACGAGGTCGTGGCCGCCTTCACCGCGCACGGCCCGCGGACCCTGCCGGCCGGCGTCTACCGGATCGTGGTCGAGTCGGCGCCTCCGATAACGTTCGAACGCGTCATGGTCCTTCCGGGAGAGACGACCATCCTGGAGGCGACCGGCTTGGGACGCCTCCGAATCGAGCTGCTCGACGACCTGGGGCGCCGGGTCCGCGCGCCGGTCTCGATCCGCTCGGGCGACGGCCGACGCGAGCTCCGCTACGCCGTTACGGGAGAGGACGCGATCATGCAGGCGGGCACGTACGACGTCAGCGTGGACATCGGCGACTCGGTGGTGGAGCAGGGGGACATCGCGGTGCCTGCCGGACGGACGACGCGCGTCGCCTTCGGCGGCGGCGGCACCCTGCTCGTCCTTTCGCCCGAGTTCGAGACGCCGCCGCCGACCCTCGTGCTGGTTTACAGAACCGGCGCGGTCGACTCGCTGACGGTGGGCGCGCCGCATCCACTGCCGGCGGGCATCTACCGGCTGGTCGTCGAGACCCTTCCCATGTACGTCACCGAGGACGTGGTCGTGCGGGACGACAGCCAGACCGTCGTCACGCTGCCCGAAACCGGCATCCTGGGCGTCTCGCTGAGCGGGGCCACCGGCGTGGTCAGGGACATCGGGGTCGACGTGCGGGAGGTTCTGACCGGAGAGATCTACGGAACGATCCTGAGCGGAGAACGCCGTCTGGCGATGCCGGCGCGGTACGACCTCGTCGCCCGCACGGTCCCGCCGACCACGTTCTCCGGGATCGACGTGGCTGCCGGCCAGGAGAGGATCGTCTGGCGGGAGGGCCTGTCCCGGGTCACCGTGAGTCCGCCTCCTGGAGTCCCGGGTCCCTACCGGCTCGAGCTGTTCGCGGCGGTCGGGGATCGGCTTCTCGGCGAGGCGATCGGGCCTGAGCCTGCGCTGCCCGCGTGGCCGGGAGAGTATCTGGCACGCGTCTGGCGGGGGCGGGAGCTCGCCTGGGAGGGCCGCGTGGCGGTTGCCTCGGACAAAACGGCCCGGATAGATTTGGCCAGCCCGTAGCCGGCGTTCCCACCTTCGAGGGGAGAATACATGACTCTGCTGGGCTTCCTCGTCCTGCTTCTCGTCGCCGCCGTGGCGGGCGCGCTGGGGCAGGCGATCGTCGGGTACTCGGCGGGAGGCTGCTTGGTATCCATCGCGCTCGGCTTCGTGGGCGCACTGATCGGGTCCTGGCTCAGGATCGAGCTGGGTCTCCCCGAGCCGTTCCCCATCGAGATCCAGGGACAGTCCTTCTCGCTCATCTGGTCGATCATCGGCGCGGCCCTGTTCGTGGCCGTGATCTCGCTGATCTCCGGCCGACGGAGATAGGCCGGTCGCCACACTAAAAGCCGGTATCCGATGAACCACCTGCGGCGCTGGCCGAGCGCGTTCCGCCGCTACAGCGCCTTCTATGCCAAGAACCTGTGGCACAAGGCCGCCCGCGATCAGCTCTTCTTCCTCTCGTCCGGGATCACGTTCAACGTCCTGGTCACGATCGTCCCGCTGCTCCTGATCTCGATCGCCGTCCTCGGCATCCTCGTCGAGTCTTCTTCCTCGGCCCGCGATCAGATCCTCACGCTCATCCAGCGCATAATGCCGCTGGCCAGCGCGCAGGCGGAGGATCTCCTGTTCGGGCTGGTCGAAGACCGAGGATGGTTCGGTGTCCTGGGTCTCGTGGGCCTCATCTGGGCCTCGACCCGGCTCTTCGGCTCGCTTCGGACCGTCCTCGAGATCATCTTCGAGATCCCGCCCGAGGAACGGCTGGGGATCGTGGAGGGGAAGATCCACGACATCCGGATGGTGGTGGTGGTGGGGTCGCTGTTCCTGCTCACCATTTCGATGACCACCGCCCTCCGTTGGCTGACGAACTACGGCGTCGGGTTTCTCGGCCTCGACACCTACAACATTTCCTGGTTCTGGTCGCTGACGAGCGTGATCGTGGCGTACTTGATCACCTACATGATGTTCTTCTTCGTCTATCGCTACGTTCCGGATCGCTGGATCCCCCGGCAGGACGCTGCCGTCGCGGCGCTGTTTTCTAGCGTTCTGTTCGAGCTGGCCAAGCAGGTCTTCGTCGCATACCTCGCCGAGTTCAGCCGCTTCCTGGAGCTGTACGGATCGTTCACGAGCCTGGTGCTGGTCGCGTTCTGGGTCTACTACAGCAGCATCGTGTTCATCCTGGGCGGCGAGCTTGGCCGCATTGTTCAAGTGCATCGGGGCCGCGGCTCGCGGCCGGGCTGGTCGTTTCGCGAGGTGTCTTCCTGAAGCGGCGCTGGATCCTGCCGAGTCTGGCGATCGCGCTCCTCCCGGCCGGGCTGGCGGCGCAAGAGATTCCCCCGGACACTACCCGTCCGCTCCACGAGCGCGGGTGCTGCCTGTCGGAGGTCACGGACGGCGCAGAGGTAAAAGGGCTCGATATCCACGGGAACGACGCGCTCGACGACTCGACGATCGAAAAGTCCCTGTACACGACGAAGGGCGGCTTCTGGCCCTGGAGCGACGACCATTTCCTCTCGAAGGCCGAGTTCCTCAAGGATCTCGAGCGCATCCACGTCCTCTATCAGCGCCACGGGTATTTCGGGGCCCAGCTCGTCGGCTACGAGGTTCGACCTTCGGGCGACGGCGTGGACGTGGGCCTGACGGTCTCCGAGGGCGAGCCGACGCTGGTCGAGACGCTCGCCATCGAAGGGCTCGAGCCCCTGGACGGCGGCGCGCTGGGGGAAGAGATGCGAGATCGGATCCCCCTGAAGCAAAGCGAGGTCTTCAACGAGCCGGACCTGCTCGCGTCGCGCGCTCTCCTCGAGAACGAGTTCCAGAACCGCGGCTACGTGTATGCCACGGTCCTCCTCGAGTACCGGATCGACAAGGAAGAGCGGACAGCGGCCGTGACGTACTCGGTCGATGCCGGTGAACAGTACTACATCGGCGAGACGAGGATCGAGGGATACGACCCCGACGACCTCGGCCTGATCCGCGGCCAGCTCGAGTTCGCTTCCGGAGAGCTGTACGATCGCCAGGACATCCTGGACAGCCAGCGGAACCTCTACGAGCTCGGCCTCTTCCGCCGCGTGCTGATCGAGCCCCAGCTGGCGTCGGTCCGTGCCGACACCGTCGATGTCCTGGTCTCCGTGACGCCGGCCCCCACGCACGTCGTCCGGGTCGGAGTCGGATACGGAACCGAGGACCAGGTGCGGCTCCGTGCGTCGTGGCTGGACCGGAACCTGCTCGGGGAAGCGCGTCAGCTCGAGGTTCGGGGACAGTACTCGCAGCTCGAGCGGGAAGCGGCGGTCACGTATAGGCAGCCGGCGTTTCTGGTTCCGGAAGGGAATTTCCTGGCCACCGCGTTCCTGCGGTTCGAGATCGAGCCCAACTACACGGTCGAGCGCGTGGGGACGACGCTCCGCACGGGCTATCGGGTGGGCCGTCGCTTGCAAGCGCGGGTGGGACTGACGGCAGAGCGGGACGAGTACAGCGAGTTCGACGAGGGGGTGCTGATCCCCGAGCTGGGACGGGAGTTCATCAACCCGAGCCGCCTGATCTACGCGGATGGTGGCATTTCCTTCGACAACACCGACTCGCTGTTCCAGCCTACGCGCGGCTCGCTGATCAACCTGTCCCATCAGGTCGGCCTCCCGTACCTGGGCGGGGAATACGGCTACCTGCGCACCACCCTGCTCGTGACCCGCTACCTCGAGGTCCGGGATGGCTGGGTCCTGGCCGGGAAGCTCCTGCCCGGAGTCATCTTCGGATACGGCGGCGAGAACGACCGCGTTCCGCTGTTCCAGCGGCTGTTCGCCGGCGGCGCGAATAGCGTCCGCGGCTACGAGCGACGGCAGCTCGGGCCCAAGGACGATCCCGAGAGCTTCGGGCAGGACCGCGATCCGGAGCCCGTGGGGGGGCGCGCATTGCTGGAGACGAGCGTCGAGATGCGCTTCCCGCTCCGCGGCAGCCTTAGCGGCGCGGTCTTCATCGACGCCGGCAACGTGTGGAGCGATCCGGACCAGTTGTCGCTGGGCGACCTGAAGTACACGCCTGGAGCGGGCGTACGCTACCGGACGCCGGTCGGGCCGATCCGGCTGGATGTGGCGCGGCGGACGGCGAGCGACGAAGATTTTCTTCCGAAGTGGGTTTTCCATATCTCGATCGGCTCCGCCTTTTAACGGTCGCTGGAAACGGCCCATCTGCGGCGTTCCGCTTCTCGTGTCTTCCTGCGGCGTACTTCCCAGTACGCCTCGGAATTCTCTCGTCGCGTGCCTTGCATCTGGACCGTTTTGAGCGACCTTTTCCTTACGATCCAGAGTAGACCGGCACCGGCGAGCTTGAGCCGCGGAGACAGAGGTAAGGGATGGGGATGAGGATCCTGAGCAAGGTGTTGTTCGTGGTCGCGCTGTTGGTGGCGCTCGCGGGGCTGGGGGTCGTGGGCGGCCTCCTGTGGCTGCGGTCCCGGTGGGGCCACGAGTTCGTCCGCGGGCAGATCGAGAGCCGTTTCGACGCCGACGTCCACGGATCGGTCCGGCTGGGGCGCGTGGAAGGCGACGTCCTGACCGGGCTCGTGCTCCACGATCTCGTCATCGAGGGTGCGGACGGCGTGGCGCTCCTCGACGTGGAGATCGTGCGCGTCCGCTATTCGATCCGCGCGCTCCTCGACAAGCGGATCGCGGCCGAGGAGCTGCACCTGATCCGACCGCAGATCCGGCTCGTCCGCGGCGCGGACGAGCGCTGGAACTTCCAGGAGATCTTCGCGCGCCGGGAGCCGCGAAGGCCCGGCCCGCCGGGGTGGGGGTCCTGGGTGCGGATCGGGGCCATCGAGATCGAGGACGGGATCGTCGACGTGAAGTTCGAGGACGGCGGCTGGCCGGTGCTAGACTGGCAGGCCAACGAATTCCGCGACGTGAACGGCACGATCGAGCTCGCGCTCTATTCCCGCGACCGGAACCTCAAGCGTTTCGCCGCGCGCGACCTCTCCTTCCACCTCACGGGTCCCGACTTGACGGTCCTCGACCTGGACGGCGAGGGGATCCTCACGCCGGACAGTCTCGCGCTCAAGTCGATCCGGTTATCGACCCCGGGCACCGAGTTGAGAGCCGACGGCCACCTGACGCTGGGCGGCGCCGACTCCCTGGCCCTGGGGGTGGACGCGCCCCGGATCTCGCTCGACGAGGCGCGGCGGTTGTTCCCCCAAGTGAGGCTCGGTGGCCGTGGGTCGTTCGAGGGTCGCGTGTCGGGACCTGCCGGCAATCCCTCGCTGGAGATCGAGAGCGCGCGGGTCGAGACCGGCCGGTCGCGCGTGGCCGGCACTGGTCGGATCGCGAGCCTCGGGAGCCCCATGCTCGAGCTCGACCTCGTGGCCGACCCGCTCGCGCCGGCTGACGTAAGGGAGTATGTCCCAGCCTGGCCGATCGACGTGCCGGTGTCGGGTCCGATCAGCCTCCGCGGGCCGCCGCGTCAGCTCCAGGTCGACGCGGACCTGAGGTCGCCGGCGGGCGCGCTCGCGTCCCGAGGGGGGATCGACCTCCGCGCGGGGTTCGCCTACGATCTTGCGGGGACGACCCGCGGGCTCGACGTCGGCCGCCTGATCGGCCGCCCGTCGGTGGACCTGACGCTGACCGGCCTCTACCGGATCGACGGCCGCGGGACCAGTGAGCGGGAGCTGGACGCGGACGTGATGGTGGAGCTCGGCCGCTCCCGGATCTATCGCTGGGACGTCATCTCGGGGCTGACGCGCGGGCGCCTGGTTGGCCGCGAGTACCGGGCGGACACCGTGCAGGTGCGCCTCCCCCAGACCGTCATGCGCGGCAGCGGCACGTTCGGGCTCGCGCGGGCTGGACGCATCGAAGCCAGCGCGAACATCGAGAGCGAGGACCTGGGCGAGGTGTGGCCGGGGATCGGGGAGATCTCGACCCGCGCACGCGCCGACGTCGAACTCCTCGGGACGTACCGGAGCCTGGACGTGACCGGAGAACTGGCGGCAGGCGACCTCGTCTATGGCGGCTTCAGCGCCGATTCGTTCGTCGGGGACGTGCAGATGACGGATGTCGGCGGTCCGTTCGACATGCACGCCGACGGCACGTTCCATCGGATGTCGATCGCGGGAGTCGATGCCGACACCGCTGGCGTCGTGCTCGAATACGCCGACTCCCGGATCCAGCTGGTCGCGGACCTCGATATGGCCGCGGCCGAAGCCACTGCCAGCCTTGCCGGGGAGATCGACTTCTCCGGCCCGACCACCGAGACGCGGCTGACGAGCCTCGTGTACCGGACTCCCGACGGGACGTGGCAGATGGCCGAGGGAGGCGAGCTCGCACTGTCGGACGGGCGCGTGGCGGTGCGCGAATTCCGCATCACGCAGGACGACCAGACGCTGCGCGCAGACGGGGTGTTCGGCATCGAAACAGAGTCGGACCTCGAGTTCGCCGCGGAGAACATCCAGCTCGAAGACGTCGCTCGCCTGGTCGGGCAGCCTCCGGGAGACTGGCAGGGGGTCGCCAACGTTGCCGGCACCCTGCGCGGGACCCGCCTCCGGCCGATCATCGACGTTAGCGGAGAGGTGTCGAGCGGGACGATCCGCGGCTTCATGTTCCAGCGGATCTCCGGAGAGGTGAGCTACGAGGACGCGCTCGCCCAGGTCGATCTGACAATTGCGACCCCTCCCCCCACCGAGGACCATCGGCTGGTCATGACAGGCACCGTGCCCGTCGACCTGTCGCTGGCTTCGGTGGCAGACCGGC
The DNA here is from genome assembly GCA_035633635.1 of Gemmatimonadota bacterium. Lineage (GTDB taxonomy): Bacteria > Gemmatimonadota > Gemmatimonadetes > JACCXV01 > JAHWKZ01 > JAICNR01. The sequence continues at coordinate 2,239 of DASQEN010000178.1, read as the reverse complement.
TGCCCGAGCGGCCGGTCGACCTCCACATCCTGGGGGAGAACACCGACCTCTCGCTCCTCGCGGCGATCATCCCCGGGCTCACCGACCTCGCCGGACCGATGGACATCCGGGTCGACATCACGGGTACGAGCGAGGCCCCGCGGTTCGCGGGCGCGGCGCTCCTACAGGGCGGGACGCTTACGATTCCCCGCAGCGGCGTGACGTACGAGGACCTGCGCGGAACCATCACGTTCGACAACGACCAGATCACGATCGGCGAGCTGACCGGCACCGACGGAGCGCGGGGATCGTTCGAGATCGGCGGCCGGATCGAGATGCAGAACCTGCGGCTGGGAAGCCTGGAAATGGAGATGAGCGCCACCGACCTGCAGGTCATCGACCTCAGCCGACAGGATGTCCAGGTCCACGCTACCATCGCCGTAAGCGGGACCACGGACGCGCCGGTCCTGATCGGCCGGGTCGTCGTCGACGAGGCGATCTATCGCATGCCCGAGCGGACGAACAAGGAAATCATCGACCTGGACGAAGCGGTCATCTACGTCGACATCCCGGGAGTGCGCCGGCTGGATGAGGCCATCGAGAGATCGCCGTCGCTGTGGGACCGGAGCCGGCTGGACCTCGAGATCGAGGTGACGGATGACGCGATCCTTTCGTCGAACAACATGCGGGTGGAGATCGCCGGCAACCTGTCCCTGTTCAAGCCCCCGCAGAGCCCGATGCCGTCCCTCTCCGGGACCCTGCAGGTGAGGCGCGGCTACTACGAGGAGTTCGGCAAGCGCTTCACGATCGAGGGGGGAGAAGTGTTCTTCTACGGCACGCCCGAGCTGAACCCGGGCCTGCACATCGTGGCCTCCAACACGGTCGAGGGCGTCCAGGGGATCGGCGACGTCCTGGTCCAGATCACGGTCGGGGGAACGCTCCAGAACCCGACCATCGACCTCGCGTCGACGCCGCCCTACGACAAGTCGGAGATCATCGCGATCGCGCTCTTCGGCACGCCGACCCCCAGCGCCGGACAGCAGGGGCAGTTCTCGGAGACCGTACGGGACCTCGTCACCGGGACGGCGGGATCCTCGCTCCTGAGGTCGGCGCTGACCAGCGAGCTCAACCTGGACGTGATCGAGATCTCGCAGCGGCAGCTCGAGGAGGGCGACAGCGCCACCCTGTTCCGCGTCGGCAAGTACATCAGCCCGGACGTCTTCGTCACGTTCGAGCAGCAGGTCGGGGGTCAGGAGGGCCACCAGGCGATCGGTCTCCGCTACCAGATGACCGATCTGTTTACGCTGGAGGCGACGGTGGGGACGCGGGAATCTGGGGTGGACCTGTTCTGGGAATACACCTATTAAGAGGAGATCGATGAAAACGGCCCATCTGCGGCGTTGCGCTTCCTCGTGCCCTCCTGCGGCGTACGGACGTACGCCTCGGAGTTCACTCGTCGCGCGCCTTGCATCTGGGCCGTTTTGATCGATCTCCTGGCGCATCTCCGCCGGATACATCCCCAACTCTGACTTCGCCGTCGCTAGACGGGGGTAGTGTCGTAATTTCCAGAGGACACTGCCACGCCTTCCATGACCGGGGCACTATTTGACGAAGACCCCGATCCCGTAGCCGCAAGGATTGACATTGCAGGCAAACATAAAGGGCTTGAGCGAGTAGGCGGCAGTTGTGCTCGCTGTGAAGCGAATCATTGGATCGTCGGGAGGAGCGTAATCATTATCGGAATTACGCCGTTTATCGGCCGTGTCGCCGGCGACCACGACATCGTTCGCGTCCACTAGAGCAAGATTGATCTGCCAGCAGTCTTTGTCGCACACGCCCACGATCAAGTAAGAGCTTCCGGCAGCGAGGGAAAGGGGCCAGTTGAGGACGGGCGAAACGCCGCTGTCCAGGTACCCGATCATGTAATTGTACTGTTTGAAGCCTTCTTCATGGGCTGTCGTGAATGCGTCCTGGAGCTGATCCCAGACCCGGTCGGTGGATGACTGGGCCTGGGCTTTTAAGGGGGTGACAGACGCGCCAAGCCATACCAGAAAGAAGAGGATCGTCGGCGTCCACTGCGGCGACCGGTTCCGTCTCACGTTGTCCTCCACGTCTGGGTGTCTATCGTAGCTCGTTCCGCGCGCTCACGAATTAAAGTAATCTCGTCGTTTGAGGCTGGGGGATTCAAATTAGGACACGGGCGACGCAGGGACCTGGCGGACGGAAAGGGGTATAATCGCGACATGAACATGTTCAAGAC
>DASQEN010000177.1:0-1830 GCA_035633635.1 Gemmatimonadota bacterium | reverse complement strand
TTCCCCGACAGCGCGAAGCGCTTCTGCGCGCCGCGGCCGCGCTCGACGGCATCGGGCCGGACGTGCCGGCCGAGATCGCGGCGGGGGCCGTGCGGGCGGGGCTGCACGCGCTCGGGGAAATTACGGGGGAGACGGCGACGGAGGAGCTGCTGGACAGGATCTTCTCCACGTTCTGCGTCGGAAAATGAAGCCGCGCTGGGACGTCGTGGTCGTGGGCGGGGGCCACGCCGGGGCCGAAGCGGCCTGGGCGTCCGCGCGGGTCGGCTGCCGGACGCTCCTGCTGACCCGGGATCTCGGGGCGATGGCGCGGATGAGCTGCAATCCCGCAATCGGAGGATTGGCGAAGGGTCAGGCCGTGAGGGAGATCGACGCCCTCGGCGGCCTGATGGGCTGGGCGGCGGACCGGACGGGCATCCAGTTCAAGGTGCTCAACGCGTCCCGCGGGCCAGCCGTTCAGGGGCTTCGGTGCCAGTCGGACAAGGCGGCGTACTCGCGCGAAGTGGGACTGCGGCTCGCGGCGCAGCCGAACCTGGAGCTGAGGGAAGGGGCTGCGGCCGGATTCTTCGTGGAGGGCGGGGTTCTGTCGGGAGTTCGGCTCGAGGACGGAGAGGTGCTTCGGTGCGGGGCCGCCGTGGTGACGAGCGGGACGTTCCTGCGGGGCCTGATTCACGTGGGGGCCGAGCGGCACGCCGCGGGTCGCTGGGGGGAGGCGCCCTGCGTCGGCCTGTCGGATGCCCTGAGGGGGCTCGGTCTCCGGATCGGGCGGATGAAAACCGGAACGCCGCCGCGGGTGGCCGAAAATTCAATCGACCGGTCTAAAACGAGTCGGGTGACCGGAGACGGCAACCCGCGCGCCTTCTCTTTCCGTAGCCGGCTGGAACCGTTTCCGAGGCTTCGCCAGGTCGACTGCTTTCTTACGCACACGACGGAGAGGACGCACGACCTGATCCGGCGAAATCTCGACCGCTCGCCGCTCTATTCGGGCGTCATCCTCGGCCGGGGCCCCAGGTATTGCCCGTCCATCGAGGACAAGGTCGTTCGCTTCGCCGAGAGGGATCGGCACCAGGTCTTCATCGAACCCGAGGGGCTCGACACGGACTGGACCTACCTGAGCGGGCTTTCGATGTCCCTTCCGGCGGAAGTCCAGGAAGAAGTGGTCCGAAGCCTTCCGGGGCTGGAGCAGGCGGAGATACTCCGGCCGGCCTACGCGATCGAGTACGACATGGTCTTCCCGGAGCAGCTGGACGACACTCTGGCGGTGCGGGGGCTCCCCGGACTGTTCCTTGCCGGGCAGGTGAACGGCACCTCGGGTTACGAGGAGGCGGCCGGGCAGGGACTCGTGGCCGGGGTGAACGCGGCGCTCGTGGCGCAGGGGCGGGAGCAGGCGCCGTTCACGCTCGGGCGGCACGAGGCCTACATCGGGGTGATGATCGACGACCTCGTGACTCTCGGCGCTGAAGAGCCGTACCGACTCCTGACTTCGCGGGCCGAGCATCGGCTCCTCCTCGGAGGGGACACGGCCTACGCCCGTCTCGCGGAGAAGGGTCTGGCGTACGGGCTCCTCTCGGAGGAGGACGCCGCTGGGGTCCGGGGGCGGGAGGAGCGGCAGCGGGCCGCTCGGGCAGCGCTCGGGGATTCGCGCGTTCTTCCGGACCGGGGGACGCTCCTGGAGCTGGAGGAGCTCGGGGTCGGGTTGTCCGAGGAGACAACGGGGGCGGGCCTTCTCCGGCGGCCCGACGCTCCCGATTCGATCCGGGGGTGGCTCGAGGGACGTCTTCGGGAGCCCCTGGGCGGGCTCGACGACGAGGAGTGGGAGCGCCTGGTGAACGA
>DASQEN010000176.1:0-1532 GCA_035633635.1 Gemmatimonadota bacterium | reverse complement strand
AGCGTAAATAGCCGAGGTCGCACAGGCGTTCTCGCCGTGGTCGTGACTCCGCATCGGTGGCCCATTGGACCACCTTGAACGGGTATCCCGTCGGCGATGCCCGCGGATCGGTCATGACGACTACCTCACTGCGCCCCGCGTGTTCGATCACGTCACGCTTCAGCTGATCGGCGAATCCCGATTCCTCGCAGTACGCGAACAGCGTCCCTACCTGTACGCCGGTCGCGCCCGCTTCCAGCGCGTCGCGCAACCGCTGCGGCGTGCCCGCACCGCCCGCGATCCAGAAAGGCAGGCCGAGATCGCGCAACTTGGTCAGGTCGACCTCGTCGCGCTCGCCGTACACTGGCTCGCCCCCCTCGTTGTACCGCGGTTCGCCACGAGGGGGTGCGTTGTGCCCGCCCGCTGTGGGACCTTCGACTATGAATCCGTCAACCCGTCCGTTCGCCTTTCGCGCTAGCGTCGTCGCCAGCGAGCTCGCGGAAATTATTGGGAGAAAGCGCGGGCGAGTGAGTGGCGTGCCATCCGTGACGCCGTGCTCCAGCGGATCGAAAGAAAGCATTTCGGATTCGCCCGCCGCTAGCCCAACGACCTCGAAGCGAACGGAGGCCGAGCGGTGTTCGGCGAAAGCGTCGAGCACACCCGGAATCTCGCGCGGGATTCCGGCTCCCATGAGGACGTAGTCCACTCCGGCCATCATCGCGCCGTACAGGGAGGCCAGGTTCGGCATCTCGACCTTGGTCAGCAGGTTGATCCCAACCGGGCCGCTGTGCCCTTCCTTCGCCAGAAAGACCTCGACGAAGTTCGCCAGCATTGTAAGCTGTTGGCGTCCCACACTCACCCGTTGCTTGTACATCGGGACGAGCTTGTACGGCTCGTCGGCACGGCGCCCTTCCGGGCGAAAGTATCGTTTCAGGACCTCGTCGCCGACGCCAGCGATAGGAAAGCGACTAATGCCCCGACGCATGTGGCCGCCGATGTCCCCATCCTGGAGCCGGCGCGCGAGGACCGTATCGAGGGCGGTTCCGGAGATGACGCCGAGCTGGCCCATTAGCGATACGGCGCGGGCGAGCTTCCAGTTCGAGACGGCCACGCCCATCCCACCCTGAATGATCCGCGGAAGTGCGACGACAGTTGTCATGTTGAGGACCAGAGGGTTGAAGTGATTAACCCTTCAAGCTATGCCTCCGCCCGGGGCGCGCGTGTCAGCGAAAACGACTCTCTATTGTGGTGAGTCCCCTGACGGGCACAGCAGCCACGGCAAAGTGCTTGCATTCGTAAAGGGCCCGCTGGTTCGAGGGCGGACGCTTCTGGCCAACATTTCCTGCTGTCGATTCTGCTGTCGATCAACCCCGACAGATCAGGCCGTCCCTCAACGATTTATGGATTTCTTGCCGGACTTCTTACTCCCTTTCGGTCGCCTGATAAGCGTGAGGTCGGTAGTTCAACTCTACCCAGGCCCATGAAAAACGAATGTGATCGATCCCGCACCTGAGGAACACGAAAGCCCGACTAGCGCTTGGCTGAGTCGGGAG
>DASQEN010000175.1:0-3108 GCA_035633635.1 Gemmatimonadota bacterium | reverse complement strand
AGGAGCATTTCAACGTCATCTCGGCCCTCCACAAGTCGCTCCGTGACTCCGATGTCCAGGCGGGACTCTACTGGCTCGCGCGCATGCTCGAGGCGGGCGAGGACCCGCTCTACGTGGCGCGACGGCTCGTCCGGTTCGCTTCGGAAGACGTGGGGCTCGCCGACCCGCGAGCGCTCCAGCAGGCGATGGCGGCCCAGCAGGCCGTCCACTTCATCGGCATGCCCGAGGGTTCGCTCGCGCTCGCTCAAGCAACCGTTTACCTGGCCGCGGCGCCGAAATCGAACGCGCTCTATCGGGCATACGGAATGGCGGCGGACGACGCGCGCAAGACCGACGGCGAGCCGGTGCCGCTCCACATCCGGAACGCGCCCACCCGGCTCATGAAGGACCTGGGCTACGGGCGGGGTTACGAATACGCTCACGACCGCGAGGACGCGATCGTCGCGCAGTCCCACCTGCCGGAGTCGCTCGAGGGACGGGTCTACTACGAGCCGAGCGAGCGCGGGTTCGAGGAGCGGCTCGGCGCGCGGATGGCCGAGCTCGAGGCCCGCTGGCGCGAGGCGCGGGCGCGCGCCCGCGCGGACGCGTGACCGTCCGCGTCACGCAGCCCACCGAGCCCGAAAAGGTCGTGCTGGCGGCGGTCGGAGGCCCCGCAGCGAGGGGCGAGGACGGGATCGGGTGGTCGGACCGGACTCTGCTCGAGGAGCTGCGTGCGCTCGCGCTCTCCGCGGGGGCGGAGATCGTGGGCGAGGTATACCAGCGACGGGAGGCGGCCGACAAGACCTACTTCATCGGGAAGGGCAAGGCCGAGGAGCTGCGAGACGAGGTGCGGATGGCGGGCGCCGACCTGGTCGTGTTCGACAACGACCTCTCGCCCGCGCAGGGGAAGAACCTCGAGGACCTGATCGGCAAGCGCGTCCTCGACCGGTCGGAGCTGATCCTCGACATCTTCGCCGATCGCGCCCGCTCGCGCGAGGCGAAATTGCAGGTCGAGCTGGCCCAGCTCCAGTACCTGCTCCCGCGCCTCAAGCGCATGTGGACCCACCTCTCGAGGATCCGCGGCGGCATCGGCCTGCGCGGGCCCGGCGAGACCCAGCTCGAGGTCGACCGCCGCGTGATCCGTGACCGGATCGCGACGCTCAAGGAGAAGCTCGGCCACATCGAGGAGCGGCGCCGGCTGCAGCGCAAGGGCCGCGTCGACGCGTGGAACGTCGCGCTGGTCGGCTACACGAACGTCGGGAAGTCGACGATCATGAACCGTCTCGCGGGCGAGCAGCTGCACGCGGAGAACCGGCTCTTCGCGACGCTGGACGCGACCACGCGCCGGATCCACCTCCCGGAGGGAGAGGAGATCCTCCTCACCGACACGGTGGGGTTCATCCGCAACCTTCCGCACCATCTGGTGGCCTCGTTCCGCGCCACGCTCGAGGAAGTCGTCCATGCCGACCTCCTGCTCCACGTGATCGACGTCTCGGAGCCCGATCACGAGGCCCAGACCCGCGTGGTGCAGGAGGTGCTCGCCGAGCTGGGCGTCGTCGACACGCCGACCCTCCTCGTGTTCAACAAGTTCGACCGGACCCCGGCGGCCGAGCGCGCGGGCGTGCGGGCACGGATCCTGGCCGATCATCCAGGCGCGGTGATGGCCTCCGCCGTGGATCCGCGCGGTCTTGCGGCGCTCGAGGAGGCGCTGGCTCGCTTCCTGCAATCCGAGGAGGTGCGGGTGCGGGTGACGCTCCCGCTGTCGGCCAGCCGCTCGCTCGCCCGGCTCTACGAGGTCGGTGAGGTGCTCGGCCGCGAGTACACCGAGGACGCGGTGCTGGTCGACATGCGGGCGCGCCCGGACGTCGTCGAGCGCCTCCGGCAGGAGGGGGTCGTCGTGCGGGTCGCGTCGTGACTGACGCGACACCGTCGATCCATGTCTACGGGGCTGGCCGGGTCGGACTCGCAATCCTGAAACTCGCGCGCGAACGAGGCGTGACGCTGACCGGCGCGTGGAACCCGCGCGAGGTCCGCGCGGAGCGCCGGGACCTCGTCCAGGGGATCCCCATCGAGGTCACGTCCGAGCCCGCGGCGGTCGCGGCCGATCTGTGGTTGATCGCCGTGCCTGACGACGCGATCGCCGACGTGGCCGAGCGGCTCGCGCGCGCACCCGGCCCGCGCCCGGCCGCCGCCGCGCACTGCGCGGGCGCGATTCCCGCGGCGCTGCTCGCGCCGCTCGCCGCGCAGGGTGTGGCATGCGGGTCCTTCCACCCCGCGATGACGTTCCGCGGCGCGGAGGGGGACGCCGAGGCCCTGGCCGGGGCCGTCGTTGCGATCGAGGGCGAGCCGCGCGCGGTCGACCTCCTCGAGCGGCTCGCCGACCAGCTGGGAGTCGCGCGTGTGGCCGTGGCCGCGGAAAGCAAGGCCCGCTACCATACGGCGCTGGTCCTGGCGTCGAATGGCCGGATGGCACTGGACGCCGCGGCGGTGCGGCTGCTCGAGGAAGCCGGCCTGGACGAAGCCGACGCTCTGGCACTCCTGCGGCCGCTGACCGCCCGTACCGAGGAGAACCTGCGTGCAGCCACCCCGGCGCACGCGCTCACCGGGCCGGTGGCACGCGGGGACGCGCGGACGGTTCGCTCCCAGCTCGACGCCCTCGCGGACCGTCCTCGCCTCCTTGCCCTCTACCGCGCGCTGGGGACGTTCCTGCTCGATCTGGTCCCGGCGGATGTGCGGGGCGAAGGCCACCGGGAAGTGGCCTGCCTTCTCGGCGAGGAAACTCCCGACGAGCCCGATGAACGTCCCAACCAGGGAAAGGAAGACCTGTGATCTCGTTTACGGACCTGCAGCGGGACCCCGAGACTCGGAAATACCTTGACCGCGCCGACGAGGTGATGGGCGCCATGGGGTATACCGAGCACGGCAGACGCCACGCAGGTGTCGTATCCAAGCGTGCTCGCTCGCTGCTCGAGGCGCTCGAACGGCCGGAGAGGCAGTGCGAGCTGGCCGGGATCGCCGCCTACCTGCACGACATCGGCAATGTCGTCAACCGGGACCACCACGCCCAGAGCGGTGCGGTTTTGGCCCACGAGATCCTTCGCAACTTGGGAATGCCGATCGACGAGGTCA
>DASQEN010000174.1:0-5621 GCA_035633635.1 Gemmatimonadota bacterium | reverse complement strand
CGCAGCCCTGCATCGGACTCAAGGACGCGAGCTGTGTCGAGGTTTGCCCCGTGGATTGCATCTACGAGGGCGAGGACATGTACTACATCCATCCCGACGAGTGCATCGAGTGCGCGGCCTGCGAGCCGGAGTGTCCCGTCGAAGCGATCTTCGCCGAGGAGGACGTGCCGCCCGAGTGGCGCCACTTCACCCAGGTCAACGCCGACTTCTTCGTCAACAAGTAGCTCGCGAGCGGCGGGCTCACCTCCGCAGCACGTTCCTGAGCAAGAACGTCACGTTCTCCTTTCGCTCCCGAAGACGACGATAGAAGTACGGGAACCACTGCTCCCCGTAAGGCACGTACACTCGCACGCAATACCCTCGCCGTGACATAGCTTCCTGCGTCTCGCGGCGGACTCCATAGAGCATCTGGAACTCGAACCGGCTGGGATCGATTTCCCGCTCCCGCGCGTGTTCGATCGCGTGCTCGATCCGCTCGTCGTCATGGGTCGCCAGAGCGGGATAGTCGCCGCGCTCGAGGAGCCGCTCGGCCATCCGATCGAAGGCCGCATTGACCTCGCGCTTGTCCTGGTGGGCGAGCGGCGCGGGCTCCTTGTACGCCCCTTTCACCAACCGTACCCGGGCGCCTTCGGCGATCAGTCTGTCCACGTCCGCCTCGCTGCGCCGAAGCATCGATTGAATCACGACCCCGACGTTCCGGAACGCCCCCCAGACTTCGTAGAAGATCTCCAGAGTCAGCTGCGTGTAGCGCGATCCTTCCATGTCGATGCGCACCCAGTTGTCGGTGTCGCGCGCGGTCTCGAGAATCGACACCAGGTGATCGCGCGTCAGCGCAGGCTCGATGTCGAGCCCCAGCATGGTGAGCTTGATCGATATGTTCGAGTCGACCCCCGCGTCGGCTATGCCCCGGAGCAGGCTCATGTAATCGTCGCGCGCCTTCTCGGCCTCTTCGCGCTCGGTGACGTTCTCGCCGAGGAGATCGAGGGAGGCGGATATGCCGCGGGCGTTGAGGTCCCTCACAACCGCGATCGCGGAGTCTTTCTCCTCACCCGCCACGAAGCGGGTCGCGGGCCAGATCAGCATTCCGCGACGCTCCGCGCCGTCGGCTTGCCGCTCTCCGTTCCCTCCGCTAGCATTCTGCCCATGCAGTCTCCCGTCCTTTCCGTCGTGGCGCCCGCGCTGTCGCGGGTCGATGTCCGTCCAGTCGAGCGCGCAGCCGGGATTCTCGCCTTCGCCCTATTGACCGCGCTCGGGGCCTTCGTGCGCATTCCGCTCCCGTTCACGCCGGTGCCGATCACGCTCCAGACGTTCTTCGTGCTGGCCGCCGGAATCTATCTCGGAAGTCGAGACGCCGCGCTGTCCCAGCTCGGATATCTCGCGCTGGGGGCCGTGGGCTTGCCGGTGTTCGCGGGAGGTGGAGCCGGGATGGGCCACTTCCTGGGCGTGACCGGCGGATATCTGGTGGCGTTTCCGCTGGCCGCTGCGTTCGTCGGAGCGGCTCTCAGGCCAGGAGACTCGGTTGCCCGCGCGACCGCCGTGTGCACGGCCGCCACGCTCCTGATCCTCGCCCTCGGTGCGGCCGGTGTCGCCGCCTTCCTCGGAGTGGGAACGGAACGCGCGATCGCGCTCGGCGTCCTCCCATTTCTCCCGGGCGGCGCCGTCAAGATCGCCGCCGCGGTCAGCCTCGTGGCTCGGGCGCCCCTGGCGCGCTGATCCCGCGGCGTCCTCGCGCCGACGCCGATCGCTCTACTGTCCCTCACGCTCAAGCTGTCCGGTCAGGTTCTCGGGAGAGAGGATCGCGTCGAGTTTCTCCTTACCGAGGTCGGTCTCCTCCAGCGCCACCTCCGACACACGCCGCTTCTCCTTCAGAGCCTTCTTCACGATCTCCGCGGCTCTGGTGTAGCCGATGACCGGGTTGAGAGCGGTGGCCAGCGACGGGCTCTTGTGCGCATAGTCCTCCATCCGGTCACGGTGGGCAACGATCCCCTCCACGCATCCGGTGCGGAAAACCTCGAGGAAGTTCTTGAGGATGTCAATCGAGAACAGGAGCTCCCAGATCATGACCGGCTGCATGACGTTGATCTCGAGCTGACCCGCCTGGGCCGCCAGCGCGACGACGGTGTCCGCCCCCACGACGTGGAACGCGATCTGGTTCAAGCACTCGGGCATCACCGGATTGACCTTGCCCGGCATGATGGAGGATCCCGGCTGACGTGGCGGCAACGTGATCTCCTTGAGCCCGGTCAGCGGACCGGAGTCGAGGAGCCGCAGGTCATTTGCGATCCGGATCAGCTCGAGCGCGAGGTTCCTCAGCGCGGCCGAGACGCCGGTGATCGGCTGGTGGCTCTGCAGTCGCTCGCGGGGATCGGCGGCCTTGAGAAGCTCGAATCCGGTGAGATCCGACAGTTGTCGGATGATCGTCGACCGATACCCGTCGGGAAGGTTGATGCCCGTGCCCGCCGCGTTTCCGCCGATCGACAGCTCCTCGAGCGCGTGAACCGCGGAATCGATGGCCACCACCGCCCGGTCGATGGCCGCGCCGTAGGCGTGCATCTCCTGGCCCAGCGTAACCGGCACGGCGTCCTGCAGGTGCGTGCGACCGGACTTGATCGCGTCAGCGAACTCGTCCCCATTGGCGTGAAACGCGTCGGCCAGTGCCTCGAGGATGGGCTCGAAGTCGCGCCACGCGAGGAGCACGGACAGGTGCATCGCGGTCGGGAACGTGTCGTTCGTCGATTGCGACATGTTGACGTGGTCGTTGGGATGCAGCCGCGTGTAACTCGCTCGCGGCTCGCCCAGGATCTCGAGCGCCCGGTTGGTGATGACCTCGTTGACGTTCATGTGGAACGAAACACCTGCGCCAGCCTGGAAGACATCGACGACGAACTGGTCCCGCAGCTCTCCGGCAAGCACCTCGTCACACGCCTTGGCGATCGCCGTGGCCCGTTCCTCGTCGAGAACGCCGAGCTTCAGGTGGGTCAGCGCGGCGGCTTTCTTGATGTACATGTAGGCGTCGATCAGCCAGGCATGCTCGCGCAACCCACTGACGCGGAAATTCTCGATGGCGCGAAGCGTCTGGATTCCCCAGTAGGCGTCGGCTGGAACTTCCCTCGCGCCCAGGCTGTCCTTTTCGGATCGGGTCGTCATGGGGGACGCAAGATACACGGCTTGTGTCGGTCGCGCAGACCTGCCCATATTGAGCCATGGGTAGGGTCCTCACGCCACAGGACATCCATGCGCTCATCCACTTGCTGGGCGACGACGACGCGTGGGTGAAAGAGCAGGCCCGCACGACCTTGCGGGCCGCAGGCGATGTGGCGGCCCCCTACCTCGAGACGGCATCCTCGGCGAGCGAAGAGCTCTCGATCCGTACAGAGTCCGTCACGCTCCTCGAGGACATCCATGTCGACGAGATAGAGCGCGGCTGGGTGGATCTGCAGGCGACCGTGGAGGGCGAAGCGCTGGAGGAGGGAGCCTTCCTCCTGGAGCGGATGATCCTGCCCGACTGCGCCGCCCGGGTCGAGACCGCACGCGGTGAGCTGCGCGAGCTTTCGGCGGGCGCGCTCGAGGCGGTTCCGGACTACGGCCCTCTCGAGGAGCGGGTCGAGGCGTTGCGGCGCTACCTGCACGAGACGTGCGGCTTCCGCGGCAACACGGAGGACTACTACGATCCCGACAACTCGTTCCTCTCGAGCGTGCTGATCCGCCGAACCGGCATCCCGATCACGCTCGCGCTCGTCTACCTCACCGTCGGGCGGCGCATCGGGGTTCCGCTGGTGGGCATCGGCATGCCGATGCACTTCCTGATCGGCTACCGCACGACCTCGAGCTTCCGCTATCTGGATCCGTTCTTCGCAGGCCGGGAAGTAAGCCGCGGCGAGTGTCTGCTCCTGCTCGAGCGCGCGGGGTTCGAGCCCGCGGAGAGCTATCTCCGTCCGGCGCCGGTCGTGGGGATCCTGGAGCGGATGACGCGCAACCTGACCGTGATCTACCAGAACAGCGCGCGCGAGCGCGAGCTTCGCCTGGCGCGCCGGTTCGTCACCCTCCTGACCGGCGAGGTCGCCTAGTACCGGCCGCGGGAGCGCTCCTTCATCGGCAGCACCTCCAGGCACGTCGTCCACCATCCCGTCTCGATCGTCTCCACGAACTCCTCTGGCAGCCGCTCGTCCCGCATCTCGGCCGACAGCGCGAGGTGGTCGTATGCGACCCGCCGCCATTCCACCTCTGGCGGACCCCCGTCCTCGTCTGCGGTCAGGATCGCGTAGACCACTCGGGAGTCACCGTCGTTGGCCGGGCGCCCGATGGCACCCACGTTGACGACGCGCCGGTTTCCCGGGAGATCGCGGGTCCAGGGAAGGCCGGTGTGGGTCACGCAGAGCGCATCGGCGCCGGACTCGTCCAGTAGCCAGCCCAGGAAGGCGTCCGAGCACGAGCTCTCCCACAGAAACTCGTTCGCGCGCCGCGGGCTGCCGTGGCACAGCAGCACCTCGCGGCCTAGCATCGAGATACGGATCTCCGCCGGGAGATCGCGCATCCATGCCCGGTATGCGGGATCGGTGCGGCCGAACGTGTAGCGATAGGAGAGCGCGGCGAACTCGTTGTCGCGCGGGTCCGTGTACCCGCAGCGGCAATCGGGGAGGCCGTGACCCAGCGAGTGGTCGTAGTTCCCCTGGACGACCGGGATGCCGGCGCGGCGGACGATCTCGCACGACCGGTCGGGGTGCGGGCCGAACGCGCCCAGGTCGCCCAGGCAGACCGCCTCCTCTACGCCCGCAGCTCCGGCATCGGCGAGCGTCGCTTCGAGCGCCAGGTGGTTGCTGTAGACGCCCCCGAAGAGCGCGATCCGCCGCGCGGCTAGGCGCATCACCCAGCCCCTTTCCCCGCCGGTACCCCTGCTTCCAGCGCGACGGCTCCGGGGTTCGCGCAGATCGCACCGTGGAGCCAGCAGGTGTGGCACGCCGCATGGGCCAGCGGAAACGGCGTGCGGGCGGCGGACTCCAGGTCGTCACCCAGCTCCCCGTCCGGGGAGTCCAGCAGGATCGGGCACACCCAGATCCCGCGGTCGGTGACGACCCTCGAGTGCGCGCAGACGAGCTGGTCGAGGTCGTACTCCGCCAGCATCTCGTTCGTTACCTGCTCGTAATCGGCGTAACCGCCCGCGCGTACCGCCTCGGCGCCGATCCTGAGCGTGGGCATTGACTTGACCCGGGGCTGGCGGCAGCCCCGCTCGCGCAGCGCGGCCACGAACCGGTGGTATACCTCGGGCTCCTCATCGGGATCCCAGGTCCGGACGACGGTGACGATGGGAAGGAACCCGTGCGCGAGAAGAAGCTCGAAGCCCTCGATCGCGCGCGCGAACGACCCCGCACCGCGAAGAGGGTCGTTCGAGTCGGCGTCGAAGCCGTCGAGCGAAAGGCGGAACTCGAGCGACCACCGGCTGCCCGCCGCAGCCTCGGCCAGCGGCTCGACGTGCCGGCGCTTGAGGAGCGTTCCGTTGGTCAGGACGGTCGTCGGACCATACGACAGCGAGAGCGTCAGGATGTCCACGATCCGCGGGTGGAGGAATGGCTCGCCTCCGGTGAAGTAGTACTCACGGACCCCTAGCGATACGCTCTCCTCCA
>DASQEN010000173.1:0-7247 GCA_035633635.1 Gemmatimonadota bacterium | reverse complement strand
GAGCGAGAGGACCGCGACCTGCTTCTGGAGGCTTTCGAGCCGGAGGATGGGTGACGCCGGCAGGGTTGGGTTCCCTGCCTCTGCGGGGGGAGATCTGGGAGTTCGACCTCAATCCCAAGATGGGTCATGAGCAACGGGGCGTGCGGCCGTGCGTCGTCGTCTCGAACGACGCCCTGAACCGTTCCCGCTTCGGCACGGTCGTCATCTGCCCGATCACGACTCGCGAGCGCCCTGCCTTTCGTTGGCGGACGGGCTTCATGCCCGAGGATCTGGGGATCACCGATATGTCCTGGGAGGCGCGCCCTCACTGGGTCATGACCGACCAGATCGTGACGGTCGGCACCCAGCACCGGGCAATCCGACATCTGGCTACTGTCAAGAACCGCGACCAGCTAGCCGAGCTCGACGGATCGCAGCGTATGATCCTCGGCCTGGGTTGACGCCGCAACTCCTGCGCAACATATTCGTTGCACGAGGAGGTGATGGCGAATGGCGCGACAAGCGGCGGTACTGAAGCATTTCGAAGTGGCGGATTTCATTCAGGAAACGGCCAGCGGGGCGTCGAGCACCTGGCTCCTGTACCTGGCCGCGAGGCGGCCGTTCGCGTCCGACGCGGCGCTGGCCGACGCGCTGGGCGTCCACCGGAGCCAGGTCGCGCGCTGGAAGCGGGGCGGGCAGGCGGACGCCGCCAACGAGGAACGGCTCCGGAACCTGGGGACCGTGGTCGAGAGCCTGACCGGATACCTGGAGACCGACGCGATCTCGGACTGGTTGATCGGGGTCAACCCGCAGCTCGGCCACCGGCGCCCGATCGACGTCGTGCTCGCCGGTCACGTGGCTGAGGTGATCGCCGCCGTCGAGGCCGAGAGGCGGGGCGCCTACGCCTGAGGCGGTCGTCGCGCCGGAGGGGAAGGCGTGGCGGGTCTTCCCCTGGAGCCGCGCATCGAAGCCGGGAGAGAAGTTCTCGCCCTCGTTCGTCCCCGAGTCCGGCGGCACCGGGCGCTTCGACCTGCCGGGCGAGCGGATCCTCTACCTCGCCGAGACCCCCGAGCACGCGATCGCGGAGAAAATCGCGCGCTTCCGCGGGACCCCGCTCAAACCCTCCCATCTCCGCGAGTACGGGCTTCCCCTCGCGATTGTGTCGGTCGAGTTCCCGGCGACCACGCGGGCGGGCCTCGTCGACCTCTGCGAGCCGCGGGTCCTGCGCTCGCTGAAGACCGGCCCCGACCGGGTGGCCGCCCGGGAGCGGGAGACCACACAGACGATCGCGGCGCGGGTGGCGGAAGCCGGAGCTCCGGGCCTCCGGTGGTGGTCCAGCTTCTTCGGCGAATGGCACGGCCTCGTGCTCTTTGCGGATCGCCTGCCCGCCGGCGCGCTGGAGTTCGGCGCGCCCCGCGTGATCGCACCTGACGACCCCGCGCTCGCGACCGCCCTCGCCGCGCTCGGCATGCGGGCGGCCGGCTAGCCGGCCCCAGCTTGCCATTGTAGCTACTTGTAGCTACAATGCTCTCATGCATGCCGTTGGGATCCGCGAGCTCAAGAACCGGCTGAGCGAGTACCTGCGTCTGGTTCGCGCCGGTGAGCGCGTGCTGGTCACCGATCGCGGGGAGGTGATTGCCGAGCTCGGCCCGCCCGGCGAGGGGGCCGGACAGGACGAGATCCCCCGAAAGCTCCAGGAAATGATCCGCGAGGGACTGGCGACGCGCGCACTTCCACGGGGAGACTACAAGTACCCCCGCTTTCCACGGCTTGCCCCGGACGGTACGGCCGAGCGCTTGATCGATGAGGAGCGGGGGGATCGGTGAATCTCTACGTCGAGTCGAGCGCGATCGCGGCCCGGCTCCTGGGGCAGTCGAAAAGCGCGCTCGTGGAGGACCTCCTCGAGCGAGCAGACAACGTCTTCTCCTCGGAGCTGCTGCTCGTCGAATGCGACCGCGCTCTGATTCGAGCGGAAACGTCGGGGGAATTCTCAGCGGCGGATATCGCCCGTCAGCGCGCGGTGCTGAATCGGGAGTCCGCCTACTGGACACTTCTGCGGATCGAGGGAGAAGTGCTGGAGCGTGCCCGGCGCCCGTTTCCCCTCGAGCCGGTGCGATCCCTGGACGCCGTCCACCTGTCGACCCTGCTGGTCGTGCGCTCGATCTTCGCCGACGCCGAGCTGCTCAGCTTCGACGACCGGATCCGACGGAACGCAACGGCCCTGGGGTTCGAACTAGTGGAGGTATGAAGGGGCCTAGTCGTCGACGATGGGGACGTTCGTGAACGTGGCGATGGGGGGGATCTCGAGGTCGAACGTCTTCGTATCGGCAGCGGGCGCGGGGAACTTCGCCCACCAGCTCTCCATTTGCCCGGGTTTGAGGTCGACCTCCAGGGGTTCCTTCGCGTCGAGCTCGCCGTCCTCGTCCGTCAGGATGAAGAGCTTTTCCGGGCCGACCTGTACGAAGAAGGGCTCGGAGTCGCTCGTCGGGTCGATCGTGAGCCTAGCGGGCTCCACTCCGTCGTTGTAGAACCGAAGTCGCAGCGTCAGAACGCCGTCGTCGCGGGTGGCCTCGTGAATGACGGCGACGAGCGGCGTGTCGGGGATACCTCGGGTCTGGAGCCCCTCGTGCTCGACGCATCCGGTCTCGCACGCGGAGTTGTCGTGCTGGGCTTCCTGGTCTTTCCGGCGTTGCTCTCGTCTCTCCCGCTCATACCGGTCATCGTACTCCTCATCTCCCGCCGTCGCCGGTGTCCTCACCGGGTAGTCTTGAACGGTCATCGCGCGGGCCGAGATCACGGTCGAGGGGACGGCCGCGAGAGAGAAAACGAGGGGGAAGAGGCGGAGCGATCGCATCCTGGAGATCTCCTTTGCGGTTTCATCCATGATCCGGCGAATCCGGGTGATTGTCAAACGCTGCCTCCGCGAGTCGGGTTCAAAAGCTCGCGCCCGGTCGCCGGTGAGATATCTTGAGGCGCGATGCGGAGATCGAAGCTCATCCAGGCCGTCCCGACGACGGTCGCGGTGGGCCTCGCGCTGGTTGCCGCGCCGGGCCTGGTGCGCGCGCAGAACGGTGGGACCGCCGCCATCGCGCGCCCCGACACCCTGGTCGTGTCCGCGGGCGCGGCCGCCCCCGCCCCGGCGGTGAGCCTCGCCGCCGGCGAGCGGATTGCGGTCTGGGTCGAGAGCGATGTCGAAGTGGGGGATCTGGACGTGGGCCCGGGACCGGTCGGGGAGGCGGCGGTCGGCGAGGTGGTCGCACGGTTCGCGACGAGCGGCGGGTTCGCGTGGCCGCGGGAGCCGGTCGTGTGGATCGCGCCCAGTGCCGGCGCGCTCGCGTTCGAGATCAACGCGTACCCCGCGCACCGAGCGCACGGCGAAGCCGAGGTCGCGGTTCTCCGGCTCGGGCCGCTCGGCGCGCAGCCTCCGCCCGGCTTCGAACGCCCGCTACTCCAGCTCGACCGCGTGCCGGGCGGCGCGCGGGCGCGCTGGTCCGACCGCGCAGGATTCGGCGTCGAGCCCGCGACCCTCGTGCTCGAGCTCACCACCTCTCACGGCACCGTCTACCGGCTGGATCCCTGGGTGCGCCCCGGCCCCTTGGAAGTCACGTTGCCGCTGCCTCCGCGGGGCCTCGCCCTGCCGCCAGGAGTTCACACGCTTACGGCCACGATCGAAGACAAACTTGGCGGTGTGAGCCCGCCCTCCACGATCCGGTTCGACACGCCGTGAGCGGCGCCTGGCCGAGCCTCCCCTTCGAGGTGTGGCAGGATACTTACGCGACCCTCCACATGTGGATGCAGGTCGTCGGGAAGATCCGGCTCGAGCAGACCCCACTCGTCAACCACTGGTGGAACGTCACCCTCTATGTGACCCCGCACGGGCTGACGACCGGGACGATGCCCCACGGGAACGAAGCGTTCCGGATCGATTTCGATTTCGTCGATCACCGTCTCGAGATCGCGACGAGTCGCGGTGGCGCGTTCTCGACAGCGCTCGAGCCGCGGACGGTGGCCGATTTCCACGAGGTGGTCATGGGTGGGCTCGAGAAGCTCGGCATGCCGGTCGAGATCTGGACGAAGCCGATGGAAGTCGAGATCGCGATCCCGTTCGAGAAGGACCAAGAGCACGCGGCGTACGATCCGGACGCGGCGCATCGCCTGTGGCGGATCCTGGTCCAGTGCGACCGCGTGTTCGGCGAGTTCCGCAGCCTCTTCGTCGGCAAGTGCAGCCCTGCGCACTTCTTCTGGGGCGCCTTCGACATGGCGATAACTCGCTTCTCGGGCCGCAACGCCCCGGACCACCCCGGCGCGCCGTTTGTCGCGCGCTGGGTCGCGCGGGAAGCCTACAGCCATGAGTGCTCGAGCTGCGGCTTCTGGCCGGGCGGCGGCCCCGTCCCGGAGCCCGTCTTCTACGCCTACGCGTACCCGGAGCCGGCGGGCTTCCGCGAGTGGCCGGTGGCGCCCAAGGCCGCCTACTACTCGACCGACCTCTTCGAATACTTGCTCCCCTACGAGGCCGTGCGTCGCGCGGACGACCCCGACGCCGCGCTCCTCGGTTTTATGCAGAGCACGTACGAAGCGGCCGCGGAGCTGGGCGGCTGGGACCGCAAGGCGCTGGAGCGGTATCCGCGCTGAAACAGAGGTTTGCTCGGCTGCATCTTCCGAAGAGGTCGAGTTCATCCCCTGCTCCGAGTTCTTCCTCGATTCGTTCGACATCTTTCGCGCGCAAAGAGGCGGGGAAATGAGCTTCGCGGACGCGGCAATCGTGGCCATCGCGCGGCGCCGCAGTTCGCCGTTCGTGGCGACCTTCGATCGAGATTTTCGTAGAGTCGAAGGGATCACGGTCATTCCGCGGTAAAAACCCGCAGACCTGCAAGACCGGATTCTCAGCCGGCGGCGGAAGCCAACCGCGCGTCCAGCTCCTCGGGCTTTGCCACGGGTGCCAGGCAACGATCCCCCACGCAGACGTAGGCGCGCGGCTCGCCCTCCACGGGGTAACCGAGCGCGGACAACCGATCGCCGTCCAGCGCGGGGTCGAGGATCTCGACGACCCGTGCGGGCAGGTAGCGCGACCACGCCGCGCGCGACAGCTCCTGTAACCGCGCGTCGCCGGCTGGCCCGACGAGGTGGACCTGGACCGGCTCGGCGCGGACGCGGGCGACCGCCAGCGCCCAGCCCGCGCCCATGAAGCCATGGCGCTCGGCCTCGGCGGCGAGCGTGGCGAGGATTCCGGCGGCGCGCTCCTTCCAGCGCTCGCCGCCGCCCAACGCGGACAGGGTCGCGAGCGCGCCGGCGAGCGCGGCGTTCTCGGCCAGCGGCCACACCGGATCCGCGAGGTGCCCCTCAGCCCCGGCGTCCGCAGCCTCGACATCCGCGTGTGTGCTGACCGCCTCTCCCGGCGCCTCGCGCCGATCCCGGCACGCGCCGCGCGCCGCGTCGAAGAAGCCCGACTCGATCGCGCGCGCGAGGGCCACTGCACGCTGGCGAAAGCGCGGCTCGCCAGTCGCCTGATATGCGGCGAGGAGCGCCTCCAGCCACCACGCCTGGTCGCCGAGGAGGAGCGGCGCCGCCTCGTCGATCTCGTCGTCGCCCGCTCCCGGCCGCAGCACGCGCCGGATCCCCGCGTCGGTCCACAGACGATCGGTCAGGCGGTCGACGGTTCGGATCGCCCACTCGCGGAGCTTGGCCAGGTCGAGCGCGGCCGACGGCTCGAGCGCGGCCGACGCTTCGATCGCGGCCGTAACCATCATCCCGTTCCAGTCCGCGTAGAAGCGCCGGTCGATGAACGGGGTCTCCATCTTCGCGCGCTCGGGGATCGACCTGCCGTAGTACGCGGCCTCGCCGTCGGCGTCCTGACTTCCGTACGCGCCACCCGCCGGATCCGACAGCGTGCCGAGCACGAAGCCGAAGATCCCGCGCACGGTCTCCGCGTAGAGATCCTTTCCGGTCAGCCGCCACGCGTCCTGGTACGCGAGCGCGTGCCGCGCGTTGTCCTCGCACATCTTCTCGAAGTGGGGCACCGACCAGTCACGGGTCGTGGAGTAGCGGAAGAACCCGCCCGCCGCGTGGTCGTGGAGGCCGTATGTCCGCCCC
The DNA here is from genome assembly GCA_035633635.1 of Gemmatimonadota bacterium. Lineage (GTDB taxonomy): Bacteria > Gemmatimonadota > Gemmatimonadetes > JACCXV01 > JAHWKZ01 > JAICNR01. Next base: position 1,178 of record DASQEN010000173.1, on the reverse strand, counting down.
TCGGCCTCTCCAGCCGTCCGCATCGCGACCAGCGTGGTTTCGGCGGCCTCGCGCGGCGCGTCGGCGCGGGTCCCCGCCCACGCGTGGAGCAAGAGCCGCACAGCTTCCGGCTGCGGGAACTTGGGCTGCGTGCCGAAGCCGCCGTGGCGCCAGTCGTAGGCGTCGAGCGCGGCCTCGACGATCCGCGCGACCACGCCTCCGTCCAGCTCGCCCGCCGGCTCGGGCGCGGGTCGCTCGCGGCGCCGCCCGCGGATCCGCTCCACCTCGGCGTCCAGCTGGTCGCGCTGCCCGGTCCACGTCCCGTGGACGCGCGCGAGGATCTCCTCGAACTGCGCCGCTGGGAAGTACGTGCCACCCGTGATCAGCTCGCCGTCCGGTGTCAGGAATGCGGTCGTCGGCCAGCCGCCCAGGTTGTAGCGCGCGTTGACGTCCGGTCGCTCGTCGTTGTCGACCCGGACGGGCACGAACCACTCGTTGATTCGCCGCGCGACCTCGGGGACCGCGTCGGTCGTCTCGTCCATGACGTGGCACCAGTGGCACCACACGGCCGAGATCCGGAGCAGGATCGGCCTGTCTTCGCGCTTCGCGCGCTCGAAGGCGGCGGGGCTCCATTCGATCCAGTCGACGGGCGAGACGGCGGCATGGGGGTCGAGCGGCATGGGGAGAGACTAGGTCTTTCACAGGGGCAAGCAAAGCGATACTCGGAACGTCGTTTTTAGCGCCCGCCGGCTTATAGACGCTCGTTTCAGGGTCCGCTATACTCCCGAACGATGCCCAAAGCGCCGCCGGCCACCGCAATCCTGCCAACCCCCGAGCTCGCCGAGATCGAGGCGAACCCGTTCGCCGCGGTCAACTACTACTTCGACCAGGGAGCGCAGGCGGCGGGCATCCACAACGACTACCGGGTCCTGCTCAAGACACCCTACCGCGAGATGCGGGTCGCGGTGCCCGTCCGCATGGACGACGGCCGCCTCGAGGTGCTGATCGGCTACCGCGTCCAGCACAACGGCGCGCGCGGTCCGTACAAGGGCGGCATCCGGTTCCATCCCTCGGCCGACCTTGACGAGATCCGCGCGCTGGCGTCGATCATGACGTGGAAGACCGCCGTCGTCGACATCCCGTTCGGCGGCGCCAAGGGCGGGATTCAGGTCGACCCCAAGCCGATGAGCCAGAACGAG
>DASQEN010000172.1:0-7177 GCA_035633635.1 Gemmatimonadota bacterium | reverse complement strand
GGCTAATACCCTAAATCGTTTAGATATGGAGCGACGTGAGAGGGGGTACTACGAAACGCTGACTCGCTCGAGTAGGCAAGAATTAGTAGACGACAGTCAAGTAGAAGACCTGGGGTGGGTTGGGCTTCGCGAGACACCCGTTGTCATGCGCACGGAGGATATTCGCACCGTCACGCTGGCTCCAAGTGCGGAGATCACCTTGAAGGGAGCGCATCTCAGGACGAACCAGTGGGGGATGCGCGATAGAGAGTACACGAAAGCAAAACCCGAAGGCACCTATAGGCTGGCGCTCCTGGGGTCATCACATGTAATGGGGCTAGGGGTCGAAGAAGAGGAAACGTTTGATAACCAACTTGAAGCAAGGCTGGATGTAGAGTCGTTCTCACCGGGTAATGAGGCATATCAAGTGTTGAATTTTGCCGTGGGCGGATATGGATTGCTCCAGATGGTCTATGTGGCTAAACACATGACTCCTCAATTTGGACCTGATGTGGTACTATATTTTATCCACCCCGGAGAAGTCAATCGGATGATTGATAGATTAAGGGCGGCGATGGTCGACGGGGCTAAGCTAGATCAAGACTTTTCCTACATATCCAACCTGCTTAAAATGGCCAACGCAGAAGCTGAGCTTCCCCCCGACGAGTTCAGACGGCGACTACTTCCCTACTCCGATCAAATGCTCAACTGGTCCCTTCGTGAACTGGCGAGCGCGATTAGGGATCAAAATGCCATTCCAGTCTTTGTGTTTCTGGCATTCACGAGGAAGAATTTCGAAGCTGACGAATTGGGACAACTTTCGGAGGTATCGAATGATGTCGGAGCCATTCCGATTCTATTAACAGAGGTATATGAAGATTACGAGCCCGATCATTTGGTAATTTCTGCATGGGACGACCATCCCAATGCACTCGGCCACAGACTGGTAGCCGACGCTCTCTTGAGGGAGCTGAAGTCGACAACGTGGTTATTGGCGCCGAACGGAAAACGCCCCCAATAGGCGTCAGCCCAGCGTGAGGCGTGGCGGGGCTCTCGAACTGGATCGAGCACCAGGCCTGAGGACAGGAGCGCGCTAGGGATCTGGTGGCAGCCTTGCTGGCTGGCTATCCGGACACCACGATCGAGGCACACCCGGGCTGGCTCTGGATGCGCCTGCGGAGCAACCTGCAGTTCCTCCGCTCGGGATTCCGACCGCGACGGGCGCTCGAGACGATCCGGCGCTCCCTCTAAGCACTGAGCACTGAGCACGACTCCTGTCTCCGCGTGGCGACCCGCTCCGCGGCCGCTATCTTCTGGTCCGCCATGCCCTCCCTCGACGCGATCCTGCGGGCCAACCCCGAATATGTCGACTCCCTCTACCGGCGCTGGCTGGAAGATCCGGACTCCGTCGACCCGACGTGGGGCCTGTTCTTCGCCGGCTACCAGCTGGGAGGGGGCAACGGTAGCGGAAACGGGGTCTCGGCGGCCGCGGCGGAGCGCCCGGCGACGGCCGCGCGCGAGCCGGTCGTGCTCACCGACCGGGGCGCGATCCCCGAAGGGGTGGAGGAAGAGCTCGCCCCCGCGCTACGCGCCTACGACCTCGTATACACCTACCGCACGTACGGCCACCTGATCGCGAACCTCGATCCGCTCGGTCGCGGCTCGAGGGAGCACCCGTTGCTGGCGCTCTCCGAGTTCGGCTTCACCGAGGAAGACCTCGACCAGGAAGTGCGGTGCTCGACCTACCGCGACATCCAGGAGGGGACGCTGGCGGAGTTCCTGGAGTCACTGCGCGAGACCTACTGCGGCACGATCGGCGTCGAGTACATGGAGGTCACCGAGAAGGAGCAGCGCGACTGGCTGCAGGAGCAAATGGAGCCGGTCCGGAACCACCCGCGGCTGGATGTTGACAGGAAGCGGGAGGTTCTACGCCAGCTGGTCGCGGCCGACACGTTCGAGGAGACGATTCACCGGCGGTACCCCGGGGCCAAGCGGTTCTCGCTCGAGGGGGGCACCACCCTGGTGCCGCTACTCCAGACGATGGTGTCCCGTGCGAGCGAGATGGGCGTCGACGAGGTCGTGATGGGGATGGCGCACCGCGGCCGCCTGAACGTGCTCGCGCACGTCCTCGGCAAGCCCTACGCCCACATCCTGGCCGAGTTCGAAGGCCGGCCCCCAGCACCGGAAGTTCAGGGGTACGGAGACGTCAAGTACCACCTCGGCTACTCGCGCGACCTGACGGTGGACGGCCGCAAGATCCACCTCTCGCTGGCCTTCAACCCCAGCCACCTCGAAGCCGTGAACCCGATTGTCGAAGGGATCGTGCGCGCCAAGCAGGGCTACTTCCATGACGAGTCGCGGGAACGCGCAGTGCCGCTCCTCATGCACGGCGATGCCGCGTTCGCGGGCCAGGGAGTGGTAACCGAGACGCTCATGCTGGGCGGGCTCGAGGCGTACCGCACGGGCGGCACCGTCCACGTGATCATCAACAACCAGATCGGCTTCACCACCGACCCGGAGGAGGGGCGCTCGACCCGCTACGCCTCCGACATCGCCAAGGTCGTTCAGGCGCCCGTATTCCACGTCAACGGCTACGACGCCGAGGCCGTGGCGCACGTGGCCCGGATCGCGATCGAGTATCGGCAGCGATTTCACAGGGACGTGTTCATCGACCTCGTCTGCTTCCGGCGATACGGCCACAACGAGCTCGACGATCCGTCGTTCATGCACCCCGAGATGTACAAGCTCATCGACGCGCATCCGTCGAATTCGGAGGTCTACGCGCGCCGGCTGATCGAGGAGGGGACCCTTGGGGAGGACGAGGTCCAGGCGATGCGCGAGGCGGTCAAGGGAGATGTCGAGCAGGCCCACGCGCAGGCGCGTCAGCTCGAGAACCAGCCGTCGGAGTCCGTGTCCGCCGTGTGGGAGGGGCTGTCGTTCGGATGGAGTGACGAGCCGGTCGACACGTCGGTCCCGCGGGAAACGCTGGAGCGGATCGCCCGCGCGCTGACCGCGGTGCCCGAGGGATTCCACTGGCACAAGCGGCTCGAGCGCTTGATGGCCGACCGCGCGGCCATGGTGCTCGAGGACGGGGATATCGACTGGGGATGCGGCGAGGCGCTGGCGTTCGGATCGCTCCTCCTCGACGGGACCAAGGTGCGACTCGCCGGACAGGACACCGTGCGGGGGACGTTCAGCCACCGCCACGCGGTCTACACCGACCAGGAGACCGGCGACGGGTACGTCCCCCTGAACCACATGAGCGACGAGCAGAACAAGTTCCTGATCATCAACAGCCCTCTCTCCGAGAACGCGGCGCTGGGCTTCGAGTACGGCTATTCGGCGGCTGACCCGTGGACGCTGGTCCTGTGGGAGGCCCAGTTCGGAGACTTCGTCAACGGGGCGCAGGTCGTGATCGATCAGTTCCTAGCGAGCGGCGAGTACAAGTGGCGGCGGATGTCCGGCCTGACCCTGCTCCTGCCGCATGGCTACGAAGGGCAGGGCCCGGAGCATTCGAGCGCGCGGCTCGAGCGGTTCCTCGAGCTCTGCGCCGAGGACAACATGCAGGTCTGCGCGCTGACCACGCCCGCGCAGCTCTTCCACTGCCTCAGGCGCCAGATGAAACGCAGCTTCCGGAAGCCGCTCGTGATCATGACGCCCAAGAGCCTGCTCCGGCACAAGCTCGCCGTCTCCCGCATCGGGGATTTCATCGACGGCCGCTTCCTGCCGATGATCGACGACACGGAGATCGCCGATAGGGCGGCCGGTCGGAAGCTCCTCGTCTGCGCGGGCAAGGTCTACTACACGCTGCTCGAGGCGCGGCGCGAGCGGGGGATCGAGGATGTGGGGATCGTGCGGATGGAGCAGCTCTATCCGTTCCCCGAAGAGGAATTCCAGGCGGTCGTCGCCGGGTACCCGCATCTCGAGCGCGTGATCTGGGTCCAGGAGGAGCCGGCCAACATGGGCGCCTGGCGGAACACCCGGCACAGGTTCGAGCAATACCTGCCCAAGGCGGTGCGGCTCGACTATGCCGGCCGCCCGGCCGCGGCGTCGCCGGCCACCGGCTCGCACCACGTCCACGAGCTGGAGGAGGCGGCGCTGGTGGACGCGGCGCTCGGAGGCTGATGGACATCACGATCCCGAACCTGGCGGAATCGGTCACCGAGGGCGACCTCGGCGCATGGCTCAAGAAGGACGGCGAGCGGGTCGAGAAAGACGACCTGATCCTCGAGCTCGAAACCGACAAGGCGACGGTCGAGCTCGCGGCCGAGGCGAGCGGGACGCTGGAGATCCTGGTCCAGGCGGGCCAGACCGTTCACGTCGGTGACGTCGTCGGCCGGATCGTCGAGGAAGGCGAAGCGGCGCCCGAAGAGGCACCCGCCGCCGAGGAGAAGCCCGAGCCGGCGAAGGAGAAGAAGGAGCCGGAGAAGGAGCCGGAGAAGAAGCCGGGGTTGCCTCCCGCAGAGGCGGAGGAGAAACCCGCAGCGGAGGAGAAGCCCGAGCCAGAGCCGGCGCGTGAGAAGGCAGAGCCCGAGGAGAAACCCGCAGCAGCGGAGCGCGCCCAGCCGCCGGCCGGGCGCCCCGACGAGCCCGGCACGCGGCGCGAGAAGATGACCCGACTCCGGCGCCGGATCGCGGAGCGGCTGGTCGAGGCCCAGCGGACGGCCGCGATCCTCACGACCTTCAACGAGATCGACATGACCGAGGTGATGGCGCTCCGGAAGGAGCACCAGACCGATTTCGAGGAGCGGCACGGCATCCGCCTCGGATTCATGTCGCTGTTCGCCAAGGCCTCGGTCCTCGGGCTCCGCGACTTCCCGCGGGTCAACGCGTTCATCGAAGGCGACGAGATCGTCTATCACGACCACGTTCACCTGGGCATCGCGGTCGGGACGCCACGCGGGCTCGTGGTCCCCGTCCTCAAGGATGCGGACCGGATGTCGTTCGCAGAGATTGAACGCGTGATCAAGGAGCTGGCCACGCGGGCGCGGGATGGCGAGCTGACGATCGACGAGCTCCAGGGCGGGACGTTCACGATCTCCAACGGCGGGATCTACGGCTCGCTCATGTCGACGCCGATTCTCAATCCCCCGCAGAGCGGTATCCTCGGCGTGCACAAGATCGGGAAGCGTCCGGTGACCCTCGAGGATCCGGCGACCGGGGAGGAGCGGATCGTTTCCCGATCGATGATGTACGTCGCGCTCTCGTACGATCACAGGATCGTCGACGGCGAGGAGGCGGTCTCGTTCCTCGTCAAGGTCAAGGAGCGGCTGGAGAGCCCGGTCCGGCTCCTGCTGGATTCCTGACCCCGTTCGGAAACCCACGTCCCACGCGAAAGGCGAACATCCTATGCGGATCACGATGACGGCGGCCGCGCTGGCGTTCCTGCTGCTGGGCTGCGCGAGCGAGGACACCACACCGGAGCCGGACCCCGAGCCTCTGACGACCGAAGAGGCAACACCGCCCGAGCAGGCGACCACGTCGATGTCCGACCCGAGCACGACCACCTACGCGCCCGAGCTGGACGTGCGCCTCGAGCGGATGACGCGGACGGAGTCGGGCCTGTACTACGAGGTCGTCAAGGAGGGAGCCGGTGCGACCGTGGCGCCCGGACAGACTGCGGTCGTCCACTACACCGGCTGGCTACCCAACGGCACGCAGTTCGATTCGAGCCGCGGCCGCGAACCCTTCTCGTTCCCGGTCGGGGCCGGGCAGGTGATCGCCGGATGGGACCAGGGAGTCGCGGGTATGGCGGTGGGCGAGCAGCGGTTGCTCGTGATCCCCCCGGATCTTGCCTACGGGGCCACGGGCGCGGGCGGCGTGATCCCGCCCGACGCCACGCTCGTGTTCGAGGTCGAGCTGCTCGAGATCCGCTGACCTAGCGGAGGGCTTCCAGCGCCTCGCGCGCCGCGTCGGTAAGCGTCTCGGTCAGGTCGGCCTGGGGGTCCTCGGTCCCGCGCTCCTCGTCGATCTCCTCCCGTGCGACCCGTTCGCCGCCCGGCACCGCGTTCAGCTCGTACTCGCCTTTGACCTCGAGCTTCATTGCGCCGCCGGCGGCTCTCGCGCCGAGCGAGCCCCCGACGATCCCGCCGAGCACGCCCCCCGCCGAGACGCCGGCCTTGGCCTCCTCCAGGTCGTAAAACAGGACGTAGTCCGCCTGCACGCCCGGGGCCTCGGCCAGCGCGCTGGCCCGGTCCCGCGCCGCGAGCGGCACGGCGTCGTAGCCCGCCTGGGTCTCGATCCAGTCGGCGACCCCGCGCTTCACCGCCAGAGGATCGGCGGGCATGTCCGGCGGAGCCGAGAGCGCGACGCCGATCCGCACGATGCCTTCGGCCTTGGGGGACACGGGCTCCGCGGCGCCCGCCCCCCCGTCGAGAGCCGCCATGCCGCCGAACATCGACTGCAGGTCGATCTGCTCGAAGCCGGCTGGCGGGAGGAACAGCGAGTCGGCGAGCGCCGACCGCGACAGGTCGGTCACCTCGAAGCCGCTCGAGCGCCGCGTGCCGTCCACGGTCGTGATCGTTTCCTGCCGCAGCAGGAACCGTATGTCCCGGGGCCTGCCGATCACCTTGGTCTCGTGCCGATCGACGCACGCGCCGCCCCCGTCGGCGATGGCCGGCATCGCGGTGTTCGAGAGGTCGAACGGCGGGATGCAGAGGGGGATGTCGAGCTCCGTGGTCCAGACCCGATGCTCGATCGCCGCGTCCGCCGGGTAGCAGGCGTCCGCCGAGGCGGTCGTGGAAGTGGAGTACTCCACGTAGCGCGCCGGGAGGCCAAACCAGTCACGTTGCGCGGTCGTGTCGTCCCAGATCGTCGTGTTCGTGACGAGCCCGCCGGTCGTGTTGGGCCGGGGCTCGGGTTGGCCGGGCTGGCCGGGGACCTGGCCGGCGTAGCGGGCGGCGAGCTCCATCATCTGCTCCATCGCCTCCTGCCACTCCGCGAACGTCGTCACCATGACCGTCCGCTGCTCCCAGTTCACCTGGATCATGCGCGAGGAGTCGCAGTCGAGGATGAAGCTCGACGAGAGGACGGGCTGGCCGCCCTTCGTCGTGAAGTTGTCGATCCTGGACCGCTGGCCCTTGTACCAGTAGCGGGTCGGGGAGGCGCTGCGGTCGACGTTCCCGGACTCGTCGAGCGAAAGCGTTTCGTAGGTCAGGTCGACCAGCAGGGGCGGATCCACGCGGGCGATACCCGCGCC
>DASQEN010000171.1:0-1925 GCA_035633635.1 Gemmatimonadota bacterium | reverse complement strand
CACCCTCACCCACACCCCCAGCCCGATGGGGTTCCTCAACGAGATTCTTGGCCGGCCGGCGAGCGAGCGCCCGTTCCTGCTCCTCGTTACAGGCTATCCGGCCTCCGACCCACGGGTTCCGGACATCGGCCGCAAGCATCTCGACGAGATCGCTACCTTCCTCGAGGTCGAGGGTGGTGGGTGGCCATGAGCCCACTCGAGCGGATCGACCTCTCGGAGAAGCTTTCGCGCTTCGAGGAGCGCTGGAGCCCGCGCATCGTGGCCGAGCTCAACGGCCAGCACGTCAAGCTGGCCAAGCTGGAGGGGGAGTTCGTGTGGCACTCCCATGCCGACGAGGACGAGCTGTTCCTGGTGCTCAAGGGGAAGCTCACGATCGAGCTCCGGGACGGCGGGGTCGTTCTCGCCCCGGGTCAGATGGTCGTCGTGCCGCGCGGCATCGAGCACCGGCCGGTAGCCGACGGTGAGGTCCATGTCCTGCTCTTCGAGCCCGCGGGAACGCTCAACACCGGTGACGTACGGAACGAGCGGACGGTGGAAAAGCCCGAGCGGCTCTGAGGCGCGGATACGCAGATCCGGGTCCGCTTACTCCTTGAGCCAGTCCACCAACAGGTGACGGGTGATCTGGCGGTTCATGGAGGCGATCGACTCCATGAGCGGGATCGACTTGGGGCAGACCGCCACGCAGTTCATCGACTTGGCGCAATCCGAGATCCCGCCCGGGCCCATCAGCGCGTCGAAGCGTTCGAGGGCGTTCATCTCGCCGGTCGGGTGGATGTTCATAAGCCGTGCCCACGAGATCGGGGCAGCCCCCACGAAGACGTCCTCTCGCTCGGGAACGACCTGCGGGCACGCGTCGACGCAGCACCCGCACGAGATGCACCGCGACAGCCAGTACCCTTCCTCGCGCTCGTCCTCGGGTATCCGCGGCCCCGGGCCCAGATCGTGAGTGCCGTCGATCGGGATCCACGCCTTGACCCGCCGGTAGGCCTCGAACAGTCGATCGCGGTTGATGACCAGATCGCGCTTGACCGGGAACTTCTCCATCGGCTCGAGTCGGATCGGCTCATCGAGGTCCTGGACCAGGGCCGCGCACGACTGCCGAACCTTCCCGTTCACACGCATCGTGCAGATCCCGCACACCTCTTCGAGGCAGTTCGCCGCCCACGCCACCGGCGTGGTCTTCCTACCTTCCGCATCGACCGGGTTCTTACGGATCTCCATCAGGCACTCGACCACGTTCATGTTCGGGTAGCGCGGGACCTCGAACGCCTGCCAGTACGGGTCCGTCGCCGGCGCGTCCTGGCGCCGGACCATCAGCCGCACGGTCCCCTCGGCCCGCTCCCGCACGCTTCGCGTCCCCGGGGCCGGGACATAGATGTCCACGTCGGTCTTCGCCGCTTCCGCCATCTATCTCCTATCGGATGTCTTTCTTGTACTGCCGTGGACGCGGTGGTATCAACGACACGTCCACCGGCTCGTACGAAAGGCGCGGGCCGTCGGGCGTCCATTCTGCGATCGTGGTCTTGAGCCAGTTCGCGTCGTCACGCTCGGGGTAGTCCGGACGCAGATGGACGCCGCGGCTCTCCTTCCGGGCGATCGCTCCACGAACCATCACGCGCGCCAGCTCGAGCATGTCCCATAGCTGGCGGGTGAAGACCACCGACTGGTTGACCCATTCCCCGGTGTCCGGCAACGCGACGTCCTTCCAGCGTTCCATCAGCTCGCCGATCTTCTCGTCGGTCTTCTCTAGCTTCGCCTCCTCGCGGATGACCGTGCAGTAGCGGGTCATCCAGTCCCCCAGCTCCTGGTGCAGCATGTACGGGTTCTCCCGCCCGGCGGTCATGTCGTAGACGCTTCGCAGGCGGTCCTCCTCCTGGAAGACAGCGGTGTCAAAGATCGAGCCCGGCACATCCTCCGCCAGGCCC
>DASQEN010000170.1:0-2595 GCA_035633635.1 Gemmatimonadota bacterium | reverse complement strand
TGACTTTTAGAATCAGTATTCGTATTCTTTAAGTATGAAAACGAAGATAACCGAGCGCGGCCAGGTGACGATTCCAAAGTACCTACGGGAACGGCTGGGATTGCGGGCGGGACAAGTTCTCGTCGTGCGCGAAGAAGGGGGCGAGGTGGTCATGACCAAGCAGCTCCCCCTGGACCCGCTGGAGAACGTGACCGGGATCGTGGACCTCGGCGGCACGACCGACGAGGTCCTGACCGAGCTGCGCGGCGAGCCCGACGCGAGGTGATCACGGCCGTGGACACCAGCGTTCTGCTCGACGTGTTCGGTGCAGATCCGACGTTCCTCGAGCGATCCAGGAACGCGCTCCGAAAGGCGACCGCAGACGGTGGACTCATCGCCTGCGAGGTCGTGTGGGCGGAGGTCGGGAGGTTCTTCGGAACTCCCGATGCTGCCGCCGAAGCGATGGACCAGGTCGGAATCGCGTATGATCCCGTGCTACGCGACGCCGCGCTGACCGCTTCCGTCGCCTGGCGACGCTATCGACGTCGCGGAGGCGCCCGCACCCGCGTGATTGCGGACTTCCTGGTCGGCGCCCATGCGACCGCGCGCGCGGATCGACTTCTCACCCGCGATCGCGGATTCTACCGCTCGTATTTCAAGGGACTTCCGGTTCTCGATCCTTCGCGCGGGTGATCGCCGGGGGGGGGCTTCCGCGGAGGGACGCTCAGGTCGCGGCGGCGGGCTCTCCGGCGCGCTCGAACGTGAGCTCCTCCCCGTCGCGCGCCACGTCGACGAGGACGTGGTCGCCCTCGCCGAGCTTCCCTTCCAGGAGCGCGACCGCGAGCGGGTTCTGGAGCCACGTCTGGATCGCACGCTTGAGGGGCCGCGCGCCGTAGACGGGATCCCATCCGCGGCTGGCGAGGAATTCCTTGGCATCCTCTGTCAACTCGACGGTGAGCCCCTTGCCAGAAAGGATGCGCGCGAGTCGCCGCAGCTGGATGTCGACGATCTCCCGCAGATCCTCTTCCTTCAGCCGATGGAAGATCACGATCTCGTCGACCCGGTTCAGGAACTCGGGGCGGAAGCCGCTGCGTAGCGCGCCCATCACCTTCACCTCGATGAGCGCCTCGTCCTCCTCCTCGGTGATGTACTGGCTTCCCACGTTCGAGGTCATGATCAGGACCGTGTTGGTGAAGTCGACCGTCCTCCCCTGCCCGTCGGTGAGCCGTCCGTCGTCCAGCACCTGGAGGAGCACGTTGAACACATCGGGATGCGCCTTCTCGATCTCGTCCAGGAGCAGGACCGCATACGGCCGGCGGCGCACGGCCTCGGTGAGCTGGCCGCCCTCCTCGTAGCCGACGTACCCCGGAGGCGCGCCGATCAGGCGAGCCACCGCGTGGCGCTCCATGTACTCCGACATGTCGATCCGCACCATCGCGTCCTCGTCGTCGAACAGGAACTCGGCGAGCGCGCGGGCGAGCTCGGTCTTCCCCACGCCGGTGGGTCCCAGGAACAGGAACGAGCCGATCGGTCGGTTCGGGTCCTGGAGACCCGCGCGCGCGCGCCGCACTGCGTCGGCGACCGCCTTGATCGCCTCGTCCTGGCTGACGACCCGGCGGTGTAAGCGCTCTTCCATCCTGAGCAGCTTGTCGCGCTCGCCCTCGACGAGGCGCGAGACTGGGATCCCGGTCCAGCGCGAAACCACGTCGGCCACGTCCTCCTCGTCGACCTCCTCTTTGAGGATCCGCTGCTCCTTCTGCGTCTCGTGGAGCGCGGCCTCCTTCTTCTTCAACCCTTCCTGGATCTCGGCGAGCCGCCCGTACTGGAGCTCGGCCGCCTTTTCCAGGTCGCCCACCCGCTGGGCGCGCTCCGCCGCGACCTTGGTGTTCTCGATCTTCTCCTTGAGCTCGCGGATCGCTTGGATCCCCTCCTTCTCCTCTTGCCAGTGGGCCCGCAGCTCGTCGGCCTCGGCGCGCAGGTCGGCGAGCTCCTTCTCGATCCGCTCCAATCGCTCCTTCGCGGACGGGTCCTCCTCCTTGGCGAGCGCGCGCTTCTCGATCTGGAGCTGCCGGATCCGGCGCTCGATCACGTCGATCTCGATCGGCACCGAATCGATCTCCATCCGGAGCCGCGAGGCTGCCTCGTCGATCAGGTCGATCGCCTTATCGGGGAGGAACCGGTCGGCGATGTAGCGATGGCTGAGCTCGGCGGCGGCCACGATCGCACCGTCGGTGATCCGCACCCCGTGGTGGACCTCGTACCGCTCCTTCAGTCCGCGCAGGATCGCGATCGTGTCCTCGACCGTGGGCTCGCCCACGAACACGGGCTGGAACCGGCGCTCGAGCGCGGCGTCCTTCTCGATATGCTTTCTGTACTCGTCGAGCGTGGTGGCGCCGATCATCCGGAGCTCCCCACGCGCCAGTGGCGGCTTGATCATGTTCGACGCGTCGATCGCGCCCTCCGCCCCGCCCGCGCCGACCAGCGTGTGGAGCTCGTCGATGAACGTGATGATGCCGCCCTCGCTCTCGGTGATCTCCTTGAGCACAGCCTTGAAGCGCTCCTCGAACTCGCCCCGGTACTTGGCGCCGGCCACCATCGCGCCCACGTCGAGCGCGA
>DASQEN010000169.1:0-4952 GCA_035633635.1 Gemmatimonadota bacterium | reverse complement strand
CGAAGAACTCGACCAGCTTCATGGAATCGACATCCCTCGGGTGGTGTCGGTTTCGTCGGACGGATGTCGCAAGTTACAGATCGCGTCGGAACCTGACAACGAAATGCGGACCGCTTCCGTCCTCGTCGAGATTGGTGATGCGCTGTGCCAGGAGGATCTCGACGTAGGAGAGGACGTTGATGCCCGAAATGCCCGTGCCGACATCGGCGTGCCATTCCTCATAATCGCCAAGCGCTCCGGCATCAGCGAAGGCCACCCAGTGCCAGCTCAGAAACAGCAGAGCGATCCGCCTTCCCACGGGGAGCGGGAGCCGGATCGCGGTGGAAGCCTGGGCTCCCTGCGAGTCGACGAAGCTACCTCCACGAAACCCGCGCAGGGATCCGGGCCCACCGAACATGACGTGACGCTGGACGGGGAGCGAGTCTCCGTCCAGGGGCCCCATCCAGACGACGCGCGTGTCCCACCAGGTGTCGTCCCCGAAGCGAGTGAACCGTCGCAGGTCGATGGCCGCCCGCCGGAAGGAGAGCTCTCCGCCGAGCACCCCCCCGGCCAGTTCCGTGTCGGCGCGAAGCCACCAGCCAGGCGAAGGGAGGAGCGGGCTCTGAACGTCCCGCGTGTCGATGCGAAGGGTGGCCGAAAGGCTGTGCAGGTCGCCTTCGGTCGCCGGCGGGTTGTCCCGGTAGTCCGCGCCGAACAGGGCGAACGGGGAGCGGTCGGCCTGGGCGCGCTGGGAAGCGTCGAGGAACGTCAGGGCGCCACCGAGCCTGCCGCCGGACGTTTCGGCGTCGATCTCCACCGCGTAGCCCTTTTCGCGCCACCAGTCCAGCAGGTCGGAGGCGAACACGAACGTGGCCACGTCGTTTTCGCGGACCGAGACCTTCCAGTCGTCGAATGTCGTGGAACGATGGAAGTGCTCGATGCCGACGTGAATCGCGCCAGGAAGCGGGAGTCGCTGGCGGATCGAGGCGTTCCAGTAGAGGCGCGAGTGGGTGGTCGCGGCTGCGATCCGTCCAGCGAGCGCCGGGCGCTCGGTGGGCTCCACCGGCTCGAGCTGGAAGCCCCACGACGGCGTCAGGCCGTCGACCCGGTTGTAGTGCTCGATCGAGAAACCGTGCCAGCCGGGCAGGTCCAGCAGCCACGGAAACTTCGCCTTCTCGACGGGGGCGATTCCCGGCAGGAACGGCGCGTCCAGCGTGTCGCCGGGGGCGGGCTGGGGTTCCTGAGCGTCCGCGGGCGAGGCGTTCGAGAAGCCGAGGCAGACGACGGCGAGGGCGACGATCGCGCGCGGCGAGGCGCCGCGGCTCATCCGTGCCAGCGGAATCGATGGACCCGGAAGGGCCCCTCCACCGCGACCGCGGCGGCGTAGCCAGGGCCGGCGTCGAGGCTCTCCAGCCGCCAGCGACCCGCCTCGTCGGCGTGGCCGGGGATCACGATCGGGACGGGTCCGGCCCCGGGCTCCACCGAGACCGCGAAGGACTGGAGCGGCTGGCGGAAGATGCCCGCCCCCGTCGCCTTCACGAACGCCTCCTTGCGCGTCCAGCAGGCGAAGAAGGCCGCCGGTCGCACGACGTCCGGTGTCGACCGCAAGGCGGCGATCTCGCGCGGCGAGAAGAACCGAGCCGCCAGCCGGTCGATGGGCAGATCGCGTCGCAGGCGCTCGACGTCGATACCCACCTCGCGTCCCAGCGAGACGGCGACGAGCGCGCGACCGCGGGAGTGGGAGAGGTTGAACGCAAGCGGCCTTGCGTTCCAGCGGGGGTCGAGCCGCGGTTTCCCACCCGTGTCGGTCACGAAGCGGATCGTTCGCGGATCGACGTCCAGGTAGGCGGCGAGGATCGAGCGCAAGGCGACGCCGGAGATCACGAGGTCTCTCCGCCGGGCCTCGAACGGCTGCCTCGCGGCGCGTCTGGCCTCGGTCTCTGGAAGCAAGCGTTCGAGCCGCGCGACCTCGTCCTGCGGCCGCTCCAGATCGACTTCCCAGACGTGCACCACTTCGGCTTCAAGGCGCGAAACGCTGGGCGGGGCGTACGCTGGCAAAGCGGCTCCTTCGATTGGTCGAGCGCCTACGGGCGAAGTAGACTCAAGGTACGAATGGACATCTTGTTGCGCACCACTTTGCAGGCCGTGCGGACCGGCGCGATCGATGTCGAGGAGGCATGCCGCCGACTGGCGGGCTGGCGGCACGAGTCGCTCCCGTTCGCGACCATCGACCACCATCGGGCGCTGCGCGCCGGCTTCCCCGAAGTCGTCTACTGCGAAGGCAAGACACCCGCGCAGTCGGCGACGATCGCCGCACTCCTGTGGGAACGGTCGGGTCGCCTGCTCGCGACCCGGGCCAGCGTCGAGCACGCGGGGGCGATTCTCGCGGCCGTGCCGACCGCGCATCACAACCCGGTGGCGCGGACGGTGAGCGCCGGGGCACCGGACCCCTCGCGAGGATGTCCGGTGCTCGTCCTCACTGCGGGGACCAGCGACCTGCCGGTCGCCGAGGAGGCGATCGAGACGGTCCGCGCGCTCGGCCAGCCGGTCGAGGCGATCGTGGACGTGGGGGTCGCCGGCGTGCACCGGCTCCTGGCCCACGAAGAGTCGCTCGTTCGCGCGGGCGTCGTGGTCGTCGTTGCGGGGATGGAGGGCGCGCTCGCCTCGGTGGTCGGTGGGCTCGTTCGGGTGCCGGTCATCGCGGTGCCTACCAGTGTGGGATACGGGGCTTCGTTCGAAGGGCTCGCCGCGCTGCTCGGGATGCTCTCCACATGCGCCGCGGGGGTCGTCGTCGTGAACATCGACAACGGATTCGGCGCCGGCTTCGCGGCGGCGCGCATCAACGCGCTTCGTGGCGAGGAGCTCGAAGGCGAAGGGAGAAACGGGGACGCCGTCGGCAAGGTGCGGAATGCCTGCGCGTAAGGACCTCCAGCCGATCGATGGCGACCGGCCGGAATCCGCGCGCAACACGCTCCGGGAGATCGCGCTGTTCCTGCCAAATTTCGTCGTCCTCCTCAAACGATTGGTCTCGGATCCACGCGTCCCGCGGAAGAGCAAGCTGATCCTCGGAGGTACGATCATGTATCTCGTCTCTCCGATCGACGTTGTGCCGGACTTTGTCCCCGGTCTCGGGCAGCTGGACGACGTGGTCGTCGCTTTGCTGGCACTCCACAGCATCCTCAACCGCGTGGACGATGAGGTGGTGGTCGAGCACTGGCCCGGGGACGAAAACGTGATCCGGATGGTCCGCGCGGGGCTATCGGCAGTGGCGCAGCTGGTTCCGGGAAAGTGGGGGAGCCGCGTATGATCCGCCGGTGCTGCGCGCGAGGGCCGCTCGTGGTACCTTACAGTTCGGACCGGAGACTCGATCGGTGATCCGCAGCATGACGGGGTTCGGCCGCGGGGAAGCGGTCTCCTCGGGCTATCGGTTCGCGGCCGAGATCAAGTCCGTCAACCACCGCTTCCTCAACCTCAACGTCAGGCTCCCGCGAGCGTTTGCGCATCTGGAGAGCCGCGTCACCGCGCTGTGCTCGAGCCGCTGCGAGCGAGGCCACCTCAACGTTTCGATCGAGATCGAGAGAGAGGGCGAGGAGGGAGCAAGGGGGCCGCGTCTTAACCGGACGGTTGTCGACCGCTACCTCGAGATCGTGGCTGACCTCGAGGGCATTGGAGGGGACGGACGCGGCGTCTCCGCGGACACGCTTCTCGGGTTGCCCGGCGTCGTCGAGTGGGAGGCGGAGGAGATCCCCATGGACGACGAGGTATTCGTGCAAGGAGCGGGAGGCGCCGTGAGTGCGGCGCTGGATGCCCTCGTGGAGGGCCGTTTGACTGAGGGCCGCGCGCTGTTCGAGGACTTCCGGGCGCGCCTCGAGACGATCGAGTCTCATCGACGCCGAGTCGAGGAGCTCGCGCCGCTGCGTGAGCAACGCGAGCGGGAGCGGTTGCGCGAGAAGGTGCGGACGCTGCTCCAGGATCCGACGGAGGATATCGAGCGCCGGATCGAGGAGGAGATCGTGCTGCTCGCGGACCGGGTCGACGTGAGCGAGGAGCTGACGCGGATGCGCGCGCACCTCGATCACTTCGCCGCGGAGCTGGAGTCGGACGAGGGATCGATCGGTCGGAAGCTGACCTTCCTCCTCCAGGAGTTAGGCCGGGAAGCGAATACGCTCGGCTCGAAGGCATCCGATCCGGAGATCCAGAAGTCGGCCATCGAAATCAAGGCCGAACTCGAGAAGATGCGCGAACAGGCCGAGAACGTGGAGTGAGGACTCCGAGATGAACGAACGCGATGCCGATGTCCGGCTCAGGACCCGGCCCTTCCCGATCGTTTTCTCGGCGCCAAGCGGGTCCGGGAAGACCTCGGTGTCGAACGAGATCTTTAAGCGCTTCCCGTACATACGCTTCGCGGTCTCGCTGACGACCCGGGCGATGCGTGACGGAGAGGTAGACGGCTCGGATTATCGCTTCGTGGACGAGCGGACGTTCGCTCGCACCCGAGACGCTGGTGAGCTGGCCGAGTGGGCGGTCGTCCACGGCGGGCTTTATGGCACGCCCAGGACGGAGGTCGACAGTGCGCTCGAGGACGGCTATCACGTTCTGCTCGATGTCGACGTCCAGGGGGGCGCATCCCTGATGAAGGCCTACCCCGGGGCGGTTTCCATCTTTCTTCTGCCGCCGAGCCACGGGGCGATGGAAGCCCGATTGAAGGATCGGGGTACCGAGACCGACGATACGATCGCCAGGCGCATGGCGGAAGCGCTCAACGAGCTGGACTGCGTATCGCAATACGAGTATGTGATCGTCAATCGCGAGCTCGACAAGACGGTAGAGGTGTTCTCCCGCATCATTCACGCGGAGGAGCATCGCCGTATGCGCCGCGAGAACCTGGAGGATTGGATCGACGTCCACTTCCCGGACCGCGGCGCGACGAGGACCGTCCGCGCGAGCTCATGACCTCGGATCCCGCCGGAGCC
>DASQEN010000168.1:0-2248 GCA_035633635.1 Gemmatimonadota bacterium | reverse complement strand
ACATTTCCCCGGCCACCCGGTGATGCCGGGCGTGCTGATCGTGGAGGCGATGGGACAGGTGGGAGGGTTGCTCCTGATGAGCCTGGTCGATGACCCGTCGGACAAGGTCGTCTACTTCACTGGGCTCGACAAAGTGCGCTTCCGACAGCCCGTGCGGCCGGGCGATCGGCTCGAATGCGAGCTCGAGCTCGTCAAGCGAAGGGGGTCGTTCTGCAAGATGCGGGGTACCGCTCGGGTCGATGGATCGGTCGTCGCGGAAGCGGAGCTCATGGCCTCGCTGGTGGAGGTGAGATGAGCCAGGTCACAGCCGACATCCATGCCACCGCAATCGTCGATCCGGGCGCGGTCATCAAAGACGATGTCAAGGTCGGCCCCTACGCGATCGTGGGCGCCGATGTCACGATCGGCGAGGGTACGCGCGTCTATGCGCACGCCGTGATCGAGCGCGGTACCACGATCGGGGAGAGCTGCCAGATCCATTACGGAGCAGTGATCGGAGGAGAGCCGCAGGATCTGAAGTACGAGGGAGAGACGACGGTGTGCCTGATCGGCGACGGGACGGTCATTCGGGAGTACGTGACCATTAGCCGCGGCACCCGCGCGCTCGGGCGGACGGAGATCGGAGAGGGGTGTCTCCTGATGGCGTACGTTCACGTCGCCCACGACTGCCGCATCGGGGACGGCGTAATCCTCAGCAACGCGGTTAACCTCGCGGGGCACGTGACGATCGACGAGCAGGCGATCGTCGGAGGAATGACGCCGGTCCATCAGTTCGTGCGGATCGGAGCGCACGCGTTCGTGGGCGGCGGCTCACGCGTCCAGAAGGATGTTCCGCCGTTCGTAAAAGCGGCCGGGATCCCGACCACCCTCTTCGGATTGAACACGGTGGGACTCGACCGACGCGGCTTCGCCGAGAACGTGAAGGCCGAGCTCAAGCGGGCGTATCGCATGTTCTTCAACTCCAAGCTGAACATCGGCCAGGCGCTCGAGCAGGCGGAGCAAGAGCTCCATCCGTACCCCGAGGTCCTCCGCTTTCTGACTTTCATACGCGAAAGCGAACGCGGCATCACGGTCTAGGACCATCGCCCTGCGGTCCCGCGCTCCGCTTTTCCTTTTCCTTCCCTGTCATGTATCGTCCATGCGCATCCGCGACACCCTTACCGGAGAAGACGGGTCGCATGGGACTGGTATCTCCGAATCGCGCCAAACGCGCTCGGACCGGCTGGCTGCTCGTCGTGCTCGCGGCGGTTCTGATCCTCATCTGGTTACTGAGTCGGGTGCAGTGAGACCGCCTGCCGAGAGGAAGCGATGAGGCGTCCGATCCTGCGCTCGATCGCCAGTCGCGGAGGTCCGGTCGTAGCGATGTTCGTGAGGGCGCTGTCGAGCACCTGGCGGGTCGAGATCGAGGGGCTCGAGCACTACAGGGAGGCCCGTGCCGGGGCTCGCGGGGTCCTGTACTGCTTCTGGCACGGGCGCATGCTCGAGCTCGTCAGCGCGCACTCGCGGCGTGGTGTAGGGGTGCTGGTGTCGGGCCATCCCGACGGGATCATGGCCGAGCGGATCGTGCGCCCGCTGGGATACGTGCCGATCCGCGGATCGAGCCGGCGCAACCCGGTGGCGGGGTTCCGGGCCATGCTGCGACATGCGTCGGCGGGCGGCGATCTGGCCCTCACCCCCGATGCCCATTCCGATGGCTGCTTCCAGCCGGGCGCTATCGCGCTGGCGCGGCATACCGGGCACGCGCTCCTTCCGGTGGCGGCCGCGGCCAGCCGCCGCCGCCGGATCGACTCGTGGGACCGGTTCGAGATCCCTTGGCCGGGCGCCCGCGTGCGGATCCTGTACGGAAAGCCGGTCCTCGTACCCCCGGACGCCGATCGCGAAGAGATCGAAGCCTGCAGGCGCCGGCTGGAGGCAGGTCTGCGGGAGCTCCACCACTGCGCCGAGCGCGACCTTTCCGGCGCATCCAGCGAGCCGGTCGAGCCCGCGGGTGTCCTGATCGGCTCATGACTGCCCCCAGAGAGGACGTACGGGCCCACCGCCGCGAAGTCGGCGAGGTAGAGGAGCGCGCACGGGTCTATGGGTGGGCCCGGCGCGCCGTCTATGGTGGTGGAGGGGTGGCCGGGCGTGTGGCCCGCGGGATGGCGGCTCCGCTGGGGTGGGCGTGGGGCGCGGCGGCCGAGCGGCGCCTGTCCGGACACCCCGAAGCGGCCCGGGCGCGGCTCCTGTCCGCGCCCGCGATCAGCGGGGG
>DASQEN010000167.1:0-14738 GCA_035633635.1 Gemmatimonadota bacterium | reverse complement strand
CACTTCGGCTTCTGGATCTCGTCGCTCGAGTACACGTCCGTGGCCGCCTCGGGGGTCCTGGTGAGCACCCAGCCCGTGTTCGTGGCGATCCTGGGTAGCGCGTTCCTGAAGGAGCGTCCGTCGCGCGCGGCGTGGGGTGGGATCGCGCTCGCGGTCGCCGGAACCGTCGTGATCGCGGGAGCGGACTTCGCGCTGGATCGCCACGCTCTCATGGGCGACCTCCTCGCGCTGCTGGGGGCGTTCTGGATCTCGGGCTACTATGTCCTGGCCCGGGTTCTTCGCGCGACCAAGGACCTCGTCCCCTACGTCACCGTCATCTACGCGATGACGGCCGCGTGGCTCCTTGTGGGCGCGCTCGCCTCGGGAAGCTCGCTCGCGGGCTGGAACGGGGCCACGTGGGCCGCGCTCGCGGGGCTCGCCATCGGCCCCACCATCCTCGGTCACTCTTCACTGAATTACGCGCTTCGATACATGCCGGCCTTCAAGGTCAACATCGCGATCCTGGGAGAGCCGATCGGGGCCGCGATCTGGGCCGCGTTCCTATTGTCCGAGAGGCCGGGGCCCGCCACGTGGGCAGGGGGCGCGCTGATCCTGGCGGGCATCTTCCTGACCCTCGAGCGCCGGGCCGTGCACGAGGCGGTAACGGCCGCCAACTTGTAGTGTCTCGAGGAAGAAGCTCGCTGCAGTACAGAGAGCGCCGATGCGCCTGGAGCGCAAGGCGCGATGAGGAGGATTAGCAGAGCGGGGCACCCACGAAGTGGGTCCGACGAGTCACAACGAAGCGCTCCAGGATGCAGCGGCGATCGAATACAGGCGAACTTCTTACTCGAGACACTAGGACCGCCCATGAAGAATCCGAGAGAGCCCGAAGGCGTGCGCGTGTGGCGCGGAAATGAGATCGAGTCGCTCCATTCGGTCGTGGCCGCGGTCGTGGACGCCGATGGCCGGACGGTCGCTCGGCACGGGGATCCGTCGCGCCGCGCATGGCTGCGGTCGTCGGCGAAGCCGATCCAGCTCCTGCCCTTGGTCGAAGAGGGGCTGGTCGAGGAATACGGCTTCAGCGACGAAGAGCTGGCCGTGATGGCGGCCTCCCACAGTGCGGAGCCGATCCACCTAGAGGCCGTGCGCGCGGTCCTGGAGAAGGCCGGTCTCGACGAGGGAATGCTCCGCTGCGGCATCGACGAGCCGATGAGCGGCGCGGTGGCCGAGGATCTCCGCCGGCGAGCCGAGAAGCCTATGCCGATCCACAACAACTGTTCCGGCAAGCACGCCGGGATGCTGGCTGTCTGCCGGGCCATGGGATGGCCGCTGGAAACGTACCTGGACGCGGATCACCCTCTTCAGAGACGCATCTGGACGACGCTCGCCGAGCTTGCGGGGATGGCGCCCGAGGACGTCGGCCGGGCCGTCGACGGCTGCGGAGCGGTGACGTTCGCCTTGTCGGTGGAGGCCATGGCGCGGGCCTGGTCGGCGCTGGCGGCGGGAGACGCGAGGCGGGAAACCGGTCGCGAGAAGGCGATCGGCCGCATCTTCGACGCCATGGCTGCGCACCCAGTCCTCGTGGCGGGCACCGGCCGCCTCGACACGGATCTCCTGCGGAAGGCCGGCGACCGCCTGGTCGTGAAGACGGGGGCCGAAGGGGTCTTTTGCACGGCGTTTCGGGCTTGGAGCGGCGGCGAGCCGAAGGCGCTGGCGCTCAAGGTCGTCGACGGGGCCAGGCGGGCGCAGGACCCGGCGCTGATGGCGCTTCTCGAGGAACTCGGCGCTATCGATTCCTCCGTCGATCCCGAGCTCGAAGCGCACGCACGCCCGCAGCTGACGAACCGGTCCGGCGTCGCGGTGGGGCGGATCGACGCCCGGCTCACGCTCAACCACGTGGCGGGGGCCGTGGCTCGGGGCGGACGGAGCGCGCCGCCGTCGGTCGAGGAGGCCGCGGCGATCATACGGCTCGGAGCGGCGGCCGCGAGCGGCGACGCGGATCGCCTGACCGGCGCGCTCGAGACAGCTGCGAGCGTAGATCCCGACGACGTCGAAGAGCTCCTGCTACAGACCTACTTGTTTGCCGGTTTCCCGCGCACGATCAACGCGTTCTTCACGTGGCAGGCGTGGGCTTCGCGCGACGGTCGGGAGCGCGGAACGCGGCGGGTCGAGTCACGCGATGGCGACGATCTCCGCGAGCGGGGGGAGGCACTCTGCCGGCTCGTGTACGGAGATCACTACGTACCTCTGCAGATCCGACTCAACCGCCTCCATCCGGAGATCGCGCGGTGGACGCTGGTCGAGGGATACGGCAAGGTGCTGGGCCGGACCGGGCCTCCGGGGCCCGAAAGGCGCGAGCTGGCGGCGGTCGGGGCGCTGATCGCCCTCGATGCCGGACGGCAGCTGGCCTCGCACCTTCGCGGAGCCGTGCAGGTGGGTGTGCCCCGGGACGTCCTCGCGCACGCCGCGCTCACGGTGGCGGCGGAGTGGGGACGGGAAGCCTGGGTCGAGGCGATGCTCGCCGCGCTCGACCTGTGGGAGCCGGAGGGCGGGGCGTGACGTTCGAGATCCGGGGCGATGCGGTCGTCACCGCCGTCGAGGTGCGCTACGCAGAGACTGACCAGCAAGGGGTCGCCTATCACGCGAACTTCCTGGTCTGGATGGAGATCGGCAGGACGAAGCACCTCGAGGCGCTCGGGTTGCCCTACGGCCGCCTGGAGGCCGGCGGCCTCGTCTTCTCGGTGATGGAGGCGCGGTGCCGCTACGCCGGGGCGGCGCGCTACGGGGATCACGTCCGGATCGCGACGCGGGTCATCGCGCTCAGAAGCCGCACGGTGACGTTCGGCTACGAGCTGGAGGTCGACGGGCGCCGGCTCGCGACCGGGGAAACCACGTTGATCGCGCTCGACCGGGAGCGACGACCACGGCGGATTCCTGCGGACGTCGCTGGCGCCCTGGAGCGAGGACCCGGGGGCCGATAAACCTCCGGGGTCCGGGCCGAGGTTTACTGCGACGGGCCCCGGTGTGCCCCGTTCCTTGCCCGCCGCGCCGGCGGAAGTCCATACTTACGGGTGCCAGCCCGAACTCCAGGCAGGAGATTCGAGTGCACGACCTTACCGCGCGTTCCGTTCTCGCCGCCTTCGTCCTCGCCCTGATCCTGACCGCCAGTCCGACGGCTGCCCAGTACTCGACCTTCGGAAAGAACAAGATCCATTACGAGGATTTCGATTGGGAGGTGCTTTCCTCCGACCATGTCGACCTCTACTACTACCCGGACGAGCGCGAGCTGGCTCTGATCGCCATCGACTACGCTGAGGAGAGTTTCGACGCGCTCAGCAGAAAGTTCTCGTACGTCCCAAAGGAACGAATTCCGATGGTGGTTTTCGCCAGCCACCAGCACTTCGAGCAGACCAACATCATACCGTTCTTCCTTCCCGAGGGAGTTGCTGGCTTCACAGAGTTCTTGAAGGGACGCGTCGCGCTGCCGTTCAACGGCAGCTATGCGGACTTCCGACACGTGATCCGCCACGAGCTCGTGCACGTCTTCCAGGCGCGCAAGGGAGCGCACCTCAAGCGCCTGCATCCCAGCGGCTACGAGTGGAACTCGCCGCTGTGGTTCACCGAGGGGCTGGCTGAGTTCTGGTCCGGGCCGTGGAACGCCGAAGGGGACCTCGTAGCCCGGGACCTGTTGCTGAACGGGCTGGTTCCCGATCTCCAGGAGCTCGACAAGTACGCCGGCTCCTTTGCGATCTACAAGCTGGGACAGGACGCCTTCGAGTTCCTGAAGGAGCGCTATGGCGAGGAGCGCGTCGTGGAGCTCCTGGAAAGCGAGTGGAAGTACCAGAACTTCTCGACCGCGTTCCGCAAGGTCTACGGGGTCAAGTTGTCCGACGCGAACGAGGAATGGCAGCGCCACCTGCGGGAACGGTACTTCCCGCAGCTCGCGGGAGAGCAGCCGGCGGGGACGACGGCGACACCTGTGGTGACCCAGGGACGGCTTAATTTCACGCCTGCAGTCGTGCCGACCGGCGTCCTGGGGCCACAACCCGCTCTGACCTACGTGACCCTGCATTCCGGCTACGCGACGATCGAGACAGCGGATCTGAGCGGGCTGAACGAGGACCTCGAGACCGTCGTAACGGCAGGACGTTCGGGCGACTACGAGACGTTCCACCCCCTGCTCTCCACGATCGACGTGAACCGGGAAGGTAAGGTCGCGTTCGTGGCCAAGGCGGGCGCATCCGACGTCCTCTACCTGACGGATGTCCGATCCGGGGACCGCGAGGCGGAGGGGCGATGGGACGAGCTCGTCGTCCTTGCCTCGCCCTCCTGGGCCTCGGACAACAGACGGATCGTCTTCGTAGGGCTCTCCAGGGCGGGCTATGCGGATCTTTACCTTTGGGACGTCGTCACGAATCGCCTCGATAGGCTGACCAACGATCGCTATCTCGAAATGTCTCCCCGCTGGTCTCCGACCGGAGAGGAGATCGTGTTCGCGTCGGATCGGACCCCCTTCGGCCCGGAGGGGGCGAGGAACCTGTACCTCCTCGATGTCGGCAGCCGGCGCATCCAGCCGTTGACCTTCGGTCGTTGGGTCGATCGCGACCCGGACTGGTCCCCCGATGGCTCGCGGGTCGTCTTCGCCTCGGACCGCTCGGGGACGCTCGACCTGTACGTGGTCGATCGTCAGGGGAGTGGGTTCCGCGCTTCGAGCTTCGCTGCGGGGACCATGCACCCGCGATGGGCATGGCTCGACGGGCGGGACCAGATCGTCTTCAGCGCTTTCGAGAATCAGTCCTACGACATCTACCGCGTGGATGTCCCTGCCGACGCGCCCGAGACGGTCGCGTTGTCGGTGGATCCCGAGGTCCCGGGCTGGAAGTGGGAAGACGTCTTGCCCGAGGCGGGGAAGTACGTGCAGCGCGACTACGAGCGGGAGTTCGGGCTCGATTTCGCATCCGGCGCACTGGCCTTCGCTGAGGACGGCAGCCGGGGTCAGGGAGCGCAGATGTTCTTCTCCGACCTCATGGGCGACCACCTGATCGTGGCCCAGGTAAACGCCCAGCAGGGGCGGACCAACATCTTCTCCGGATTCACCGGCGCCCTGACCTACGTGAACCTGAAGAAGAGGCTCAACTGGGGGGTGGGCGCGTATCGGCTGAGGTCGTTCTTCACCTCGCTGCTGGGATCGGAGTTCGACCGGCCGGCTTCAGCGGAAGGCATCGGGATCCGCAACGACTTCTTCGAGGAGCGATGGGGCGCCGTCGGCATGCTCAGCTATCCGATCTCGAAGTTCCAGCGTGTGGAGACCGATGTTTCCTTCGAGAGGAACAACCTCACCGAGCTGCCCAACGACCTCGATAACCTCGATGGCCTCTTCCTGCGGGACGCGTGGCTGACGATCGGCTCGCTCGGGTACGTCTACGACAACTCGCTCTGGGGTCCCGTCGGCCCAGTCGACGGCCAGCGCGTGAACGTCACCGTAAGCTCAGTGGTCAACGTGACGGACAGCGGAATCGAATCGACCGATCTGCTGGTCGACGCCCGCAAGTACTTCCGCACGTCGCTCAACACCACCTACGCCGTGCGGGCGCGCGGCCGATTCGCTTCAGGCGACGTGCCGACGTTCTACTACTTGGGTGGGCCCTCGTCCCTGCGCGGGTATCCGAGCTACATCCTGAACGGCACCTACAGCGTGCTCCTCAACCAAGAGTGGCGCTTCCCGATCCTGCGGCCGAACCCCTATCTCGACGGCGCTGCGATCCTGATCGCGAACGGGATCTGGGGCGGGTTGTTCGTCGACGTGGGGAATGCCTGGACCGAACAGGGCCTCTACGAAGGCGATGACGGCGAGCTTCAGGAGCTCGGGACCTGGCCCGGCCTGCTCGGGAGCTATGGGGCATCGCTCCGCTATCCGCTGGGTGGACCTTTCGTCATCCGATTCGACTGGGCGCGGCGCTTCACGATCGAGGAGAAGCGGGACCTGTTCCCGGATGGACAGGATGAGTCGCATATGGCGTTCTTCATCGGCTACAACTATTAGGGTTTGCAGGGCGTTGAAAACGGCCCATCTGCGGCGGTGCGCTTCTCGTGCCGCCCTGCGGCGTACTTTGCAGTACGCCTCGGTCGTCCCTCGTCGCGCGCCTTGCATCTGAACCGTTTTGAACGCCCTGCGGCTTCCTTGGTGCTGATCATCGGCGCGACCAAGCGCCGGCTCTTTCAGGGGGTGGTGGGGCGGAAGGCGTAAAGGGTGCCCTGTTCGGTGAGGACGAAGAGCTCGTCGCCGCGGAACAGGGGGGTGGAGGTGAGGGCGCCGTCTAGGCGCGTGGTCCACAGGTTGACGCCGCGCGAGCGGTCGATGATCGCCAGCGTGCCCTGGAGGTCGCCGACCGCCAGGTAGTTGTCGCCCAGGGCCGGCGACATGCGCACCGTGGCGTCCTCCAGGTCGAGCGTCCAGTCGATCGCGTCGGTCCTCCAGTCGTAGCACCAGATCGTCCCCTCGTGACCGACCAGGTAGAGCCGATCGCCGGCGCGTGTGGGACCCGCGTAGAAGCGGGAGGGGAACGACCGCTGTCGAACCACGGCCAGGTCGGCGCCGACCTCGAGGATCTGCCCACCAAGTGTCGCGTACACGATGGTCGCGCCTCCGCTTTCGTCCTCCGGCAGCAGGACAGGATCTCCCCAGATCGGGCCCGCATCGGGATCGGCGGTGTCGATGAGGTTCCCGCTCTGGGCGTCGATCGCGTGCAGGCGGCCGTCGGTCGAGGCCACGACCAGGACGTTCCGGAGCAGAGCCGGCCTCGAGGTCACGCGCGTCTCGAGCTCGCCCGTCCAGAGCTCGTCGCCGGCGTCGCTCCAGGCCCCCATCTCGCCCAGCGTGGAAACGGTGTAGATCCTGTCGCCGTCCACGATCGGGCTCGCGGCGAGGTCCCCGGCGTCGGCCGTCCATGCGATCTCGCCGGTCGCGCGGTCGAGCGCCACGAGCCGGCCACCCATCTCGAGTTCGGGCAGGTAGATGCGTCGCGCGGTGACGACTGGGGCCGCGACGAACCCGCCCTGGAAATTCTCCTTGAACTGGACGCGCGGCTCGGGCCCGGTGGCCACGAGGTGGATGTTCCGGTCGAGGCTCGCGACAAGGAGCAGGGAGTCGGCCCAGACGAGCGGCGCCGAGCCGCCGCGCGAGACCTCCAACTCCCACTCCTGCGCCCAGGGTTGGGCGGATTCCGCCGCAGACTCTTCCTGGGCGGCGGCCAATACCGGCACGATAAGCGCTCCGGAGAACAGAGCCGCGAAGGGGAATCGAATTGACAAGCCATACCTCCAGACTAGTTTCCGGGCCGAAATGAGCGACGCGAAGAGGGTATCGATCGCCGACCTGCACGACCACGTTGGAGAAACGGTCGAGGTCCGCGGGTGGTTGTATAACCAGCGGTCGAGCGGGAGAATCTCGTTCCTCCTGGTCCGCGACGGCACAGGAATCGTGCAGGGCGTTCTCGTGGAGAAGGAGGTCGACTCTGCGACCTGGAGCGCTCATCACGGGCTGACCCAGGAGTCGTCGCTCGTCGTACGCGGTGCGGTGCGCGAGGATGCACGCGCCCCCGGCGGATACGAGCTCTCTCTCTCTCTCGTCGAGCCGCTGCAGATCGCGGAGGACTACCCGATCGGTCCCAAGGAACATGGAATCGACTTCCTCCTAAACCATCGCCACCTGTGGCTCCGGTCAACTCGCCCCTGGCACGTCATGCGTGTCCGCGACGAGCTGATCTTCGGGATCCGCGAGTTCTTCCGCGACCGGGACTTCGTGTGCCTCGACTCGCCGATTCTCACGCGTGCCATCGGTGAGGAGGCGGGCACGCTTTTCGAGACCGAATACTTCGATCTCGGCAGCGCCTCGCTCGCGCAGACCGGCCAGCTCTACGTCGAGGCGGGGGCCATGGCGCACGGCAGGGTCTACTGTTTCGGTCCCACCTTCCGCGCCGAGAAGTCCAAGACCCGACGACACCTCACGGAGTTCTGGATGCTCGAGCCGGAGATGGCGTGGTACGACTGGGAGGACAACGTTGCACTCCAGGAGGAGCTCGTGGAGTTCCTCGTAAAGCGCGTGCTGGAGCGACGTCGCGAGGACCTCGTCGGGCTCGACCGAGACCTGTCCGTGCTCGAGCGGGTCGTGCGCCCGTTCCCGCGCCTTGCGTACGACGAGGCCGTCGATCTGCTCCGCGAGAAGGGGTCGGGGGTCGAATGGGGCCAGGACTTCGGCGGCGAGGACCAGACGCTGCTTACCGCTCAGTTTGACCGGCCCGTGTTCGTGCACTCCTTCCCGAAGGCGGTCAAGGCCTTCTACATGAAGGAGCACCCCGAGCGGCCAGAGGTGGTTCTGTGCGACGATCTGTTCGCGCCGGAGGGGTACGGAGAGATCATCGGCGGCTCCCAGCGGGAGGACGACCATGATCGACTGGTGGAGAGGATCCGCGAACAGGGGCTTCCCGAAGCGGCGTACGACTGGTACCTCGACCTGCGCAAGTACGGCAGCGTTCCCCACAGCGGGTTCGGGCTCGGGCTCGAGCGGACGGTGGCCTGGATCTGCGGACTCGACCATTTGCGCGAGGCGATCCCTTTCCCTCGTCTCATGAACCGCATCACACCCTGACGCCGAATCGTCGTCGGTTGGTGGTCAACGCAAGCGCCTCAAGCGACCCAGTATCGAAAGTTTCGCGGCATCCCGGGGCACCTTGGAACGGGTTCACATGAGGGAACGGCGCCTCGGGAACTTCCTGATCGAGGAAGGGGCAGAGCTCCCGCCAACCCTCGCCTTCGGTGATGCGCAGGACCAACAGGTCGTCGGGGCCGGTCGCGGAAGTGGTGCCGAACATCCTCGTTGTGGCGCTCATATCGCTCCACGTAGCGATCCTCGTTTCCGATTGGCGAACCGGCGCCATAGATCCATCCCGCATGGGAGTCGTCCTCGTCCCGAAGAAACGCACGGCGCTCTGGATCCAGTCATCGGATGGCCGAACGGTGAGGATGAATCGGCTCCCAGGGCAGCGCTCGTCGAGCTCGCGAAACAGGACTGGCCACGGGTTGTCCTCGAAGGCATCGAAATCGTCCAGGAGACCGAAAGCGATTTCGTGCCCATGCGCTCCAGGGCTGAGCGGAGGGAGGACGTACCGGTGCGGTGAAACCCCACGCCGAAGATCTTCGGGTCGTGGAATCGCCTGGCGCTCGAGACGGTCATGCGCTCTCTCCGGTCTTGATCTCGTCCCACAGTCCGTCGAGCACCTCCAGAGACGAGGCCTCGAGATCGATGCCGCGTTCTCCGGCGAGCTCCTCCAGTCGGCGAAAGCGGGACTCGAACTTGCGGTTGGCGCGGCGGAGCGCGGTGTCGGGGTGGACGCCCAGCAGACGGCCCCAGTTGACGAGCGCGAACAGCAGGTCGCCGTATTCCTCCTCCAGCGACTCCGGCGTCCCGTCGATGGCCTCACGCTCGGTTTCGGCGATCTCCTCGTCAACCTTGCGCCTCGCGCCGGTGGCATCGCGCCAGTCGAAGCCGACCGATGCGACCTTCTCCTGCATCCGATGGGCTCGGACCAGGGTCGGGAGGTGCTCCGGAAGGCGCCCGATCACGCCGTCGGGCTCTCCGGTGCCCGCTTTTTCCTCCCGCTTGATGCGCTCCCACATCGCCTGATGGCCCTGTCCCTGGTACTCGGCGTTGCCGAAGACGTGCGGGTGGCGGCGGACCATCTTCGCGATCAGCCCGCCCGCCACCGCACGGAGGTCGAACCGCCCTGCCTCCTCGGCGATCACGATCTGGAACGCGAGGTGGAGAAGCAGATCGCCCAGCTCGTCCGCCGCGGCCCGGTCGTCGCCGGACTCGATGGCGTGGGCCACCTCGTGGGCCTCTTCGATCAGATAAGGTAGAAGCGAGCGGGGAGTCTGCTCGCGGTCCCAGGGACACCCCTCGGGCGCGCGCAGGTGGCGCAGGAGCTCGAGCACGCCCTCAAAGCGAGGTTCGAAGTCGGCGGATCCTTCGGATCGATGCGTTCCGTCCATCGCGCGCGAAGTTAGGGACCCCCGGAAGACCGGTCGAGTTGTCGTACCCACTTTGTCCCTCTATCCTAGCGCGCCGTATGACGATCCCGACCCACATCGAGGAGTCGACGGCGCGGACCTGGGTCGACGTCGATCTCGGAGCCATAGCGCGCAACGTCCGCGCCCTTCGAGGGCGCCTGCCCGAGTCGTGCGGTGTCCTGATGGTCGTGAAGGCCGATGCCTACGGGCACGGGCTCGAGCCGGTCGCGCGCGCCGCCCGTGCGGCGGGCGCCTGGGGCTTCGGGGTGGCCGCGCTCGACGAGGCTGCCCGGCTGCGTGCTGCGGGGATCAGCGAGCCGGTGGTGTGCTTGATGCCACTGCTGCCCGCCGAGGCCCCACGCGCGATCGATCTCTCCGTCACTCCGGCCATCTCCTCGCTGGAGCAGGCCGAAGCGTTCGATACGGCAGCGAGGGGTCGGGGCAAGAGGATCGACGTGCACGCCGACGTCGACACCGGCATGGGCCGCACGGGAGCCTGGGACAGGGACGCCGTGGTCCTGATCGAGCGGCTGGCGAAATTGCCCGGCCTCAGAGTCGCCGGTATCTTCACACACTTCGCCAGCGCCGACGAGGCGGGACGTGAGCCGACCGAGCGACAGCTCGATCGCTTCGATGCGGTGCTCGCTGAGCTCGACGCGCGCGGAGTGCGGGTGGACTGCCTGCATGCCGCCAACAGCGCCGCGGCGCTCCGGTTCGCGCGCGCCTCCCGGCTCGCGGGAGCGTGGGGAAGCGAAACTCCCCGGGTGCTGGTCAGGCCCGGAATCGCCGTGTACGGGGCCGCGGGCGAGATCGCCCCGGATGCCGACGAGGGAGAGTGGCGCGCGGGGGATGAGGCGGGCCCCCCTCCTTTCGAGCCGGCGCTTTCGTGGCATGCCCGCGTGCTCGCCGTCAAGGAGCTCGTTCCGGGCGATCCGGTCAGTTACCACGGAAGCTACGTCGCGAGGAAGCCGGAGCGGATCGCGGTGCTCGGCGTGGGGTATGCGGACGGGTGGCCGCTGACCCTGTCGAATCGCGGTCACGTTCTCCTGCGCGGTACTCCGGCGCCGATCCGGGGCGCGGTCTGCATGGACCTCACCATGGTAGACGCCACGCCGTTTCCCGATCTGCGGCCCGGCGAGGTAGCCACGCTCATCGGGAGGCAGGACGGAATGCGGCAATCCGCGGAAGACGTCGCCGAGGATGCGGGGGAGATCGCGTACTCGATCCTGACCGGAATCGGCCCACGCGTTCGCCGGAACACGCTGGAGGTGGGAGAGTGACGGAGAGCAGGTTCCGCGAGCGGCGGTCGGCCCACAGGGACGAGTCCGCGCCCGAGGCGGACGCCCCCGCTGCGCCGCCTTCTCCGTCCGCCGCGGACACGCCCGCGGAGGCGGTCGAGCCGACCGAGCGCACCGAGCAGGTGCGCGTCGATTCCGCCCAGCCTGTCGATTCCGCCCAGCCTGTCGATTCCGCCCAGTCTGTCGAGCCCCCCCAGCCTGTCGAGCCCGCCCAGCGCGTCGATCCCGCGGATCGTATGGAGGACGCGGCCGAGGAGGCTGGGATGGATCTCGATCGGCTGGCGGAAATGGATGTCCCCGAGCCCTCGTTCCTCGAGCTGGTCGAACCCCACGTCGAGATGGCGCTCCGCTTTCTCGGAGAGCTGCCGCTGACTCCCGAAGGGGAGCGGCGGGTCCTGCCCCGGTGGGCGAAGCGCGAGATCGACCTGCTCGGGCTCCTCGAGGAGCGGACGCGCCGCAACCTGCCCCCTCCCGAGCAGCGGTATCTCGATCAAGCGCTGGACCAGTTGCGGACGCTCTACCTCAAGGTCAGCCCATGAGCGAACCGGCGCACGACCCACGCCGGCGGCTCGAGGCGCTCGCGGCCGAGGCCCGCGGGCGGGCGTACGCACCGTACTCGGGCTATACCGTGGGCGCGGCCATCGAGGCACAGGACGGCAGCGTGTTCACCGGATGTAACGTCGAGAACGCCTCCTACTCGGTCACGTGCTGCGCGGAGAGGAGCGCCCTCTTCGCGGCCGTCTCCGCAGGCGCTCGCGCGTTCCGTCGCATGGTGGTCACCGCGGGCGGAGACGCGCCGTACCCGTGCGGGGCCTGCCGTCAGGCGCTGGCCGAGTTCGCGCCCGAGCTGGAGATCGTCGTCGTTACCGACGACGGCGAGCGGCACGAGTTCACGCTGGAGCGGCTCCTGCCGCATCCGTTCCGCTTCGAGAAGGGCCGGCCGGCATGAAGATGGGTCGCGTGGTCGGTGCCGTGGTCGCCAGCCGCAAGGACGAGAAGCTCCATGGCCTCAAGCTGCTCGTCGTTCAGAACCTGGATCTTGAGCTCGAGAGCGAGCACGGGTACGTGGTGGCCGCCGATGCGGTCGGGGCCGGAGCCGGAGAGGTCGTCCTCTACGCCACGGGGTCTTCGGCGCGCCAGACTTCGCTGACCGACGGTCGTCCGGTCGACGCGGTCATCATGGCGATCGTCGACGAGTACGACGTCGGCGGCGCGGTGACTCGCGCGACATGAAACCATTCCACGCACGACACCTGGCGGCGCTGGTTCTCGGATCCGCGCTCGCGGCCGTGGCCTGCGCGGAAGACGGCGGGAGTCCGGTCGGGGTCGAGCTGCTGCCCGGCGGCATCCTCGCCGGAGGCGTCCAGTCGCTCGCGCTGACCGACTTCGACCGTGCGCTGGACTACGTCATCTTCCCATCCGACCGTGCGGACAGCGACAGGCTGATCACGGCCCACGAGTGGCCTGACGAACCGGGATTCGAAAGCCGCGCCCTTTTCCAGTTCAGTTTCGAGGCGTTCGATTCGCTGCCGGTGGAGGTCCAGGTCGTGGACGCGCAGCTACGGCTCGCCTACAGCCCCACGCCCGAGGCATCGGTCACGTTCACCCTCCATCGAGTGACGAGCGAGTGGAGCGAGGAAGCAGCCACGTGGGAGCGCCGTCTTCTCGGGATGTCGTGGTCCGAACAGGGCGGAGATTTCGATCCCGAGCCGCTTGCGGAGTTGACGATCGGTCCCGAGCAGTCCGACTCCGTCCGGGTCGACTTCCCGCTCGACTTGATCGCAGCCTGGCGATCCGGCTCGCTGGAGAACAACGGCGTGATCCTGATCCAGCAGACGCCGGGGGCCTCGGTCGACTTCGCCTCGCGCGGCATTGCGGGTACGAACCGCAACGGACCCTTGCTCGACGTCGAGCTCGAGTTTCCTGGGCCGGCCGGAGCGGCGACGATCCTGGCCATCGAGGACATCTTCATCGTGGAGGACGAATCCTCGTTGGCTTCCGATGGCGGGCTCGTGGTGAGCGGAGCGGAGCCGGTGCGTAGGGTCTTCCTGGATCCCGCGGTCGAGACGATCCCCGAAGGCGTGACGATCGCTGCGGCCCGGCTCGTGCTGACCGTGGACGAGGCGCGCGTGCCGGGAGACACGCTGACCATCGTGGCCCGGCCGGCATTGTCGGAGTTCGTGGGGGAGAAGACCGTCCTCGGGTCGATCACGCCCGCCGCCGTCCTGGGGGCCGCGGTCGTGCCGCCGGGCGCCATGCCCGGGGACACGCTCTCGTTCGAATCTCCGTCCCTGACGCGACTCGTGCGAGAATGGATCAAGGACCCGGAGTCACGGCTCGGGCTTGCGCTGACGCTGATCGATGAGCGCAGCGCTTTCGGTGGCGTGCGGTTCTTCGGGCCCGAGGCGCCCGCGGACGTGCGCCCGAGAATCCGGCTTCTCTACATTCCCCCGTCCGATCCCGGTCTCGGGGAACAGTCTCCATGAGCCGCTTCCTGCTTGTCGTGGCGGTCGTGACGCTGGTTCTACCCGCCGCCGCCCACGCCCAGGAGAGCGTCTTCAACCTGCCCGCGTTCGCCGTGCCCGAAGAGGGGTCGACGATCCGCACCCGTGCTTTGGGAGGGGCGGGAAGCGGCGTCGGGGGCGAGGTATTTTCCCTCGCGAACCCGGCGCCCATCGGCCGGTTCCAGCGCGCTGGTCTGTACCTGTCGCTGCTCGGGCAGAACGTGACCGTCGACGGCGAGGACGCCTCGGGCGACTTCACCGACGTGATGTTCCCGATGGCCCAGATCGTCCTGCCCGCTTGGAACAGGAGCGTTCTCGCCTTGGGGTACTACCAGTTCATCGACTTCGACACCGATCTCGAGGCGACGGTGGAGTTCGAGGGAGACACTCTGCCGGTAGAGCTCAAATCGACGGGCGGGGTCTCGGTTCTGGCTCCCGCGTTCGCGTACTCGGTCGACGCGGCGACCCAGGTTGGCATCTCGGTAGACCTCTATCTGGGATCGCGCGAGATCGTCCGCGTGGTGGAACTGCAGGACCTCTCGCCGGGATCCCTGGAAGCGAGCGACAGTCTGTCGCGCGACTTTCACGGCGTCGGTTTCACGGTTGGCGCCGAGCGCGCGCTGGGTTCACGTCTTCGGTTGAGCGCCGCGTACCGGCATCGTCCCACGATCGAGAGTGAGATCACTCACGCCCCGGACGAGAATCTGGAGGGAAGTTCTTCGGATTTCGATCTCCCGGGCGAGGTCGTACTTGGCGCATCCTGGCAGGCGATCCGGGGGCTTGTCGTGACCGCCGGTTTTCGTCGGGCTTCGTGGTCGTCGTTCCGGCCCGAAGACGTCGAGAACGTAGGATACGGCGACGAGCTGGAGGTCGGCGGCGGACTCGAGTATGC
>DASQEN010000166.1:0-3220 GCA_035633635.1 Gemmatimonadota bacterium | reverse complement strand
CACCGTCCGAGCAGGGGTTTCGATGCGGTCTACATAACTCCTACCGGCATAGGCTCTTAGGAGGACCCGGACTCCAGCTCCTCCATGTTCTTGGTCACGACCTCCATCGTCCGACCGAGTTCCTCCGTGGGGCTGAACTCGACCACCTCCGTCCCCGCGTACAGGACCGGGGTGTGGCCGGGACCAACGAAGTACGCGTCACCGGCCTCGAAGACCTCTTCTCTGCCCCCGGAGCGAAAGGCCAGCTTCCCTTTGATCACGTAGCCCATGTGTTCGCATTGGCACTCGTCGTTGGGAAGCCCCGTGAAGAAGGGGGACAGGTCGGCGTCTTGGGTGTAGGTCTCGAAACCAACGGTCCAGCCCCCATCGAAGTGCTCGAAGTGGCCTTCGTAACCCTCGACCGTCTCGTGCTCGGAAGCGGTTTCTCTCGATGCCTTTGGCATTTGTCTACCTCCTGTTGGTCGGTTGAGCGCAGCCTCGCAGCTCGCGCTCTGAGTCGCGGGCAATCCGCTGGGTCACTGCTTCTGATCGCCCGCGACAACGTCCCGCTCGCGGACGATGCGACCGTCCCGGAGCTCGAGGATGCCGTTGGCGACGACCTTACGCCCGCCGGGGAACTCGCAGGTGACCGTGGCTGCGGCGCGATCCTCTCCTGTGACTGCGTTCTCCACCGTGGCCTTGACGCCGGCCGTGGCGCAGTGCTCGAACATGCCTCTCAGCACCTCCTTGCCGTGGCGAACGCGCGGGGCGCTCGGTGGGTTGTCGCGGTCGATCTGGATCAGCTCGACATCGTCCGCGTAGAGCGCGAGCAGGGTCTCTATATCCCACTCCTCGTAGCCGCGCCGGAACGCCTCGAGGTCGAGCCCTGTGCTGGTCTTAACGGTCATCGTGTACCTCCTTGTTTGCCGTGAATTGACCGTTCGCGGGCTACCATGGCCCTTGAACCGCGGTTCAAGTCAAGGGCCTGATCCGAATGGATGGATTCCCGGAACTAACGATCGGCGAAGTGGCGCGGCGCGCCGGAGTGGCGACGTCCTCGATCCGCTACTACGAGCGGATTGAGCTCCTGCCCAAGCCCGATCGCATGGGGGGCCAGCGGCGCTACGACGCGGATGTCCTCGGCAAGCTGGGATTCATTAGCGTCGCCCAAAGCGCCGGCTTCAAGCTGCGCGAGATCAAGGAGCTCATCAAAGGCGTCGATGGCGCCAACGACCTGGGCGAGCCGATGCGCTCGCTCTCAAGCCAGAAGCTCAGCGAGGTAGAGGCTCTCCTCGAGCGCACTAAGGCGATGAAGGGGTGGCTCGAGGTGGCGCAGGAGTGTGGCTGCGCGACCCCCGCGGAGTGCGCGCTCTTCCCAGCGCCTGGCGAGGAGCCCCAGGGCGCCGATCTGGCGCTGCAGCTCGTCCGGGTGGGCGGCAAGGACTGTCGTCGTCCGCCCGCGAGCTGAGTCGTCCGCCGTCGCTGCCGATCGCTGCGAACGTCTGGATGGTTGCGCCGCGCACTCCCGCTCCGGACGAGGTTCGGGAGCCCCGCCGAAGCTGCGAGCAGAGTCTCCCTTTCCCATGAATGCGGGAGCCGCACTCGCTACCCCATGGGATTGCGAGCG
This sequence comes from Gemmatimonadota bacterium, assembly GCA_035633635.1. Classification (GTDB taxonomy): domain Bacteria; phylum Gemmatimonadota; class Gemmatimonadetes; order JACCXV01; family JAHWKZ01; genus JAICNR01. The sequence continues at coordinate 1,614 of DASQEN010000166.1, read as the reverse complement.
TGCCTGCATGTGCGGCCCGCTCCCGCAAGGAACGACGAGGAGTAGTAATTGAGCCAGGCCGGGTTTGACGGAGTCCTTGAAGCCAGGTTCTGTCCTGGCGGAAGGTGAGGCTCCCGAGCTATGGCACGACCGAAGAAGTACCCCGATGAGCTGGTCGCGCGGGGCGTTCGCCTCGCGCTGGAGAGCGAGCGACCGATCGCACACATCGCAGCGGATCTGGGGATGCACCCCGAGACGCTGCGCAAGAAGGTGCGCCTGGCCGAGGCCGACAGCGGTACGCGTCCTGAGCTGCTGAGCAGCCAGGAGCGCGAGGAGATCCGGCGCCTGCGCAAGGAGAACTTCGAGCTGCGCCGCGCGAATGAGATCTTGAAGTCGGCGTCGGTGTTTTTCGCCAAGGAGCTCGACGCAGACCGACCGAGGTGAGCCGCTACATCGATCAGCATCGCGGCCGTTTCGGCGTCGAGCCCATCTGCCGGACTCTGGACGTGTCGGCGTCCGCGTACTACCAGCGCGCCACTGGCCAGCGCTCGGCCCGCGAGATCGAGGACGAGCGTCTGTTGGAGGTGATCAAGCTCACGCACGCGGCGAACTACTACGCCTACGGCTACCGGCGGATGTGGAAGGCGCTGGTCAGGGCCAGCGAGCAGGTTCCGCGCTGCCGGGTGCAGCGGCTGATGCGCGCCAACGACATCCAGGGCGCCAAGCGCCGCGGCAAGCCGTGGCGCACCACGACCCCGGACCCCCAGGCACGCCGGCGCCCGGATCTCGTGCGGCGCGACTTCAGCGCTGCGGCGCCGGATCGGCTGTGGGTGGCCGATCTGTCCTACCTGCGCTGCTGGGAGGGGCTGGTGTTCTTGTCGTTCGTCCTGGACGCGTTCTCGCGGATGGTCGTCGGCTGGCAGCTGGCGGCGCACATGCGCACCGACCTGGTCCTCGACGCGCTGCGCATGGCGCTCGGCCAGCGCCAGCCGGGCGCCGACGTGGAGTTGGTGCACCACAGCGACCGCGGCAGCCAGTACACAAGCATCGACTACACCCAGACGCTGACCGATCACGGCGTGCTGGCGAGCGTGGGATCGGTCGGCGATGCCTACGACAACGCGCTGGCCGAGAGCTTCGTCGACTCCTTCAAGACCGAGCTTGTCGCCGACCGCGTCTGGCGCAGCCGCACGCAGCTCGAGCTCGCCGTCGTGGAGTACATCGGCTGGTTCAACCACAGCCGGCTGCACGAGAGCCTCGGCGACCTGCCGCCCGCCGAGTTCGAGCAGATGCACGAACTGGCGAAGGCCTCCCCCGATGGCCGCGCCGCCGGCGTTGCGCTCCGCTCGCCCTACGGGCTCGCTGCGCTCCACGCCGGCGAGCAGGACCCCGCTACGCTCTCCTCGACGAGGATCCGTTGACCCACAAAACCCGGTCTCCGTCAAACCCGGTCCGGCTCAGTGTCGTTTGAGTGCGCGGCGGGCTTCGCGGGGTGTTTTGCCTTCGGCGATCTTGCGGGCGAGGTAGGTGCGGGCTTGGGGGTGGTGTCGGGCTTGGACGATCGCGATCCGGTAGAGCGCGGCGTTGAGTTGTCGGTTGCCGCCGCGGTGGAGGCGGTGGCGCCCGGCGGTCTGG
>DASQEN010000165.1:0-1784 GCA_035633635.1 Gemmatimonadota bacterium | reverse complement strand
ACGAGGTCCCGGTCGACGCCTTCGGAGATCACCGCAACCGCTCCGGAATTGTGGTTGGCCTTCAGGACCGAAGGTAGCGGCAGCTCATCGAAAGGGATGTCCGACGGTGACGTGCCGGTCCAAAGCACGGGTACCGCATGCTCGGCCCCGATCTTCTCCGCCACCCAATGCCTGACCGCCAGCTTGTCGACTAAAGGCGTCAAGCTCTCGTCGCCGGAACGGTCGATGACGATCATGCGGCGAAAGAGCTTCTCGGTCAAAGTCCGAGCGTTCTCGAGGTCGAGCTCGTGGCCGGAGAGCTCCCGAAACCTGCGGCGTAGGACCCGCTCACCACCCCGTCTGCCGGACGCGCGTCGCTTGACCATGGCATACCTGCCGGCGACTCTGCGGGTCAGGCTCACCGAGGCCTCCTCACAGGCGTTCACGGACATGTGCTTCAGCGGACGAGCTCGGGGGCGGACCGCCTCGGCGTCAGGGGACGAGCACCGGCTGGCGAATCGGTTGCCGTGTGGCGCCGTCCCCGGGCGGCACGTGGAGAGCACCGGGTGTGTTCGCGATCAGGGCGGGCGGCGCTTCCGGGGCCCCGCGTCGGTGGTGGCGAGCCGACAGCCAGCTCCTCACCAGGAAACGCGGGTTGCCGAGCACATAGCGGCGCCACATGCGACGCGGCTCCCGAGCCAACCTCCACCCCCACTCAAGTCCCAACTCCCGGACCCATTGTGGGGCACGCGGAATCCGGCCCGAAGAGAAGTCGAACAGGCCCCCCACCCCCAACGCCACACCCACGTCGAGCTGGGCACGGCATCGGTCGAGCCATAGTTCCTGAGCGGGTACGCCCATTCCCACGAGGAGGACGCGGGCTCCCGATCGATTGATCTCCTCGATCACCGCGCCCTCCTCTGCGGTCGCGAAAAAGCCGTCGCGGCATCCGGCGATCTGCAGGCCTGGGAAGCGTGAGGTCATCTGGGCCGCCGTCGCGGCCGCGACGCCGGGCCGTGATCCCAGGAGATAGATCGGCAGCCGATTCCGGGACGCCGCGTCACACAACAACGGAAAGAGATCCGTGCCGTTGACATTCTGCCGTACACCCCAGCCGTGGAACCGTGCCGCAAGCTTGACCCCGATACCGTCGGCCGCGACGCGTCCGGCCCGTCGCAGGGCATCCCAATAGTCGGGGTTCACTGCCGCCTGGTTCAGGGAATCGGCGTTGACGAAGTACATCGTGGACGTCGCACCCGCCTGAGCCTCGCGGACGACCCAGGTCAGCGCCTCGCTCAACGTGAGATTCGCGATGGAGACCCCTTCGAGGCAGAGCTGATCGGGAGCCGGTTTCTCGGCGCCGGCAATCGCCGTGGTCGCTGCATACTTGAGGATAAGGCTCGCGCTCTCCCGTGTGATCAGAGACTGCTGGATGCATTCGGGCTCTTCTTCGTACGCGATACCCGTTCGAGCCCGGAGCCGGTGCGCGGAGAGAAGGCCCGGGCGCACCGGGTGACCATGGGCCTGGCTCTTGGAGTCGGCGGGGTCGGCTGGCATGGGGCCGATCACCCGCACATCCCCGGCGATCACGGACAGCAAGTGAGGCAGTTGCTGCCCGAAGCCATGTCCGCTGAAGGATCGAATGACGATCGGGTGGCCACCTCGGCCCAGCCGATCACAGCGGTCGAACAGTCTCCCCTTCTGACCGACGGCGAACCCGCCGCGGAAGGCCAGAAATGGTGACAAAGCCACCACGATGGCGCCCGCCGCGATTTGGTCCAGAATGAGATGCTCGGCTCGCCCCA
>DASQEN010000164.1:0-1958 GCA_035633635.1 Gemmatimonadota bacterium | reverse complement strand
GCAAGCTGCTCGAGGACGCGTTCCACGATGCTTGCGGCCGACGCACGTCCGGTTAGCACCGGCCCGGACTCAGCCAGCTTCATTTTGTTCTCGGTGGCGATCGCCATGGGTCTCTCTGAACGTTTCGATTGCTTTGTTGAGTGCATCGTACGCAGCTTGAAAGTCGAGGGGACGGTCTGTCCTGAGTCTCATCCCCACGAGCGTGCCCGGGAGGTACTGGTTAACCATCCTGTCGGAAGGTTTCGCCCCCCGCAAGACGTGTCCTCGTCCAGAACGGACGAGGAGGCGACCCTCGTTGAGCGCCAAGAGGATCTGGACGAACGTCAGGCCGTAGCCGGAATTCCGCCACGGCGTCGCGGTAATCGTCGCGGTAAGGGCAATCTGAATCGCCAAGAGATCGTTCGACACCGAGGCGGCAAGCTTGACGTTTGAGCTCAGGCTTTCCGGTATCCCTACCCCCAGGTCGGTGATCGCCACCTCGATCTCGCTGGAGTGTCTCAGGTACTGGACCGCGGCGAATCCACCGTACGTCGTCGAGGCGTGGTACCCGACATTTTCGGTCATCTCCGAGAGAGCAATGTCCAGGCTAGTGTGAGCGGCGTCGTCGGTCGAGATCTGCTCTTCAATCGCGGCGAGCAGGTCATGGGTTACGGCGCGCAGAGACGCCGTCCAGTCCTCAGCGTCTGGTTCCGACGGAAAGTGCTTGCACTCCCGCATGCCGGGGGACTCAGACTTTCCGACCTGGTCGGGCCAGTCTTCTGCGTCGAACAGCCTCTTGTAGAAGTCGATCCGATGCAGGTACGTCGCTATTCCGGGTGCTCCCGGCTGGGCGATGAAGCCACCCGGCAGCGTTAGGCCACGTTCCCGCAGTTTGTGCAGGATCGCGACGAGAACTGTCAAGCCACACGGACCAATGAAGGTCAGCCGGCTGAGATCGACTTCCACCACAGCCTTCTCGCCGACCCGGTCAAGCGCGAAGAGGGGCTCGAGATCCCCGATCAGCCGGTTGATCTGGCGGAAGTAGTAGCCGCCCGACAAGGCGACTCCCACTGTGCGGGGTCGTGCCACTCGCGACAGGCTGGTCGCGGCGCATGGGCCGAGGCATTGGAGTCACTACCCTTGCCTGCGCTCACCGCCGCTGCCCCGGCTTGGGGACCCGGAACGTGGCGGCAGGGGGGCAAGCGGACGACGGGTCTCGAACCCGCGACCTACAGCTTGGGAAGCTGTCGCTCTACCAGCTGAGCTACGTCCGCGCGCGGGCCGAGTCTAGCGGCGCGCCGGGGCCCATCTATGGTTCTGCGCGGCTCATGAGGCGAGTGCTCACCCCCGTTCCGATCGCCGTGATCTGCGCCCTTCTGGCGCTCGTGGCCCTGCTGGCGTACGGGCTCGCCCAGAACGAGCCGGACCGGGGGGCCGAGGAGGCGCTCGGACGCGGGGAGCCGGAGGCGGCGCCCGCCCTCGAGCTGCCGAAGCTGGGTGGGGGCGGCAACGGCTCGCTCGCCGACTATCGCGGGCAGGTGGTGGTGCTGAACTTCTGGGCCTCGTGGTGCGTCCCCTGCCGCACCGAGTCGCCGCTCCTCGAGCGCTGGCACCGGCGGATGGCCGATCGGGGCGGAACGGTGCTCGGCATCGACATGCTGGACGTAACCGAGGACGCGCAGGACTTCATCCGCGAGTACCACCTCACCTATCCGATGCTGAAGGACAGGGACGGAGACGGGATCGAGACCTTCGTGATCGACCGCGCGGGCCGGATCACGGCCGTGAGGCGCGGGCCCGTCGACGAGAAGTGGATGCAGGCCGAGGTGGCGCCGCTGCTGGAGGAGTCGTGAAGCGGTTGGCGGCGGCGGTCGCGGCTATCGCGCTGCTCTCGGTCCCCGTAGCGGCGCAAGCGTGCCCGAAGACCACACTCGCCGACGTCGAGGACGAGGTGATGTGCCCGGTGTGCGGCACGCCGC
>DASQEN010000163.1:0-5689 GCA_035633635.1 Gemmatimonadota bacterium | reverse complement strand
TAGCCGTAGGGGAACCTGCGGCTGGATCACCTCCTTTCTAAGGAGCTCAGACGCGACGTCGGCATGGTCCCTCGGGACCCGCTGCCCGCGCATCGAGCCTTAGGTTGAACCATCCAGTCGTTCAGGCGGCACGATTCGGTTGAGACGGCGCGTTCGCGCGCCGAACGGAGAGGGTCCCGACGAAGGGACGTCGCCCCCCGGTCCATGCGGTCCGGGGGGCGTTTTCGTTGTGCGCCAGGCATGGCGCTGTGCGGTAACAGGCCGCCCCCCTTCCCATCTCCAGCTTGACACGCCAAAAGAAGTCCGTGTAGGGTAGTTGCCTCAATAGTTGCCTCAATGCTTCTGTCCTCGGCGCGCCCGCGAGCGCTTGGGTCACGCGGATGAAGATGAAGAAGACGCAAGCGAACCGGCATCTCAAGGCCCTGTCGGTCCTAGTTCTCGCATTGCTGGTGTCGCTTGCGCTGCCGGGCCCCCTGCGATCGCAGGGAACGGGATCCGTGGTCATGGTCGGGCTGGATCCGGCCACGGGCGCGCTGGTGCCGGTCCATCTGGAGCTCGTGCGGAGGCCGGGGGAGCTCAGGCTCGATCCGCGCACCGGCACACTGTCCGAGATCGGCGCCGTGCCCGAGCCCGATGGCCCGCCGGCGCTCCTGGCGTTCGACGTGTCTACGGGCGCGCTGGTGGCGGTCGACTTGGAGCCCGTGCGCCGGCCAGGCCAGATCAAGTTCGATCCGCGTACAGGCGCGCTGTTGCCGGAGGGCCTGGAGACGCCGTTCCCCGCTATCGACTCGCGGGGTCTGACCCTGGTCGGGTTCGACCCGATCACCCGTACGCTGGCGCCGGTGGAGGTGGGGCTCGCGCGCGAGCCTGGGTCCTTCGCCCTCGACCCCCGGAGCGGGACCCTGTCTCCGGCCCCGAGCGGACCGGCGCTGGTCGGATTCGACGCCGCGGCCGGGGCGCCGGTGCCGGTCGAGGTGTCGCCCGTGCGCGGACGAGGTCGGCTCTCCGTCGACCCTCGCACGGGGCAGATGTCGTCGGTGGATGAGACCCCCGCTCCGGCTCAAGGTACGGGGTCCCTCACCCTGCTCGGGATCCGCTCCGACGCCAAGCTGGTTCCGGTCGACCTGGATCTGGTCTATCGATCCGGCGTGCTCGCGATCGACCCCCTGACCGGTTTGCTCTCGCCCCCCGGAGAGGCGCCCGCACAGGACCCTCGAGCGAGCCTCCTGACGATGCTCGGCGTCCATTCCCCCACCGGCGCCCTGACCCGGGTCGAAGTAGAGCCAGCGCTGAAGCCGGGCGAATACGCGATCAACCTCGCCTCGGGAACCCTGGCGCAGGTGGCGGCCCGGCCCGAGGCCGACGACCGTGCGGATGCCTTCGTCTTCGGGGTCGGCCTCGACGTCCGGCAGATGCTCAAGCTGAAGGATGTGCTTGAAGAAGTCGGCTCCGTCGCGACCGGCACCGACGCCACCGAGCTGGCTCCGGGCATCCACGGCTTCGCGGAGTACAGGTGGAGGGCGTTCTCGCTCGGTCTCGAGGCCGCGTACAGTGTGATGGACACCGAAGTCAGGTTCCCGCAAGGGCTCCAGACCGGAGATCTGAGCTACTACGAGATCGGCGGCAACGTGAAGATCGCCGTGCCCCTCGAGGGCCCGGTCTCACCCTATGGCACGTTCGCGATCCTTCGGGCATGGAGCGAAGCCGATTTCGAGATCGACGGGCTGAGCGAGCATCGGACCCACAAGACGAAGCGGGACGGAATCGGCGCGGGAATCGATTACTGGCGTTCGCCCCACTGGGGCCTCCGGGTCGAGGGGCTCTACAACACGACGTTTGAAGACCGCGATGCGGCAGAGCACATCCGATGGAGGCTCGCGGTGATGTACAGTCCGAGCGGAGTGGAGGTGGGTCGCGATGGAAACTGACGGGCGCCGGGCCGCGGCCATCCACTCCGAGCGGGCCACGCGAGGGCGCCTGCTCCGGCTGGGGCTGCTCGCGCTGGCCATGACCAGCATGTTGGGCGGGAAATGCGATCCCCAGGGCCCCGGCTTCTTCGGAATCGTATCGGTCCCAGGGACCGGCGACATCCTGGGCCGAGTGACGGTTGACGGCCTCGCCCGCCCCGAGGTCGTCGTCATCCTCAGCCAGGGTGCCACGACCGTCGACACGTTCGTGACCGACGACAACGGGCGATATGAGTTCCTGAACCTCCAGCCCGGCACCTACACGCTCTCGACCACGATCCAGGACGCCGACTGCGGCGGGGTGACCGCATCGGTCGTGGCTGACCAGGAGAGCGAGGTGGACCTACCCTGTTCGACGCCCACGACGGGGACAGTCGGCGGTCAGGTGACGGTGAATGGATCGGGGGAGCCCGGAGTGTCGGTATCCCTGCGTCTGGGGACCACGACGCTCGCCACGACGACGACTGATGCGACGGGAACGTATCAGTTCTCCGGCGTCGCGCCCGGGCCCCGCACGGTGGAGATCCTGCCGCCGTCGGGCGTGACGTGCCCGATGCCCCGACGGAACGTATCGGTCACGGCCGGCGGCACAGCGACCGCGGACTTCGCCTGCACTCGAGCGGCCGGCGACTTCTCGGTCAATCTCGCGACTCCTCCGCCCGGGTGGAATCACGACATGCCGGGGGTCTCGTCGCTGGAGTGCAAGGTGATCCGGACGTCGCCGGCCCAGGCGGGAGCGACCTTCTCCGCCCAGACAACGGGGCCCGCTGAGGGCGGTGCCTCGGGCGTCCTGACCCCGCAACCGGTCACGGGGACACTGAACGAGAACGGTGAGGCTCAGCTTCAGGTGCGGATCAACCGCACGGGGACGTATATCAACATCGTCACCGTGACATCAGGAGCCTTCCAGCGGACCGGGTCCGCGACCGTGACGGTTACGAACGCGGACAACACGTGCCCGGTGGTTTCTTCGTCAATCCGCTTCAAGAGTGACGTGTTGACGCTCCTGTCTGAGGACGTGCGTCCGCTCGGGCTGCGCCCGGTGGCGTTCCGGTACGTGGCGCCCTGGGGCGACCCTGCGGTCCCCCAGGTCGGGCTGATCGCCGAGGAGGTCGCGGAGGTATTCCCGGAGGCCGTCCTGCTGGACGCCGAGGGGCGGCCGGAGGCGATCGACTACGGTGTGCTGACGGGGAGCGTCATCGAAACTGCCACGGTCCGAGCGGGCTGGGCGATAGGGATCGTGATCGCGAGTCTGGGAGACTGGTTCTAGCTCAAGATCGGGATCCCCACTTCGGTGCCGAAACATGACGGGGCGCGCTTCGGGAGGGGCGCGCCCTGTTCGTTGTGCGCCAGGCATGGCGCTGTGCGGTCGGATGTAGCATCCGGCCGAGTGACTTGAGGGTGAGAGTCCTTTACGGACCCCGATGGTGGGCACCGTTAGCTGAACCGCAACCGCGTCTCCGCGAGGAGGGTGGGAAGGAAGCGGTAGGCAAACTCCCGGCCCGACGAACAGGATCCGCATACGAGGCAGCCGCACCCGGGTGAGGGGGCGGGCGCGCGTGGCGCGGCGGGTCCAGGACATGCGGGTGCTTCGCGTGATCCGGCGCTTTTTGCAGGCCGGGGTCATGGAGGGTGGGGCGGTGTCGCCCCGCACGGAGGGAACGCCCCAAGGGGGTCCCTTATCGCCGCCTCTCTCCAACATTTTGCTCGACGAGCTGGACAAGGAGTTGGAGCGGCGGGGGCACCGCTTCGTTCGCTACGCCGACGATTGCAACGTGTATGTGCGGTCCAGGGCAGCGGTGGTGTGGGAGGCGGGGGCTAACCACTCCCGCCTACCTGTTTCTACCCGCTGCGACTGCTTTTTTCCCTTGTTCTTCACCACCTTCTCAAGCCCTTCGATGTCCGCCAGGTCCTGCAGCCTACCCGCGGTCCGCTTGTTTTGAAGAAGATCCTCGAGAGACAGGACGTTCGCCGGCTCTCCCGCAAACCGTGTCTTCACGCGGTCCTTCAAAGCGTCGGCGAACTCCACGTCCTCGATTGCCGTCATGACATCGGCCTGGAACCGGCTTACCCCGCGGCCGCCGGCGGGCGGATGCGAGATTCGGGTGATTCCTCGCTCCCCAGAGACACCGGGAAGCTCCACGGTTCCCGCTCGAAGTAGATCCGGTAGCGGCGCGCGAACTCGGGCGGCGGGTGCCCGACCCCGGCCAGCTCGGGATGCACGCCGTCGACGAAGTACATCTCCCGCTCGCCTTCCTTGGTGAGCACGTTCCCTCGGTGACTGCAGCCGAAGAAGTCCTTGACGCGCTGGTACGTGCTCTGGGCGATGTTGATCCGGCCGGGCTCGCCGCCCGTCTCCAACCGCGCGGCGAAGTTAACCGTCTCGCCCCACACGTCGAAGGCGAACTTGTCGATGCCGACGACCCCCGCCGCGACCGGACCGGTGTGCACGCCCACGCGAACGGACAGCGGCAGGCCTTCGGACGCGGCGGTCTTGCGCACGACCTCCACCATCTCGAATCCCGCCAGGACGGCGTCGACCGGGTGCGACGCACCCTCCCGCGTCAGCCCCCCGGCGGACATGTAGGCGTCGCCGATCGTCTTGAGCTTCTCCAGGCCGTAGTCCCGGATTACATGATCGAATGCGGTGACGAGCTGGTCCAGGACGCGCACCATCCGGTCCACGGAGTGGTCGTCGAACATGCGGGTGAAGCCGACGAGGTCGGTGAACATGATCGTGACGTCGGAGTAGTACTTGGCCTCGACCTTTCCCTGGACGCGGAGCTCGTCCGCGATCTTGCGGGGCAGGATGTTGAGCAGGAGCTCCTCGCTGCGCGCGCGCTGGCGCTCCATCTCCCGGGTCCTCTGTCCCAGCTCGTCGGCCATCTGGTTGAAGCTGACCGCGACCTCCGCGAGCTCGTCCTCGTTGCGCGGCTCGATCCGGTGGTCGAGCTGACCCGCGCCGATCTTCTGGGCGCCCGACTTGAGCCCTTCGATGGAGAGGAACACGTCGCGCAGGATGACGAAGGCGAGGACTCCGCCGAACAGCGCGGAGACGAGGAAGCTGAGCGTGTCCAGGCGGGTCACCGTGCGGTCCGTGTCGACGAAAACCTGGCTGGCTTGGACCAGTTGCTCCTTCTCGCGCTGGACGGCGGCCGGAAGCTGTTCGAGGAGCAGGGACTGGGCGATGGGCTCGGCGCTGACCGAGGCGACGACCGCCGCCGAAGCGTCCACGCCCTGGTTGGCGTAGAAGGTCTTCCACCAGTGGGCCAGCTCCTCCGCCTGGCCGCGGAGGAGCGCAACCGAGTCCCGCAGGCCGGGTTCGCTGATCCGCTCCAGGGCGGCGAGCTGGGAGGGGATCGTGTCCGCCGTGCGCCCGAACTGCTGGAGCTCCTGGTCCGACGGCGTCACGGAACTCTCGGGTCCCAGGATCCCCGAGGCGAGCAGGTCGACGAACTTCTTCTGGTTCTCGAGCTGGTTGGCGATCTCGCCGATCATGCGCTGGCGATCGATCGCGCGCAGGAGCTGGGAGAACGCCTGGTCACGCTGGCGCGAGCCCCAGAACGACACGGCAACGTTGACGGCTCCGAGGACGAGCAGCATGCCCACCACGAGCAGAAGCTTTCCACGGATCGAGCGCAGGTCGAGGGCGGCCCGGAGGAAAGAGAGGGGCCTGGTGGTCATCACTGCAACGGGTAGCCGGCTTCCCCGGGAAGCTTGCC
>DASQEN010000162.1:0-11250 GCA_035633635.1 Gemmatimonadota bacterium | reverse complement strand
CGACCCTGCGATCTACGGTCAGGTGGCGTACGGGGACATCGAGCTCACGTGGGGGAACACGGGCGGAGTGCTGACCTTGACCGTCCACGACCTGTCGAACGACGTGCCGGTGCAGTTCAAGTCGAAGCACGGCGATGCGTTCTGGGGGTTTGCGGCCGAGACGGGCCTGGGCCCGGAGGAGGCGGCGTACCTGGCCGCGAGACCGGCGACGCCGACGACGGCGACGGGGAAGGTGTTGTGGCCCGACCCGTTGTTCTCGGCCTTCGGTGGCCAGACTGCGGGCTACGGCACGATCTGGCAGGCGGGTCCCGACTGGACGGATCTGTCGACGAACCCGGCGATCTTCGATCTGTTGACGCCGAGCCTGAGCGCGTTCATCGCCGAGTTTGCACAGCCGGACGCGTTGTCGGAAACGGCAACCTTGTTCACGTGTCCGGCGGCCGGCGGCAACCGCGGCTGTGGCGGCGCCGGTGCGGGCAAGCAGGGGACGCGTTTTGAGATCTACAACAACTGGCTGCAGGTGTCGTTCAACCAGCTGCCGGCGGATGGGGAGACGTGGCTGCTGCGCTTGCCGAACAGCCTTGCGACCGCACCGCGGATGCCGGTACCGGGGACGGCGCTCCGCTTCAACCTGGCGGGCGGGTCGAACGAGCTGGCGAACGCGGACCTGCAGGCGATCACGGTGGTTCCGAACCCGTTCATCGCGGCGAACGAGATCACGCGCGGCCGCGGGCGTCAGCGGGTGTTGTTCACGAACCTACCCACGCAGGCGACGATCCGGATCTACACGATCAGCGGGAACCTGGTGCGGATCCTGGAGCACGGCGACGGGAGTGGCACGGAGGAGTGGGACGTTCGTACCCGATTCGACCTGCTGGTGGCGAGCGGGAACTACTATTTCCACGTGACGACACCCGACGGTCGCACGCATCTGGGCCGCTTCGCGGTGATCAATTGACGTGGCGAGGGAGGCGAGTCCTATGAGGAAGCTCTGGAAGCAGGCCGTTCTGGGGAGCTTCGCGGTGGCGCTTTTGCTCGCTGCGTACTCTCCGGTCCGTGGCCAGAACGCAAGCCAGCTGCAGCTGTTGGAAGGCCGGGTAGACGGGTTTTCGTTCATCGGCAACGCCGGTGGCGAGTTCCTGACGATCCCGGTCGGCGCGCGTGGCGTGGCGATGGGTCAGGCGTTCACCGCGGTGGTGGACGACATCAGCGGGTTGTGGTGGAACCCGGCAGGGCTGGGGTTCCTTCGGAGCCCGGCGGCCCTGTTCACGAACGTGAACATGCCGCTCGACGCGCAGATCAACTTCGTGGGCGTGGGCGCCCCGGTGTTCGGCGGCAACGGGACGGTGGGCGGCGCGGTGACGGTGTTGTCGTTCGACCAGATGGAAGTGACGACGATCGAGGAGCCGCTGGGCAACGGCCAGCAGTTCGATACGTACTCGACGAACGTCCAGGGGACGTACGCGCACAACATCTCGGACCGGTTCATTGCGGGCGCCAGCGTGAAGTGGGCGCACGAGAACATCTTCGGGGTGGTGAGCGACGCGTACCAGTTCGACTTCGGAACGAACTACCACACGACGTTCGCGGGTCGCGGGATCCGGCTGGCGTTCGTGGTGCAGAACCTGGGGACGAACTTCAAGAGCGAGGGGAGCCGGCTGCAGACGGAAGGCCGTCCGGAGCAGTTCCCCACGTTCCCCAACAGCGGTGACCTGCCGCTGGAGTTCCGCACGCAGGACTTCCGCCCGCCGACTGTGTTGAAGACGGCGCTGGCGTACTACCTGCTGGAGAGTGAGTCGAGCAACTTCATCGTGAACGCGGAGTTCAGCGCTCCGCGGCAGCTGGAGACGACGTACTCGATCGGCGGGGAGTGGTCGCAGACCCTGATCCCGGCGAACAATGGCGGGGTGTCGACCAAGGTGGCCGCGCGTGCCGGGTACACGTACCAGTCGGACGAGGAGGAGCTGGGCGACAGCGTGAACGACAACGACGTGTTCCGCGGGCTGGGCTTCGGCGCGGGACTACAGTTCGACTTCGGCGCGTTCGGCTCCGGCTTCGACTACGCGTACCGCGACTGGGGCCGCCTCGGCGGCACTAACAACTTCAGCGTCAGCATGCTGTTCTAGCGAGCGCTGAAGGAGCGGGGATCTTCCCCGCGAAAGAGGCGGGAGGCGTCCGGGCAATGGCCCGGGCGCCTCTTCGCTTTTTCAGGCCCCGGCGGAGGGCCGACCTTGCCCTCGGTGCGCGGAGCGATCAAACTTAAACCCGCGCTTTCCCAAGGATCTTTATACGGCAGCATTCGCCCCCGCCCGACGGGCGGGGACTCGCCGCCTGGTTCGCAGGACAAGGAGTGAGCCTCCCATGCTCGATCGTCACCACCTTCTATGGCTTCCGCTGGCCTTGCTGGCGCTCCCGGCGACCGCCCTGGCACAGGGCGGAAGCCTGGCGCTGGAGACCAATCGCTTTTACTCCGAACAGGGTCGCACTCTGATCGAGGGCGCGGTCGAGATCCCCTATACGCTCATGACGTTCGAGCGTGATGGCGAGACTTTGCGCGCGAAGGCAAACGTGGAGGTGATGGTAGAGAAGGCCGGTGGAGAGTCGGTCTATAACACTTCGCACGAGATCACCGCAGAAGCGTTCAACGAGGCGATGGCGGGGTCGGATCGGGTGTCGACGATCGAGACCTTCGCGATCTACGCTCCGGCGGGGGAATACACGACCAAGGCTCGGGTGACGGACATGACCAGCGGGAAGTCGTTCGAGATCTCCACGCCGCTCGTCGTGCCGGCGACGCCGCCTCTGATCAGCGACATGCTGATGACCAATCAGGTTCGCAAGGACGTGCGGCTCCAGGAGGGTGCCTATCTGCCCTATCTGATTGGAACGACGATGTTCAATCCCAATCCCCGGCGTGCTTTCTACCGCGACAGCCCGATGCTCTACTTTTACTACGAGGTGAATCCCGAAGCTCTGCCCGAGCCGCAAGAGAGCGTGGCGCTGGACATGCGTGTGAACGACGCCGGCGGAGCGATGGTGAAGGATCTCGGCAAGCGCACGATCACCGTGACCGAGGACCGCAACTTCGACGTGGGAGCGTTCAGCATCGCGGGTTTGAAGCCGGGACATTATCAGCTCGAGGTGGCCTGCGCCGACTGTGGGTCCGGCCTGAGCTCGTCCAGCGCTTTCGAGGTATTGCCGCCGGAAACTGAGCGCTTGGCGTTCCTCGAGCCCGAGACGCCGGCGCAGGGACCAGCGCTGCAGTATTACGGCGATCTCAGCCTGGCCCAGGTCGACAGCGTGATCTCGGTCCTGGATATCTTCCTGACCCCCGCGCAGCAGGAGCTGCTCGGCACCCTCAACGAGACAGGAAAGAAGCAGTTCCTCAATCGCTTCATAGAGACCGCCGATCCGAATTCTGAGTCGCCGGGCAACGAGTTCAAGGAGGCGGTCGAGCAGCGGGTCGCGTATGCCAACCAGTTCTTCACCTCGAGCCAGAACCCCGGCTACAAGACCGACCGCGGACGCATCTATCTGCTCTACGGGCCGCCAACGGAGACGATCGACAAGCCCGTAGAAGCCACTGTAGGTCCGTACGTGATCTGGACGTACAGCGGGCAGGGAGAGACGTTCGCGTTCGGGGACTTTCGCAAGGACGGATCCTACCAGCTGATCTACTCGACCGACGAGCGTTTCATGGGGGATCCTTCGATACAGAACCTGGTCGATACGGACACGGGCACTTCTTCGCCCACGTTCCTTCGCACCGGCCGGGGATACGAGAACATCATCGTGGATATCCGGCAGTACCGAACCGGTACCGGGAATCAGCAGTAGCCTCCCGGATCGACCGCGCCCGGCCGCTGCTTTGCTTCGTCCATTCCGTATCCGGCCTCGACTCGGCGCTCGGGCTGATCGAGGAGGGAAGGGACGGTTGGAAGTCGGTGGACATCGTCCAGGTGCGCGGAAAGGACATGCCGGCGGCTGACCTCGAGAAGCTGGTCGAGATCTGGGTCGGTGCGGTTTCCTCCCAGCCCGACACGCTGGTCGTCGTCAACAATCGATGGGATGTAGCGCTGGCATCCGGTGCGGACGGGGTTCACGTCGGCCGGAACGACCTGCCACCCGCGGAGGTCCGCGAGCGGTCCCCGGAGCATTTCGTGATCGGAGTCAGCGCTCACGATCGTGGTGAGATCGTGCTGGCGCAGGAGTCGGGTGCCGACTACGCAGGCCTGGGGGCGTTTTATGCGAGCCGCACGAAGCCCGAGGCGACCGTGCTGGAGCCCGAAAGGGCGGGGTTCAGGGAGCCGATCCCCGGGCTGACGATCCCCGTGGTGGCGATCGGGGGGATCACGACAGCGCGGATCAGGGACGTCCTCTCGACGCCGGTGGTGACCGGAATCGCGGTCAGCGATGCCATCCAGGGCTCCAGGGAGCCGGCTGAAGCCATCCGCGAACTGCGCGTGGTGCTGGATCGGGCCTGGAGCGAGCGGCCCGCACAGGCGCTCCAGGGGTGAATCCGATGCAGGGCCGAACGCGAGGCTCCCTGGCGGTCGCCGCCTCGATCGTCCTCGCTTGCGGGCAGGCCTGCGGAGGGCGGGAAGAACCCGCCAACGAGGCGGCCGATCTGGACCGCGCCGGGCCGGCCGAGGCGGCGCCGCTGATCGATCCGTCCAGCGTCACCGTCCGCGAGGTCTCCGGGCTTTCGGAGGGCGCCGCGTCCGGCGCGGATCTCCGCCAGCCCCGCGATCTCGCGCTCGACGCGGAGGGCGCCATCTACTTGCTCGACTTCCAAGCCCCGGACCACGCGCAGGTGGTGGTGTTCGACCCGTCCGGGGAGTTCGCCTACCGTTTCGGTGAACGGGACGATCGCGCTGACCGCGTGGGACCCGCCGATCAGTTCGCGGTCACGCCCTGGAAGTACGTGATGTTCGTGGACGGGGTGGAGAATGCGCTGACGTCCTTCCTGACTCTGGGGACGTACGTGTCGTCCGCGGGCTTGACCGGGGTGGGGATGTCCGTCCTGCCGATCCCCGAGTACGGCCACTACTACCTGAAGAAGTGGGACCCGGCGCGCCGGCGGGCGTACGTGGTCCACATGCAGCTGCCCGTCGACTCCATCTCCATGGTCTATGAGGTTGTGCTGCCGCCGGGTCAGCGGGTGCGCAAGGACGCCCGCGACGTCTCGTTCCTGACCGCAAGCGACGGGATGGGTCGGCTGTACGTCGCCTTCGCCGACGTCTATCAGGTGCGGGTATTGGACAGCAGCGGGGCCACGGCGCGGGTGGTACAGTCCTCCCGCTCTGCGGTGCCGAAGAGCCCGCGTGAGATGGAGGAGGAGCGGGAGCGGCTCCTGGCCCGCCTCCAAAAACAGGTCGGTGACGTCTCGGACTCCCTGCTTCAGGATGCTTCGATTCCCGATTCCCTGTTCCCGCTGGTGGAGGAGCTCTCGGTGGATCCGGCCGGACGACTCTGGGTACGAACGCATCGCCCCGAGCGGGCGGCGGGAACTGTTTACGATGTCTTCAACGAGCAGGGGCAGCTGATCTCGTGGGTCGCGGTGCCAGCGGTCGTGCGGAGCACGGCCTTCTCTCCGGACGGGCGCCTCTACGTGATCGACGAGCGGGATCCTGAGCGGCCGCGGATTGTGGCCTACGAGGTGGCGTTCACGGAGTGAGGGTCAGAGGCACTTCGCGCCGCTCCTTCTGTCCCGAGGACAGGTCCTCGACTTCCACGGTGAGCGTGTATCCGCCCGGCTCGGATTCCGAAACATCGAGCGATACGTATTCCAGCAGCGGATCCGCAGGCACCGGGTGACTGCGCTCGAACGCGAACGTGATCTCGCCCATCTCCTCCTCGCCGGACAGAAGCTCGCCGATCGACGAGAAGAACTTGGCGACGACGTTGCGATCGGGCTCGCGTGCGCTCAGCGTGTAGGTCGTGCGATAACGAGCCTCCCCCGCTGAGGTGTCCAACCCGTACAGCTCGTAGTAGACGAAGATCGACTGCTCTCGCCTGAACAACCGCGACGGCAGCGCAAGGACCTTCGTCTGGCCCCACCGCACAAACGGATTCGAGGTGTCTACCGCAGGCTCGACCCGGGTCGCCAGCACGACCCCGCTCATCGCCAGGCCGGGGCCGTCCAATCCGCTCACCGAAACGCTTCCCTGCAGGACGCCGAAGCGGCCGGAGTTCAGGTCCGTGACCTTGAGCCCGTAGTGGTACTGCCCGGGACCCACGTCCACGCGCTCGATTCCCGGTAGCATCACGCCCGGCTCCTGCGGGATCTGCTGCGGGGTCGCGATCCGTACCTCCTCGTCGGCCCGGCCCTGGATATCGTCGGGATTCTCGGTTGACGTCACCATGAGCTGGTAGCGGTAGTCCACTTCGCTTCCCGAACCTCGCGGAAGGATCGTGATGCCGGTGGTCGGCAGAGCGTAGTAGAAGGCCACCTCGGTGCCCCCGGACGGAGACCTGAACGGAACCGCATAGACCGGATACAGGAGCGGATCCGAGGGCTCCGGCTCATAGCTCTGTGTGCGGGTCCCGATCTGGATGTCCTGGGCGAGACGCGCCTCCTCCTCCTGGAGGATCTGGAGGTCAAGTCCCATGGCGGTCAGATCGTACTCGGGATCGAGGTGCCCGCGCGAGCGGTAGAGATCCTGCAGCGCCACGCGCTGGGTGGCGAGAATCCGGGAGTCGTACGCATCGAGTCGACCCGAGTTCAGCATGGTGCTAGCGTTCTGGTCGAGCAGGGTCTGTCCGGCCATCGACGTGTTGGTCGAGATGACCGCGTCGCTCAGGCGGCGCACGAGCTTGTAGTCGCCCACGTCCTCGTCGCTGACGAAGTGGAAGAGCATCGGTTCGGCGTCGGCCGCTTCGTATTTCCAGGATAGGTTGCGCTCGAACTCGGGACCCGAGAAAATGGCCGTATCGTCCGGCGGGCCGTGCCGCAGGTAGATCACCCCCCGATCGTCGAAGCCCGTCTGCCAGCTGGGAACGTAGGCGTCGATCGCCGAGTAGTGACGCCGCTCCGGAAGATCGAGGCGGAAATTCTCCATGACGTAGTGAAGTCGCCGATAGTGCTCGGCCAGCCGCTCGTCCGGGCTCACGAACGACTGGTCGGCGAGGTGTTGCCAGTAGGCGCGGATGTGCTCGGGCTTCCGATCGAGCGGAACTCCTCGGAACTCCGTGTTCGTCTCTGAAGTGACGATGGCACGCAGGTCGTGCCAGTACAGTTGGGCGTCTTGCTCACTCTCGATCGCCAGAAGCCCGCGCCAGTATGCCTGAACGCCTTCCTGCACTATTTCGGCCGTCGACTCGGGGGCATTGATCAGCGAGTAGGCGAGTAGGAGCTCCATAGTCGGGCGTCCGGCCAGATCCGTCCCCGCTTCCTGGATCGCGGAGCGCATTGCGGCCAGGTCGCCCGCGTCGCGGTAGGTGAGGACCAGGAGCTTCATGACGTCGTTGTATCCAGGATCGGCTTCGACGACACGCAAGAACTCCTGGGCGGCTCTGCGATAGTTGTCGGAACCCCGCGCCTGGCGGTACGCGAGCCCGAGATTGAACCGCGCAGGAAGGAAGCCGGGATCGACTTCCAACGCCTTCTCGAACGACTTGATCGCCATCGAGATATGATCGCGATTGAAGATCTTCTTGAGACTCTCCAAGAGCACCAGCCACTGCTCGTCCTTGGCCAGCTCGTACATCCCCATGCCGTTGAGGGCGTGAACGGAGGTCGATTCCGCCTCCAGCGCCTCCTCGAAGGCGGTCTCGGCGGCATCGAGGTGCGCGTCGTCGGACGGCGACGTGACCGCTTCGAGCTGGCGATACCCCTCCTCGACGGCCGCCTGGACGTTCGGGGCGTAAGCTCCTTCTGGAGGCACGGCCGAAACGGGGGAGAAGTACTCGTCGACGAACTGGGCGGTGGCGGAAGGAGCCGGGGCCAGCAGGGCCAGAGCGAACAGGGTCGAAAGGGGAAGCAACCGTTTCATGTCGGCTCCGGGAATATGTCGCAGAGAGCGCGCGTCTTCCAGCAAAACCGGCTTTGCCGGGCAGGGGTTTAAGGGGCACCGTGCCCGGGCTGGAGCCCCGGGTCGCGAACAGCCGCCGAATCCTTGAACCGGCCCGCCGAGCGGGGTAGATTCTCAAGCTATTATGGTTCACGACGACCTGCCCGAACGCCTGCGCAAGGTCGAGGACCGGGTGGCCGAGGCGTGCGCGAGGAACGGACGCGACCCGGCGGAGATCCTCATCGTCGCGGTCACCAAAGGCCATCCGGCGCGAACGCTCGTCGCCGTGCTGGAGGCGGGTCTTCGCCAGATCGGCGAGAACCGGGTCGGCGAGGCGATGGAGAAGTTCTCCCAGGCGGCGACCTCGCTGGAGAGCCACGGGGCCACCCGCCACATGGTCGGTCACTTGCAGCGCAACAAAGTTCGCGACGCCGTGACCGCGTTCGACTGGATCCAGTCCGTCGACTCCATGCGGCTCGCGCGCGCGCTGTCCCGACACATGGATGATGGCCGGGGCACGCTCCCGGTTCTCATCGAGGTGAACGCGGGCGGGGAAGAGCAGAAGCATGGATTTTCCCCTGACGAGGTGGTCGATCAGGCGGCCGAAATCGTGGACCTTCCGGGCGTGTCGGTCCGCGGACTCATGACGATGGCTCCCCTGACGAGCGAGGAGCCTGTTCTCAGGGCGACCTTCCGCCGAGCCCGAACGCTGTTCGAGCGGATGACCGGGCTGAGCGGTCGAGACGGATTGCGTCCCGACACGCTCTCGATGGGGATGTCGAGCGACTACACTGTGGCGATCGAGGAAGGATCGACGATGCTGCGTCTCGGAACCGCCCTCTTGGGACCACGGGCGGAAGGCTGACCGTGTCGCTGACCCCACTGGATGTGAAGAAGCAGGAGTTCGACAAGGTGTTCCGGGGGTACGACCCCGTGGCCGTCGACGCCTTTCTGGAGCTGGTATCCGAGGAGATGGCGGAGCTCGTCATGCGCGTCAACGGCCTGGAGGAGAGGCTCCTCGCGGTGCAGTCGACCGTGGACGACTACCGGCAGATGGAGCAGGCGCTCAAGGAGACGATGGCGAACGCGAAGCGCCAGGCGGAGGATGCCCGGGAAGCGGCGGTGCGAGAGGGCGAGCTCTCCAAACGCGAGGCGAAGGTGGAGTCTGACCGCATGGTCGCCGATGCCGAGCGCCGCAGGGCTTCGCTGGAGCAACGCATCGAGGAGCTCGAAAGCACCGAGCGCGACTTCGTGCGCCGGCTCAAGGTATTCCTGGACGAGCACCGCCGGACCCTCGAGGCACACCCTCTGCTCGTCGTCGAGCAGGAACCGGGACGGACGGAGAAAAGGGGAGGCCCGTGAACGATAGCCGGCTGCAGAGGATCGACGAGGCGGTGGAGCACGTGCGCGGCCGAGGTGGCTGGAGTCCGGAAGTGGGCGTAGTGCTCGGCACCGGGCTTGGCGCCCTCATCCGCGACATCGAGATTGACGACACGATCGAGTACGGCGAGATCCCCCACTTCCCCGTCTCCACGGTGGAGAGCCACAGCGGGCGTCTCGTGTTCGGCCGGCTCGAGGGGCGTTCGGTGATGGTCATGCAGGGGAGGTTCCACTATTACGAAGGCTATTCGATGGAGCAGGTGACCTTCCCGATCCGGGTGATGCAGAAGATGGGGGTCGACACGCTGGTCGTCTCGAACGCGTGCGGCGGCATGAACCCGGGATACAGGCGCGGGGATCTCATGCGCATCGACGATCATATCAACCTCATCGGGGACAATCCGCTCCGCGGCCCCAATCTCGACGAGCTCGGTCCGCGATTTCCCGACATGAGTGACCCGTACGATCGGGGACTGGGGGCGTTGGCGGACCGGGTCTCCCTCGAGGCGGGCATTCGCCTGCACGTGGGGATCTTCGTCGCCGTTGCCGGCCCGAATCTCGAGACGCGCGCCGAATACCGCTTCCTGCGCACGATCGGCGCCGACGTCGTCGGGATGAGCACGGTACCCGAGGTGATCGTGGCGCGTCACGCGAACATGCGCGTGCTGGGGGTCTCGATCGTGACGGACGAGTGCTTCCCCGATGCGCTGGAGCCGGTGGACGTCGAGACGATCATCCGCGTAGCTGGCGAGGCGGAGCCGAGAATGACACGCGTCATCCGCGAGACGATCGGGCGGCTGGACGAAGCCGAGCGTCTGACCCCGGCAGAGGTAGCCTGAATGTCCGACGCGACGCGACAGAAGGACTACAAGGAGACCCTGAACCTGCCCCGCACGCTGTTCCCGATGCGGGCCAGCCTGCCGCAGCGTGAACCCGAGACGCTGGCCCGCTGGCGGGAGCACGACCTGTATGGGGAGCTGCGCCGCCGACGCGCGGATCGCGAGCGGTGGGTCCTTCACGACGGGCCTCCCTACGCCAACGGCCACATCCATCTCGGACACGCCGTGGACAAGATCCAGAAGGACATGATCGTTCGCAGCCGTTCGATGACCGGCTACGACACGCCCTACGTTCCCGGCTGGGACTGTCATGGCATGCCGATCGAGATCAACGTCCAGCGGGAGTTCCAGGAGCGAGGCGAGCAGCCCGGCCTCCTGGAGTTGCGCGCGCGCTGCCGGGAGTACGCCGCGGAGTGGGTGGACATCCAGCGCGCCGAGTTCCGACGTCTGGGTGGCTGGGGCTCGTGGGACGATCCCTACCTGACGATGTCGAACGACTACGAGGCCGACATCGTCGAGGTGTTCGCCGACCTGGTCGAGGGAGGCTACGTCTATCGCGGCCTGAGGCCGATCCACTGGTGCACGGTCTGCCAGACGGCCCTGGCCGAGGCGGAAATCGAGTATCACGACAAGAAGTCGTTGTCGGTCACGGTGAGGTTCGATCTTCGCGAGGACCCGCGTGGAGTATTCCCGGCCGACGCGGAGTCTGCCGGAGTGCTGATCTGGACCACGACGCCCTGGACCCTTCCCGCCAACCGTGCAGTCGTCGTGCATCCGGACGTCGAGTACGCGGTGGTCGAGACGGATCGCGGCACATTGCTCTACGCGGTCGACAGGCACGAGGCGCTCTCGAGACTGTTCGAGCGCGCCCGCATCGTACGCACGCTGACCGGCCGCGAGCTGGAAGGCCTCGTGTTCACCCATCCGCTGGAGGACCGCCCCAGCCCCTTGTTCCTGGCCGACCATGTGTCGACAGGGGAGGGAACGGGAGTCGTGCACACCGCGCCCGGGCACGGGGC
>DASQEN010000161.1:0-5441 GCA_035633635.1 Gemmatimonadota bacterium | reverse complement strand
CGGCAAGCAATGGCATCGATCCGCCGGGTACGAGCTATGTCGCGGATTTCGGTCGCCCGATCCTGCTCAAGTCGGGAGATCCCAAGAAGGCGCCTCAACCGGGCTGGTACTACCCATGGGACGTTCCGCAAGCCGATGGTGGGCCCGCAGTGGGGGGCGACCGGTATCGCTGGAACATCGCCAACTGCAACCCCGCGCTCGTGACACTCGGCGAGCAGTACATGATCGAGAACGGCAACATGATCGGCCCGACGCGCCAGGGCATGGACGAGCTGATCGCCAAGGACCCGGGCGCGTACTGGGATCTGGCAGGGGATTCGGTGGCCATGAGCGCAGCCCCGGCGTGGGAAGGGAGTCCGCGCATCGTGTACATGCCGCTCTACGACCCTCGGGAGGAAATCGGTCCGGGCAAGAAGCCGGTCACGATCACCAACGTCACCGCCTTCTTCATCGAAGAAATGCGCGGGAACGAAGTATTCGGCCGCTTCCTTTACCCGAGCGGGGTCCCAGGCGGAATCGAGGTCTCCGGTGGTGCGTCCCTCAAGTA
The DNA here is from genome assembly GCA_035633635.1 of Gemmatimonadota bacterium. GTDB lineage: Bacteria > Gemmatimonadota > Gemmatimonadetes > JACCXV01 > JAHWKZ01 > JAICNR01. The sequence continues at coordinate 4,894 of DASQEN010000161.1, read as the reverse complement.
CGTCCATCTAATCGAATGAAGACGGAGGCCAGTGGAATGAATCGAGTCCCGGCGGTGGTGATCAGCACAGACGAGTCTCTTGTCGCGGGTCTGAGGAAATGCGGCGAGAAAGCGGACACGTTGGACCTCGTCCTCGAGTTCGGACTCCCGTTCCAGGAGCTGACCGAGCTCCAGATGAAGAAAATCCGCCTGACCTCTCCACAACTGGTCTTTATCGATCTCGATGACGACCCCCGGACAGGGTGCAGGGTGGCGCGGTATCTGGCGGATGCGAATCCGGAGACCCGAATCGTGGCTGCGGGAACGGGAGTGCCTCCCGAGACGCTGGTGGAAGCGATGCGGGCCGGGGTTTCGGAGTACCTGGAGAAGCCTCTCTCCCAGGAGTCGTTCGACGAAGCCATCGATCGGTTGTCGCGGAAAGTCCCCACCGGCTCGCGTGGGAGTGCGGAGACGGAGGGCAAGGTGCTGCTGTTCTTCGGAGCCAAGGGAGGCGCGGGATCGACAACGGTGGCCACCAACCTGGCGATCCAGTTGCGTCGGCAGACAAGCGAGCGGGTCCTGCTCGTGGACCTCGATCTCACGCTGGGGGAAATCGCCCTGTACCTCGGGATCGAGCCCAGTTATGGGATCGTGGACCTCGCGCGGAACCTTCACCGCATCGACGAGGACCTTCTGAGCTCGTACATCGCGACCCATGATTCGGGCGTGGACGTGCTCTCGGCTCCATTCGACCCCGACGAAGGGCGGGGGATCGGCGCCGAAGAGGTGGAGAGGATCCTGGGATTCCTGCGCGGCGTCTACGACTGGGTCGTGGTGGACGCCTCGAATTCTATGGACTCCCGGATGATCGCCGGACTGCGAACCGCCGAGGAGATCTTCGTCGTCACACAGATCGATGTGCCATCGCTGCGAAACATCCAGCGCGTGCGGCGCGTGCTCAAGCGCGTGGTTCCCGAGCGTCCCCTCCGCGTGGTGATCAACCGGTTCCATTCCCAGGGGGACATCACGCTCAAGGACGTAGAGCGCACGCTGGGCCTCGAAGTCTTCTGGACGCTGTCCAACGACTACGAGTCGGCCGTGCACTCGATCAATACCGGCGAGCCGCTCGTCATGAACGTGCCCTCCGTCTGTGAACGGGAAATGGGTGAGCTGGTCGGCAAGATCACGGGTGTCCAACCAGAGCCGGAGAAAAAGTCCCGCTGGCCGTCACGGCTTCGGCACCGGCAGGGGCGCCGCGTGAGGGTTTCGCTCCCCGCGTCGATTCTCGACTCGGTGTCCGAGGAGGAGGCTCGACCCGAGCCCTCCATCCCGGCCGTACTCCTGGCGGGAGCCGAGCGATGAGCCCCGCGCGGATACCCGACGACGACAGCCTGCGGGCACCGCTGTTCTCGACCATGCTCGGGCTCCACAAGAGTCCCGCCTCTCCACGGCAGGAGCCCCCGGACCCCGCTCCTGCCAGCGGCCACGAGACGGAGCTCCGTCCGCGTCTGTTCGCGGAAGTTCGCTACCCATTCGAGGAGGACGGACGATGAGTGCCTCTATATCACTCTGGCTGGGAGCCGGGTTTGCGGCCGTAGCCGTAGCACTGGCGATCGTCGTGCTGGGCCTGCTCTGCGATCACTGGCGTCGTGGTCGAACGCGGCGGGGGATGCTCGCGCGTGTCGGCGCGGCGGAGGAGCCCGGCGAGGCGCCTACGGCTCTGGAGCTCTTCCGCGAGACCCCGGACTCGTCACCGAGCGCTCTGGACCTCCTCGCCGGTATGCTGCCCCGCTCGGGGGACCTGAGCCGATTGATCGAACAGTCGGGGCTGGGGTGGCGTCCCGGCCGGTTCGTGCTGCTCACTGGCGCTTCGGCGCTGATGTGCGGCGCGCTGGTGTATCTGTTCACGGGATTCCTTGTCGTCGCGCTCCCCCCCGCCATCCTGGGCGCCACCCTTCCCTGGCTGTACGCACGTCGCCGCAAGGCGAAACGGGTCGCGGCGTTCGAAGAGATTTTCCCCGATGCCATCGATCTGCTCGGCCGGGCGATCCGCGCTGGGCACGCGTTCTCGACCGCGCTCAAGATGGTCGCTGACGAGATAGGCGCCCCTCTGGGTCCGGAGTTCCGCCGGGTGTTCGAGGAGCAGAGGTTCGGCCTGCCTCTTGACGAGTCGCTGTCCGGCCTGGCGGAGCGCATCGATCTGACAGACGTGCGGATCTTCAATACCGGGGTCCTGGTTCCGCGCGAGGTGGGCGGTAACATGGCCGAGATTCTCGATAACCTGGCACGTACGATCAGGGAGCGCTTCACCATCCAGCGGCAGGTTCGCGTATACACCGCCCAGGGCCGTTTGACGGGCTACCTGCTGGCCGGTCTCCCCATCATCATCGGTTTTCTGATCTACCTGCTCAATCGGGACTACATGTCGATCCTGTGGGCCGAGAACATCGGCAGGGTTTTGATCGCCACCGCCCTGCTTCTTCAGATCGTGGGGTTCTTCGTCATTCGCCGGATCGTGGACATCGAAGTCTGATCGTTGAAGGGGGACCGTGATGCTGTATCTCGCCACCATTCTCGCCGCGCTGTCGGTAACGCTTCTCGTGTTCGGGGTCGGAGCTCTGGCCTCGCCGCAACCGCGTGTCGTTCGCCAACGGCTGAGGGGAGTTCGAGCCGCCGGAGACGACGGGGCCCGCAGCGGCCGGTCGGAGGCGCGGGAGCGGATCGAGGTCATGCTGGAGAGCCTGGGTGACAGGATCGTGAAGCAGAAAGCGGCGAAGCAAACGACCAGCGATCTCCTCCAACGGGCGGGGTTTCTTCGTTCCAATGCGGTGCCGATCTACTACGCGCTGCGTGTCGCCCTGACGTTCGGGTTGGGGCTGGCGGGGGGTATGCTGGCCAGCCTGCTTGGATGGATTCCCGGTCTGGCGGTCCTGGCGGCTACCGGAACCGCCCTGATAGGATGGGGAATCCCGCGCGTGTACATCACACGGCGCGCGGCTGCCCGACGAAAGGAAATCCAGAAGTCGCTTCCCGATGTGCTCGACCTGATGGTCATCTGCGTCGAGTCGGGCATGGGGTTGAACCAGGCCATGCTCCATGTCTCGGAGGAGATCGGACCAGTGAGCCGCGTGATGCGGGCGGAGCTCGCGCGCGTGAACTTCGAGATCCAGACCGGCACTCCTCGCGATGAGGCCCTGCGGCACCTCGCCGATCGCACGGACCTGCCGGACGTTCGCTCGCTCGTCGCGATGCTCGTTCAGACGGACCGGTTCGGGACCTCGATCGCGCGCTCGCTCCGGCTTCACGCCGAGACGATGCGCACCAAGCGGCGCCAGCGCGCGGAGGAGGCGGCGGCGAAGACCACGATCAAGCTCGTGTTCCCGCTGGTGCTGTTCATCTTCCCGGCAATGTTCGTGGTCATTCTCGGGCCAGCGCTCCTGCACATCATCGAACAGCTGAGGAACGTCTCATGATCAGACTGGGAGGTGCGCTGTTCCTGACGGCCGCGCTTCATGGCATCGCCGTCGCTCAGCCCACCGGCCGCATCGAAGGGCGTGTTTTCGACGCTGCGACCGGGGAACCCCTCGTGGGGGGCCAGGTGCTCATCCAGGAGACGGCGCTGGGAAACGTCACCCGAGGGGATGGGTCGTACTTCATCGAGCGCGTCCCGGTAGGTGTCCAGTACATCCTTACGGAGTATCTCGGCTACAGGCAGGAGAGCCGCGAAGCCCGGGTCCTGCCGGGTCGCACGACTCGCATGGAATTCGCGCTGGGGGGAGCCTTGATCGATACGCCCGGCATCGTAGCCACGATCGAGCACGAGCCATGGATCCCGGATGTGACGCTCCCGCCGAGGCCGGTCGTCGATCCGCTTCCGGAGGAGCTGCCCACCGCGGCTCCGTTGTCGCGCTGCGAGGTGCGGGCGATGCTGCATGGTGCCTACATCCTGGACGGGAAATGGCAGCTGCAGAGTTCGGTGGGAGATCTTCGGTGCTGGTCCGAGGGGGACGACCCCGAGATCGCGCCATGCGATCGCCGGAATTGACGCATCCGGCTCGCCCGGATACCTTCCATCATGCCCCAGGCGCGCAGGGCTCGGACCTACCAACCCCGTCAGGACCGGAAGGTAGCAGCGGTACGTAGACGTCAGGGTCGCTGCGGCCCGCCTGGGGTATTTTCTCTCTAGCCGACTCCCCCTGGCCTTCAAGCCGGATCCCGCCCCGATGACCCACCTGCCGCTGGCGCTGAAATACCGACCCGCGACGTTCGCGGACGTGATCAGCCAGGAGCACGTCACCCGCACGCTGTCGAACGCGCTCGAGCGCGGGCGCACCGCCCACGCGTACCTGTTCGCCGGCCCGCGGGGCAGCGGCAAGACCACGACGGCCCGGCTCCTCGCCAGGGCGCTCAACTGCGACCGGGGCGTGACGGGAGAGCCGTGCGGGGAGTGCGCCAACTGCCAGACGATCGCGACCGGCCGCTCGCTCGACGTGATCGAGATCGACGCCGCTTCGAACCGCGGTATCGACGACATCAAGGAGCTTCGCGAAGCGGTCAAGTACGCGCCGGCCCAGGGACGCTACAAAGTCTATATCGTCGACGAGGTCCATCAGCTCTCCAAGGACGCGTTCAACGCGCTCCTCAAGACGCTCGAGGAGCCGCCGCGCGGGGTCGTTTTCGTGCTTGCGACCACCGAGCCCCACAAGATCCTCCCGACGATCCTCTCGCGGTGCCAGCGGTTCGATTTTGCGGGCATCCGCACCCGCTCGATCCCGCAGCGCCTGCGGCAGATCGTCGAGGCCGAGGGGGTCGAGGCCGAGTCCGAGGCCCTAGAGGTCCTTGCCCGGCGTGCGGCCGGCTCGATGCGCGACAGCCAATCGCTGCTCGAGCAATTGCTCGCGCTGGGCAAGCAGGA
>DASQEN010000160.1:0-9901 GCA_035633635.1 Gemmatimonadota bacterium | reverse complement strand
GGTGGGCCCGGATCCCTGCGCGGGTTTCGCGGGGGTAGCTTCGTCGACTCGCAGGGAGCCCAGGCTTCCACCGCGATCCGTCTCCCGCTCCCCGTGGGTAGGCGGATCGCTCTGCTGTTTCTGAGCTGGCACTGGGTGGCCTTCGCTGATGCCGGAGCGCTTGGCGATTACGAGGAATGGCACGCCGATGTCGGCACCGGCATTTCGGGCATTAACGTTCTCTCCTACGTCGAGCTCCTCCTGGCGCAGCGCATCACCGATCTCGACGAGGACCGAAGCGGTCCCCGTTTCGTTGTCAGGTTCCGACGCGATCTGTAACTTGCGGCGTCCGTTCGATGAAACCGACACGACCCGAGGGATGTCGATTCCATGAAGCTGGTCGAGTTCTTCGCGCCCGACGAAATCGATCTCGATCTCGACGCCGAAACCAAAGAGGAGGCGCTGAAGGAACTGGTGGAGCACCTGTCGGTAAACGAGAAATCGGAGGAGCTCTTTCGATTGTTGAAGAAGCGTGAGAACCTCGGCTCCACGGGCATCGGCAAAGGTGTCGCGATCCCGCATTGTCGATCGCTGGTGGTGGACCGCCTGCGGGTCGTCTACGCTCGAAAGGCCGGCGGACTCGACTTCGAGGCCGTCGACGGCAAGCCGGTGCACCACTTCTTCCTGATCGTCGCACCGCCCGTCGAGATCTCCAACCAGTACCTCCCCGTCCTTGGCAAGATCGCCCAGTTTTGCAAGAACCCGAAGAACCTCTCCCGGCTCGACGAGATCGATTCAGCCGAGAAATTCTTCAAGGTGCTCGAGCACGCGGACGTCTGACATGAGCGGAAACCTCGAGACGACGATCGATCTTCTGATCGCGCTCCAGGACCTGCTGCAGCTCAAACGCGACCTCGCGGACAATTCCTACGGGGAGTTGGGATTCGAGACCGGGGACGTGACGGCCATCGACGACGAGATCGAGAGCCTCAAGACGGAGATCGATCCGGCGATCATGCGCCGCTACCAGACGATCCGCCGCAAGTACGACCGGCCCCTCGTTCCGATGCGACGCGGGGTCTGCTACGGGTGCTTCGTGAAGTTCCCTATGGGTCGGATGGCGGAGATGAAGGAGCAGGAAGCTCCGATCTTGTGCGAATCGTGCGGCCGCATGCTTTACCAGATCCCGTAGGGCGTTGAAAACGGCTCATCTGCGGCGTTGCGCTCCTCGCGCCGCCCTGCGGCGTACCTTTCAGTACGCCTCGCCACCCACCTTCGGTGGGTACCCGCCCTCGTCGCGCGCCTTGCATCTGAGCCGTTTTGAACGCCCTACCTATCCCCCGGCATATTATAGCCCCACATTCCAGCCCCTTTGCTCACGGGATGGCTCACGGCTGGTTTGCGGACAGGACGCGGAGGCGGCCCAAGGCTTCGATTTCGCCTGCGTCGAGTTTGTAAAAGTAGAAGCCTGCGGGAACGAAGTTCCCGTTGGCATCCGCACCGTCCCACGCCACCCGATGGGTTCCCTTCTCGTCCTCCCGATCCACCACCCGCGCGACCTCCTGGCCGATCAGGTTGTAGACCGACAGCGTGATCCGACTGTCCGCGTCGAGGTGATAGGTGAAGATCGTGGGGCTGACACCGGGCGTGAACGGATTGGGGAAGTTCTGCTCCAGCCGCACGGCGGGCTGCGCTTGTGACGTCTGGCCGCTCAGCGCCGGCGGCGCCGCCAGCAGCGCGAGCGCCAGCGCGGCCGTTCCGAGAGCGTTGTGCACCGGCACCAACGCACGGAAGCTACGGGACGCGAGTGACCCAGGCGTCCGAATAGCCAGCCTCCGCCACGCGAGCGCGCTCGAGCTCCGCCTGAGATCGATCGGCGAAGCGCCCGACGAACACACGCACGCGTCCGGCCCCGCGCTCGTACCATCGCGGAAGCAGCGGAAAGTCACTGGCGATCTGTCGAATGCGAACGAGGGCTCCGGTCTCAGACTCGAAGGCTCCCAGCTGAAGGGTCCACTCACCCGCCTCGCTCCGGGGGGCTGCTACTGCATTATACGGGCCTTCGTCCCCCAGAGTTCCGAGCAGCTCGTCCGTGGACGGGTCCGGGCCGGCATCGAGCCCCGGCACGGTCGGCGGCACGGCCGCCGGTCCCGGGCTCACGGAGTCGGGGTGCTCGAACGGCTCGTACACGCCCGCCGCGAGCGCGTCCGCCTGGGTCTCGAACTCCGGCCGCGCGGCCTCGCGGGCGGCGGTGAGCTCCGGGTCCTCGGTGCGGTCCCGGGCCTCGGCGCCGGGCGGGGGCGCCGTCCGGGAGCTGGCGCACGCCGCCCCCGCGAGCGCCCCCGCCAGGGCCAGAGTCGCCAGCCGGTGCCGTGGGCTCACGGGCGGCCCGCCAGCACCCGACGGTTCCCATCCCTGCGGGTCAGACCGCGCCTGTCGAAGTACTCCAGGATCGGGATCAGGTATTTCCGCGTCACGCCGAACATCTCCTTGAACGCGCTCGTGTCCGCGCCGCCTTCTTCGCGACCCAGCCGCTCGACCAGCATCCGCTCCGCCATGGCCAGGGCGCCCGCGTCCGCATACCAGTCGCCGGCCAGCTTGACGACCCTCCCCTGACGCTCCAGGAGCCTGAGCAGTTCCCGCAAGCGGCCCGCGTCGACCCCCAGCTCCGCGGCCAGGGCTCCGGTCTCCGGGGGTTCCAACCCGGCTTCATCGTAGCGGGCCATCGCGCGCTCCACCACCCGCCGGTCCCCGACGTCCAGCTCCACCCGCTGGCCGGCGACAGCGAGCACGGCGCCGCGGCGCTCGACCGCGCCCGAGCGCTCCAGGGCCTCGATCGCCGATTCGGCCAGGGCGGCAGGGGCCCGGGCGGCCTGACGCGCCGCCTCGAGCGGCATCCCCAACTGCAGCGGCTCACGCGCGTGGAATGCCTCGAGCGCGGTCACGACCCGGGCCATCGCCCGCTCCCGCGCGGCGGCGGCGAACCAGCGTCTCCCGCGCTGCTCGATCCGCGGGCCCGCCGCTTCCGCCGCCGCGGCGAGCTCGCTTTCGCCCAGACCGGTCGCGATCGGCAACCCCAAGGCCTCGATCCCCACGGGGCCCGCGAGCTCGAGCGCACGAACCAGCCGGTCGCCTGCAGGCGCGGCGTCCAGGGCGGCCAGACTCTCCCGGCGCAGGACCCGCTCGGCTCCCCGCAGGCGCCGGCCGCCGAGAGCGAGGACGCGGCCTCCCCCGATCGTCTCCACCGGACTGTAGGCGCGCAGCACGAAGCGATCCCCCACCGCGGCCACGATCGGGGACTCGAGCTCCAGCAGCGCGTACCCTTCGCCGCCGGGCGCCACCCCACGGACGTCGTACCACCGAAGGCGACCCATCGCCTCGGTAGTTCCATGGTGGACGCGCACGCGGTCTCGAGGCCGGAGGGCACGCGGCGCGGATGGCGCGAGCCACACCCCGACCTCGACCCGCATCCACGCGCGCCACGGGCGGTCCGGCGAGACCAGCGTGGTCCCGCGAGCGAAGGCGTGACCTCCGCCGGCCAGTCCCAGGGCCGCACGCCGTCCCGGCCGCGCGGACTTCACCGATTCTCCGTGGACCTCGACCGACCGCACACGGGCCCGCTCCTGTGACGGCAGCCCCACGACGAACTCTCCTTCGGACAGCTCTCCGCTCCATACCGTGCCGGTCACGATCGTTCCCACGCCCGTCATTCCGAACGCGCGGTCGATCGGCATGCGGAACGGGAAGTCGTCGTGCCGGCGGGGAGCCGCCGCAACCACCCGGGCGAGCGCCTGCCTCAGCGCTTCGACGCCTTCGCCGCTCCTGCTCGACACCAGGATAACGGGGGCCTCGGCGAGCGCGGAGCCGTGAAGCTCCTCGCGAACGGTCTCTGCCACGAGCTCGGCCCATTCGGGCTCGACGAGATCCGTCTTCGTGATCGCGATCACGCCCCTCTCGACCCCGAGCGCCTCCAGCACCAGCAGGTGCTCGCGGCTCTGCGGCATCATCCCCTCGTCCGCCGCGACGACGAACAGCACCGCGTCGATCCCGCTGGCGCCCGCAACCATGTTCTTGACGAACCCCTCGTGGCCCGGGACATCCACCACGCTCGCGGGTGGAGCGCCTGGTCCCAGCCCAAGTGGGGCAAACCCCAGGTCGATCGAGATGCCCCGGCGACGCTCCTCGGGGAGCCGGTCGGTGTCGATTCCGGTCAGGGCGGCGACCAGCGCGGTCTTGCCGTGGTCGATGTGGCCCGCCGTGCCCACCACGCGGTGGACCGCGTCCCCGTCGGGGGAGGGCCGATCGCTCATCCGGCCGGCGGGCCGGGGGGCGGCCGCAGGTCCGCGTGATAGGCTACGAAGAGGTGGATGAGGGCTTGCACGCGCCTCTCGTCCTCCTCCATGCCGTCGAGCTCCTCGACCAGCGTCCAGTCCGGATGGTGGTACAGAGCGAGCAGGGCGTACTCGGCGGCCGTGAGCGGTCGGATGGTGGTGGGCGCGCACGTCCGACACGCCAGGCCTCCCTCCTCGATCGAGAACGCGAGCGGCAGATCGTCGGGCAGCGGCCGTTCGCACGCCATGCAAGCGTCGAGGCGCGGCGCCAGGCCGAGAACCCCGGCCGCCGCCGCCCGGTGATACGTCTCCCACCGCGAGAGCCGGGACGGCGGTGTCCGCTCGAGCCGAACGAGCGCGTCCACCGCCAGCGCGTAGAACGGCTCCGCCGGAGCTCCGTCGGGCAGGATGGACCGGAGGAAGCGGAACCACAGCCCGGCCACCTCGAGCTTCTCCAGTGAGGAGACGATGTCGGGGTAGTCGGCCACTACCTCGGCCTGGGAGAGAGTCTGGATCTCGCGACTCGGTTTGTCATAGTACGTGACGTCCAACCGACGGAAGGCGTTGACGGCGGCGCCAAGCCTGCTCTTCGGACCACGCGCTCCGCGCGCGATCACCGGCACCACGCCCCGGTCGCGGGTCAGGAGACGGTAGATCATGCTCGTCTCGCCGAAGCGGAATGCCTTGAGGACGAACGCCTCTGTTCGCACGATCGCCATCAGAGCCAGCGCACCAGGAAGTACGACGCCGATCCCAGGATCAGCAGGAACGAGAGCATGTCCGTCATGGTGGTGAGGAAGACCGAGGACGATACCGCGGGATCCAGGCCCAGTCGGTCGAGCAGCAGCGGGAACGCGGCGCCCCAGGTCGCGCCGAGCGTGGTCGCGAGCCACATCGAGCCTCCCGCGACGAGGCCCACGCGCATGCTGCCTTGCCAAACACCGCCAGAGATCCCCAGCAGCACCCCGACCAGGCCCCCAATCACGAATCCCGCCGCGATCTCGCGCCACAGAGACCGCGCGGGCCGGGTCGGCCTGCCGGCGAGGGCCAGCCGGCGCACCGCTACGGTCGTCGCCTGGATGGCGGAATTGCCGGCCATGGCCGCCACCACCGGCATGAAGACCGCGATGAACGCAAGCCTCTGGATCGTGCCCTCGAACTGCGCCACCACGAGCGCGCCCAGACCCGAGGTCCCGAGCGTGATCATGAGCCACGGCGCCCGCGAGCGTACGATGTCCGCCGCCGACGCGTACGCCTCCTCCTCTTCGTGCACCCCCGACAGGCGGAAGAGGTCCTCCGTGGTCTCGGCCTCGAGGATGTCGATCACGTCGTCCACGGTGATGCGGCCCAGAAGCCGCTGGAATTCGTCGACGACGGGGATCGACACGAGGTTGTACTTTGCGATCAGGCGCGCGACCTGCTCCTGGTCTTCGGTCGGGCCCACGCGGACGACGTCGCGGTTCATGACCTCGCTGACCGGCGACTTCCCGTCCGCGAGGATCAGGTCCTGCAGTCCCAGCGTTCCCACGAGCCTCTGCGCTGCGTCGACCACGTAAATGGTGTAGAAATCGCGCACCTCGCGCCCCCGCATCCGGACCGCGACGATCGCCTCATCCGCCGTCAGGTCCTCCGGGACGCTCACCAGCTCGGTGGTCATCACGCCGCCGGCCGACTCTTCGTCGTACCGCATAAGGGCGGCGATCTCGCGTGACTCCTCGGGCTCGATCCGCTCCAGGATCTGGCGCGCGTCCTCACTCGGAAGCTCGGCCAGGATGTCGGCCGCATCGTCCAGCTCGAGCTCGTCGAAGAGCTCGTGGACGTCCTGTTCCCTGACGCTCTCGAGGAGAGCCGGCCAGGCGCCCTCCCCGACCTCGGTCAGGGTCTTGGCACGCAACTCGGCCGGAATGCGGCGGAAGAACGCGACGCGCTCATCAGAATCGAGGCCGTCGATGATCTCTGCCAGGTCTGCGGGATGAAGTTCGGCGATGAGCTCGTCGATGACGGCGTCCGGGGAGCCCGCCTCGGTGGCGACGCGGATCCGCGTCATCATCTCCCGTGGGTCGACGTGCTCGCCTGTCAGTGATCTCTCCTCAGGCGGATGCGGCGGACCCGTTGGGGCGTCGAGTCGATGACCTCGATCGTCAATCGACCGGAGTGGAGCGACTCCCCGGGACGTGGGACGCGGCCGAAACGCGCGGCGACGAACTCCGCCACCGTCCGGTCTTGGTCGGACGGCAGGTCCAGGCCGTGTTCGCGATTAATCTCGGTGATGCTCCGATGACCGTCAACGACGATCGACGTCGGATCCTCCTCGATCGCCGCCCGGTTGTCGTGCTCGTCGCGGATCTCGCCGACCAGCTCCTCGACCAGGTCCTCCATCGTGACCATACCGACCGCGCGGCCGGCGCGAACGACGATCGCCAGATGGCAGCGGCGTCCCTTCATCTCGAGCAGCAGGTCGTCGCACGGGGTCGAAGGTGGCGTGAAGACGACGGGCCGGGGCAGCGGGCGTTCGTCGGCCCTCAGCCGGAAGAGATCGAAGACGTGGACCATGCCCATGATACGGTCGGGGGTCCCCCGATACAGGGGCACGCGTGAGTACCCCGTACGGCGAATGATCTTCGTGATGTCCCCTGCCTGGGCTGGGGCCGGAGCGACCACCATGCGGTCCCGCGGGGTCATGACGGCTTCGACCGGCGTGCGCCCGAACTCGAACACCCCCGCGATGATCTTCCGCTCCGCGGGCTCCACGATTCCGACGCGCTCGCTCTCGAGGAGCAGGGTCTCCAGGATGCGGCGGCTGAATGCGCCGCCGCGCTCGACTCGGATTCCCAGCAGGCCGAGAACGAAGCGGCTTGCCCGATCGGCCGCGGCGGTGAAGGGGTGGAAGAGCCAACCGCATGCGAGAAGGATCAGCGAGACAGCTCGGAACAGTCGCGGTCCGCGCGCGCGCGCGATGGCCCGCGGCAGGATCTCGCCGAACAGATAGAGCGGAGGAAGGACCGCGACGCATACCCACGCGGCCAGGCGAAATGCGCCCCAGAGCTCTTCCCTTCCACCGCTCGCGAGCGCCTCGGCCGACAGCACACCCGCCGCAGTCACCGCGAGCGCGTGACCGACCAGGATCGGACTCAGCAAACGGTAGGGATGATCCAGGGTGTCGTTGGCGATCCATCCACCACGGATCGTCTCCCGCACCCAGTGCCGCAGTCGGAGTCGTCCCACCGAAACGAGCGCCATCTCGGCCAGCGAGAAGAATCCCGCCGCCAGGATCGCGGCCACGGTGCCCAGCCAGAAGACGATCACCTTCCGCCTCCGTCCTCCGGAACGGTCTCCTCACGCGGCCAGGCCAGGAGGCGGGTGATCCGCTTGCCCTCCACGGTCTCGACCTCGAACACCCAGTCGCCGATCTCGACCGTGTCGCCATCCTTCGCCACGCGCGCGAGCTCCCGCGCCACAAGGCCGCCTATCGTCTCCACGTCGTCGGACTCGATGCGGCTACCGGTGAGATCGTTGAAGTCGTCGGCGTCGAGACGTCCGTCGAGACGCAAGACCCCGTGCTCGAGGGGCATGACCAGCGGCTCTTCGGCATCGTATTCGTCCTGAATCTCGCCCACCAGCTCCTCGAGTATGTCCTCGAGCGTCACGATGCCGGCGGTTCCCCCGTATTCGTCGATCACCACGGCCATGTGAATCTGCTCGCGCTGAAACTGGCGCAACAGGTCGTCGATCTTCTTCGCCTCCGGCACGAACGTGACCTCCCAGAGGAGCTCGGCTAATCGTGCCGGGGGCTCGGCGATGCCGTGCGCGATCGCCAGCAGGTCCTTGGCATACAGGACTCCGATGATGCGATCGAGCGATTCCTTATAGACGGGGACCCGGGAGCGCTCGTTCTCGCGAACTGTCGCCATGATCTCCTCCCATGACGCCGAATCCTCGATCGCCACCACGTCGGTGCGCGGGGTCATGACCTCTCGCACGGTCGTCTCACCGAACGCGAAGATCGAGGTGATCATCTCCCGCTCGCCGAGCTCGAGGTCCGAGCCTTCTGTGGTCTCCGCCACCATCGTGCGAAGGTCGTGGCTGGCGAGCGGCGCGGCCTGGGATGCGGCAGGGACCAGCCGCTCTGTGACGCGGGCGAGCGCGGCGGCGAGCGCGATGATCGGAGTGAGCGCCGTGCGCCAGGCCGCGACTACGGGGCTGGCCCTGAAGGCCCACGTGGCGGCCCGCTGCATCCCGAGTGCCTTGGGGGCGAGCTCCCCCACCACGACCACGGCGAATCCCGCCGCCAGGATCGCGGCCGCCAAGGCGACGAGGTCGGGCGCACCGTCGAGAACCCGGCGCGCCGGCACCCAGGACAGCGCGGCCACCCACACGACTCCGAGCAGGTGCCCGATCTCGAGGGCGGCATGCAAGCGCTCGGGCCGTTCGAGAAGGCGCGCCGTCCGGGAGGCGCCGGACTCGCGCTCCGGAGCATCGCGGCCGCTCGGTATGGAGAGCTGGAAGAAGGCGCCTTCGCACGCCGCGAAGAAGGCGGTTACCGCCAGGCCCGCCAGAATCCCCGCGACGATCGCCAGCAAGGCGCTCACCGCTTTCCGACCGCGCGCGGCTCTCGCGGGGGGAACACGCGGTCCACCCACTCCTCCTGTCGCGCGCGCATGGCCCGCTCGGTTTCGTCGGTGTCGTGATCCCAGCCCGCGAGGTGAAGCGCTCCGTGCACGAACAGCCGCCAGACCTCGCGCTCCACCGGCTCTCCGTGAGATGCCGCCTGTTCGCGTGCGCGATCGAGCGAGACGTAGACGTCGCCGTGGACGCCACCCGCGGTCTCGGGATCGTAGGGGAAGGCGAGCACATCCGTGGGACCGGACTTGCCGCGGAATCGCCGGTTCAGATCCGTGACCTCGTCGTCACTGGACAGCACGCAGTGCACCTCTCCCCGATCGACGATCCCCTCCGCGCGCAGCATGTCACGGAGGGCCGACGCCGGGAAAGGGTTCAGCTCAGGCGGGGGATTGACCGATGGATGAAACCGTATCCGAAGCGTCATCGCTCCGCTCGGGCACGTGAAGCGAGAGGGTCGGGTAGTCGATGCGGTGATGGTGTATCCCGACAAGCACGCCCAGCAAGCGCTCCTGGACCACCGCGAGATCGTGGAAAGTGAGGTCCGCTTCGTCGAATTGATTCTCCTCCAGCTTCATCTCCACGATGCGCCGCACTAGTTCCCGCAGCACCTCGGGGGAGGGATCGCGCATGACCCGGCTGGCAGCCTCTACCGAGTCCGCCAGCATGACCACCGCCGTCTCCTTCGATCGCGGGCGCGGCCCCGGATAGACAAAATCCGACACCACGGGCCGCTCCCCGTGACCTTCCTCCGAGGCTTTGTGCCAGAAGAACGACAGGCGCGTCGTTCCATGATGCTCGCGCAGGACGTCGATTACGACCTCGGGCATTCCGGCTCTCCGCGCCATCTCGACCCCGTCCTCGACGTGCCGGCTGATGATGCGGGCGCTCGCTTGCGGGGGGAGCGCATCGTGCGGGTTCTCCCCCTGTCGCTGGTTCTCGGCGAAGAACTCCGGGCGGCGAAGCTTGCC
>DASQEN010000159.1:0-3814 GCA_035633635.1 Gemmatimonadota bacterium | reverse complement strand
GTATGGCGGCTTCGAGGGCATCATCCCGGCCGGCGAGTACGGTGGCGGCACGGTGTTGCTGTGGGATCGTGGCAGCTGGGAGCCGCTCGAGGATCCGCACGCGGGCCTCGCCAAGGGCGCTCTCAAGTTCCGGCTCCAGGGCGAGAAGCTCGAGGGCGCCTGGGCGCTCGTGAGGATCAAGAGCCGCGACCGCGCCGATCGCGACAAGACCTGGCTGCTCATCAAGGAGCGCGACGCCATGGTGCGGCCGGGGTCGAAGTACGACGTGACGCAAGCGCGCCCGGAGAGCGTCGTGAGCGGCCGCGAGCTGGACGCGATCGCAGCCGACCGGGACCGCGTGTGGTCCGCGGACAAGGGGGACCACCGGCCCGCCGGCAAGAAGGGGGTCCCGGTCCAGCCGCCACAGGTGCTCCGGTGCCGCAAGGCGGCCCTGCCAAAGTTCGTGAAGCCGCAGCTCGCGACGCTCGTCGATGAAGCACCCGAGGGGAGCGACTGGCTCCACGAGATGAAGTTCGATGGCTATCGGATCCAGGCTCGCCGCGACGTGAGCGCAGTGACCCTGTGGAGCCGCAACGCCAAGGAGTGGACGAAGCGCTTTCCGACAATCGCTGCGGCCGTGGGCCGCCTGCCCTGCCGGCAGGCGCTGATCGACGGAGAGGCCGCGGTGCTCTTGCCTGACGGCACCACCAGTTTCAGCGCGCTGCAGAACGCACAGGAGGCCGAGGGGAAGAGCACCATCGTCTATTTCGCCTTCGACCTGCTCCACCTCGATGGCCAGGACCTCACCCAGCTGCCGCTCGCGGATCGCAAGGCAGCGTTGGCGCGCCTCGTCGAGGGTGCCGGCGCCGCCGCGGCGATCCGCTACAGCGATCATGTCGAGGGCTCCGGCCCGGCTTTCCTCCAGAAGGCATGCGGCATGAAGCTCGAGGGCATCGTCTCCAAACGGCGCGGGGACCCCTACCAGAGCGGCCGCGGCCGCAGCTGGCTCAAGGCGAAGTGCAATCGGGAACAGGAGCTGGTCATCGCCGGGTTCACGGAGCCCGAGGGTTCCCGCAAGGGACTGGGCGCGCTGCTCCTCGCGGTGAACGACGGGGGCGAGTTGCGCTACGTGGGCAAGGTCGGGACCGGCTTCACGGCGCGATCGGCCGATGAGCTGCGCCAGAAGCTCGATCCGCTCGTCGTCGAGGAGCTCCCGTTCGCGAAGCGGCCTCCTGGCCTCAAGAACGCCCACTGGGTGACACCGCGCCTCGTGGCGCAGGTGCAGTTCACGGAGTGGACGCCGGACGGCGCGCTGCGCCATCCCTCCTTCAAGGGCCTGCGCGCGGACAAGGCGGCGGCCGAGGTCGTGCGCGAGGAACGCCAGGCGCCTCAGCCAAAGAGGGCGCCAGTGGCGAAGGATATGGATGCGGTCGGGGGCGTGCGCATGACGCACCCCGAACGCATCCTGTATCCGGCCTCGGGCCTGACGAAGCGGGGCCTGGCCGAGTACTACGTTGGCATCGCCGAGTGGATCCTGCCGCACGTCGCGGGCCGACCAACCAGTCTCGTGCGTTGCCCCGAAGGGATGGCGAAGAAGTGCTTCTATCAGAAGCACGGCGCCGAATCGGCGCCCACGGAGCTGCGCCGCGTCTCCATCCGCGAAAAGCACAAGACCGGCGACTATCTCGTAGTCGATGACGAAGCCGGGCTCGTCGCTCTCGCGCAGATTAGCATCCTGGAGATCCACACCTGGAACTCGCACGCCGACACACTCGAGGCGCCCGATCGGGTGGTCTTCGACCTCGATCCTGCCGAAGACTTGCCGTGGAAGCGCGTGGTCGAGGGCGCCCTGCTGGTGCGCAAGACACTCGCGGATATCGCGCTCAAGAGCTTCGTGAAGACGACGGGCGGCAAGGGGCTCCACGTCGTCGTCCCGCTGCAGCGCGGCCACACCTGGGACGAGACCCTCACGTTCACCGAGACGGTGGCCCGCTGGATCGCCGGAGCACACCCGGCGGAGTACGTGGCCAACATGTCAAAGGCGAAGCGCGTCGGCCGCATCTACATCGACTACCTCCGCAATGAGCGCGGCGCGACATCGGTGTGCGCATACTCGACACGCGCAAGAGAGAACGCGCCCGTCTCCGTGCCGCTGCATTGGGACGAGCTCGACGGCCGGCGTCCCGACTTCACGGTGGCGAATGTTCCGGCCCGGCTCCGGAAGCTGCGGCAGGATCCGTGGAAGGGCTACGAGGCGGTGAAGCAGCGTCTACCCAAGGGCTAGCGTGCTCGGTTGGCACCGCCCGTGCAGGTCCTCTGGCAGCGGGTATGAACCCGCCTTCGCAACAATGGGCGTGAGGAAGAAGACATGAAGAAGATTGCACTGGTGTTCGCTCTCGTCGGCGTGGCCGGCATTTCGGCCGCGCAGGACACCAACCCGGTCGTGGCCAAGACCGAGAAGGTTCAGGCCACGGTTAAGGCCGAGCCCGCGATGGCCGCCAAGACACACGAAGTCGAGGCCGAGATCGTCTCCTACGACGCGACGGCCAAGACCCTGACCATCAAGGGCACTCCCGACAACAAGATCGTCCCGGTGGATGCCAACGGGGTGGCGTCGGTGAAGGAGCTGAAGGCCGGCGACAAGGTCACCCTGCTCTGCCGTGACAACGAAAAGGGCGAGCACCAGGCCATCGCGGGCGTGAAGCCTGGACACAAGAAAGGCTGAGCCTCGCGGTCTTCCTTTCGGACCGGGCGCTCGGGCCGCAAGGCCCGGCGCCCCACTTTTTTTCCGGCGAGCGCGGACGGGAGGCGTTGACTAATCAGAGGGCGTCGGCACTGCGGTTGTCGCCATGAGTTTCCGCGCCCGGGGTCGCTTGGGTCGAGAGGTAGCGGGCATGAATCGAATGGGCTCTCTACAAGAACGCTGGCTTGGATGGAGTGAGGCGGGCGTGCGGTGCGCGTCGCCCCACTCCCGGCAGTGCCAGATGCGTGCCATCAGAAGGTGGCCAACGTGCGAGGAGGAAGAAAAGGAGAGACAGGACCGAAGGACCAGTTACCCGCCGAGCGGCACACCTCTTGCTCTTGGGGGCGGAGTCACCAAGAGGAGGACCCCATGAGCTGCGACCATCCCGGTGCAAGTGCACCGCCGACGGCGTCCAAGCACGTTTCGAGAATGGAGAGATCATGAATGTCATCGAGCTGTTGAAGAACGATCACGAGAAGGTATCCAAGCTGTTCAAGTCCTACGAGGCGGCAAAGAAGTCGGAGTCCGAAAGCGACAAGGAGGCGATCGTCGCGCAGCTCTGCGAGGAGCTGAGCGTACACGCCCTGGCCGAGGAGCAGCTGTTCTATCCGGCGGTGGAGGACGGCAGCGAGAACGACGAGAAGGCGCAGGACATGGTCAAGGAGGGCCAAGAGGAGCACAAGCTGGTCAAGACCCTCGTGGCCGAGCTCAAGGAGATGTCCGCGAGCGAAGAGCAATACGACGCCAAGGTCAAGGTGCTGAAGGACCTGGTCGACCATCATGTCGAAGAGGAGGAAGGGCAGATGATGCCCAAGGCGAAGAAGCTCCTGTCGTCCGAAGAGCTGGAGGCGCTCGGGACCCAGGTCGAGAGTCGCAAGGAGGAGCTGAAGGCCGAATACGCAGAGGAACAGGGCAAGGCAAGCGGCGCCGCTTCGGGGCGCCAGAACTCCCCTCCTGCTCAGTCGAGTGGCGCGTCCTCGTCGCGTAGCTCGGCCGGGAAGGGAGCGTCCTCGAGCTCGGTCGAGGCGTCCCGCTCGCCACGGCCGGCTCGCCGGCGCCCGGCCTCAGGTGCGATGCCCTCTCCCGCGAAGT
>DASQEN010000158.1:0-3690 GCA_035633635.1 Gemmatimonadota bacterium | reverse complement strand
GGCGATCTCGGCGACGAGCCCCTCGGTACCGACGACCACCAGCCGGCACGAGCCGGCCTCGGCGGTCCCCGCGTCGTAGCGGGTGAAGGCCTGCGTCTGGGTCGCGACAGCCGTGTCGAACAGGTCAACCGAAAGGAACGGCGTCTCAGCCGCGGTCTGGTCGAAGCAGGCATCCGCCTCGGGCAGCGCCCCGACGAGCGCCTCCGCGTCCCAGCAGGGGCAGGTCGGCGCGGTCGCGACCGACGGTGTGCGCGAAGCGACGGGGCTCGCCTGAGGCGCCCCGGAGGGGTCGTCCTGACAGCCGCAGAGTCCCAGCACGGCGAGCATCGCAAACACGGTCAGTGCCTTCATCCTGTTCCCTCGGGGCGCGGGTTCGCGTGACCGGTCGATGCTATCGCCGCCTCCCGCGGCTGTCAATCGCGGCTTCGACACTCCGCGGTCCCGAAGGCCTCGGCGGCCTCATCCGGAAAGCGGCCACACGCGCGGCACGAGCAAGATCGCGATCAGGTAGATCGCGACGGTCAGCAGCGCTCCCACCTTCAGAAAGTCGACGAACCGATATCGACCGGGGCCGTAGACCATCAGGCACGCCGGCTCCAGCGGGGTCAGGTACGACACGCTGGCCGCCACGGCGATCATCATCGCGAACGTCCGCGGGTTCAGGCTCGCCGCGAACGCGGTCTCGATTGCCAGCGGGAGAACCACGATCGCGGCGGCCTGGTTCGACATCGGCTGGGTCAGAACGACGGTCAGAAGGAAGAAACCGGTGAGCAGCCATACTGGATCGGAGTCACCGGCGATATCGACGATCCGGCTCGCCAGGAGCTCGGCCGCCCCAGTCTCCTGCATCGCGGTTCCCAACGCGAGCATCGAACCGATCAGAATCAACACCTTCCACTCGATGTCCCGATACGCTTCCTCGGGCGTGAGGCAGCGGGTCACGAGTGTCAGGAAGGCGCCGGTCATGAAGGCCACCGCCAGCGGCACGATCTCGAGGGCGGCAACCGCGATCGCGACCGTGAAGATCCCGATTGCCGGCCACGCGTGCCGGACCCGCGGCCGGTTTTCGAATTCCGCTCCCACAACCCGCAGGACATTTCGCCCCTCGAGCGCGGCCAGCCTTTCCTGGCTCCCCTGGAGCAGCAGCGCATCGCCCAGCCGCAGCCGGATCCGGCTCAGCTTGTCGCGAAGCGGTTCGCCATGGCGATGGATGGCGAGCGCCTGCACGCCGTGCCGTTCCCGAAGCTCGTAGCTCTTGAGCGTCCGTCCGATGAGGGGTGATCCCGGCATGAGGATCGCTTCCGCGAGCACGAAGCCTTCCTTGTCCTGCCCCGCGACGGCGAGCTCCACGTCGGGACGGATGTCGAGCCCTGCGGTGTCCTTGATCTTGAGGATCTCCTCGCGATCTCCTTCGACGATGAGAACGTCGGCTGCCCGCAGGCGGGTGTCGGCCTGCGGCAGGATCGGGCTCTCCCCCTCGCGAATCACGCCGAGGACGGTCAGATCGAGGTCGCGACCGAACCCCGATTCGTCCAGGGTTTTCCCCGCGAGCTTCGAGTTCGTCTGGACGACGACCTCGCTCAGGTAGGGACCCAGACCGAACTCCTCGGCCAGCTCCCGGCCCCGCGCGCGCTCCGGAATCAGGCGCCTGCCTATCGTCAACAGGTAGACGAGCCCGACAACCGCGATCGGGATCCCCACCGGCGTAAGCTCGAACATTCCGATCGGATCGAGCCCGTAGCGGGTCATCAGCCCACTTACGACGATGTTCGAGGACGTACTGATCAACGTGACCGGGCTCGTCAGGATCGAGGCGAAGGCCATCGGAAGGAGGAACAGCGACGGGCTCGCGTTCGCTTTGAGCGCCAGACCCATGACGATCGGAAGAAAGAAGGCGGCCGCGGCCGTGTTGCTGATGAACGCCGACAGCACCGCGACCGACACGGTTACGAGGATCAGGAGGCGGCGGGGGTCGGTGCCCGCCTGGCGCAGGATCGCGCGACCGGCCATGTCGACGACCCCGGTTCGCAGGAGCGCGGCCGTCATGATGAGGAGGCCCAGAATCATGAGGACCGTGTCGCTGCCAAAACCCGCAAACGCCATCTCGGGAGGCAGGATTCCGGTGAGGGCCAGCGTGATCATGATCCCCATGCCCGTCACGTCCGCGGGGATCCACTCGAACGTGAACAGGACGACCGCGACGACCACGATGGAGAGGAGAACGACGATCTCGGGGGTCAAGGCTGGCGCCCTGCGGGACGGCCGGTCATGGCGGAAAGCATACACCCGAACGCGCGCCGAGTCAGGCCGGTGGCCCGCAAGCGAATGCCCGTAACGAACGTGACCCGGCAAGCTATTCGCTTGCCGGGTAGCCTCTTACGAGCGTCTTGTCATGCGTTGGTGGAGGTGTTCGGGATCGTTAGTGCCGTTTACTCGTCACCGGGCGTTGGGCTCTTCAGCTCGACGAGAATCAGCTCGAAGGGCTGGTCGGACAGGTTCCGTGGCAGGTGCAGCCCTTCCTCCGCCCATACCGCATCGCCAGCCTTGTTCTCGAGTTCCGCGGTCTGTCCGTCGGGTAGCGTGAACTCGGTTTTCCCGTCGTCCAGAAAGACCGCGACGCCCGCGGGATGATGGTGCATCACCGACACCTCGTTGGGGCCATAGCTGATGCGGAGCACGCGGACGTGCTCGTTCTCGAACACGACTTTGTAGTGCGTCGAATCTACGACCACGGGATCCTGCGCGAAGGCAGGACCGGCCGCGAGCGACACTAGAGCCACGAGGGTCCACAGAGCGCGCACTGTAGTCTCCCTTCAACGGAGTCGATCAGGATGATGTTGCAGAGGAGCGTCTCCGCTACGGGGCCCGGGTCCCCTCGGTACGGAGGCGGAGCACCGAATCGGCTTCGGTCGTCACGTAGTGCGCCACCGTGGTGCCCATCAACCGGTCCCCTTCGAGCCAATATTCGGCGTTGGTCGTCACCATGACGCCGTCCCGTCTCACACTCTCAAACGGGCCCGCGTCCACCATGATGCGGTCGCCGGATGTGGTCACGACGCCTACGACAGGATCACGGTCGGGAAGGAAAAGCGTGATCCCGTCGGCCGTCGCCTGGAGCTGGAAGACCGTGGCGGTCGTGTCCCCGGATTCGGGCACGCTCCGCATGTTCCATGTCCCGGCAATATCCGCAAGGGAGATCGTGGGGGCGGCCGCGACGGTATCGGCCGGCAACTCGTCGGTTGCTTCTTCCGCGGGTTCGCTCTCGCACCCGGGCAGGAACAAACCGCCCGCGAGAATGAGACAGAGCCTCAACGCTTTTTGCACGACGGATCTCCGGCTGGGGGAAGATGAAGGTGCAACGTACCAGAGGCTACCATGACCGTTGTCTTCTTGTCAACCGCCAGGGATCGCGTGATCGATCTGTCCCCCTCTCATACGCGGCAACTCCGAACTGGGTAAGACATAGCCCCTTGCGACAGCTATGTTGTGTTTATTCCATCAGTTCGAGTACTGCCAACCTCTGCCCCACAGTACAGGAGCGTTGATATGGCACTCTGGAAGGAACTTGACCAGGCCAAGAAAGAGCCGATCCGGGTAACCCAGGATCCGGCCGCCGCGAAAGTAGACGACACGCTCCCCCGTGGACCAATAAGCCAGGACGTGCCAGGCCGGGCGAAGGAGCGTGAGTCG
>DASQEN010000157.1:0-1594 GCA_035633635.1 Gemmatimonadota bacterium | reverse complement strand
CGGAGTCGCGGTCGATCCCGCTGGCTCGAGACGCTCGGCCGGCGGCGGCGAAAGGAGGAAGCGTCGAGCCGCAGGTCGAGCTTGTCATGGAGGTGGCAGGCCCGGACAACGGCTGCGTCAATGCTCACGAAAGTTCTGCTTCCGCGTGGTTGCGGCAGTCTCCGCAAGCGCTCGCAGCACTGTCGCCTTGGACTGCCATGAAGAAGGGGCCCCCTCTGGTGACACGCTCCGGCTGTTACCGAGGAGCGAGCTCAAAGGAGGCCCGACTTCAATGTTGCATGCCGGATTGGATCTCAGTCGACGCAAGGTCGACATCTGTCTTCTGAACGACTGCGGAGAGCATCTCGACCAGCTCGCCGTCCCGCCTGACGTCGAGTCGCTGCGAACGCTCGCGAGACGAGTCGACGAGGTTCACGAAAAGCCCGTCTGCGCCGTCGTCGAGTCGATGACCGGCGCCCGGCTCGTCCACGACACGCTCGAGCAAGAGGGCTGGGACGTCGAGATCGCCGACGCCCAGAGGGTCAAGGGCCTCGCGCCCCTGGCCTGCAAGACCGACAAGATCGACTCGATGGTGCTCGCGGTGCTCAGCCATCGCGACCTAGTGCCGGCGATCTGGCTGCCCGATCCGCGGGTCCGTGAGGAGCGCGAGCTCGCGCGCTTCCGGATGCACTTGGTCAAGCACAAGTCGGCGCTCAAGAACCGAGTCCACTCCACGATGATCAACTTCGGTCGCCCCTGCCCGGTCACCGACCTGTTCGGAGCCGAGGGTCGCCGCCTGCTCGCCAAGCTCGACGTTCCGGAGCCCTGGCGCGGCAACGTCACCGCCTCGATCGAGCTGATCGACGACCTCGAGCGCCAGATTGCAGACGTCAACCGGCGCCTGCGGGAAGGTCACGCCGACCACCCCTACGTCCCGCTGCTCATGAGCGTCCCCGGGATCGGCCGGGTGCTGGCGTTCACGATCGCCGCCGAGATCGGGCAGATCGAGCGCTTCTCATCGCCGGAGAAGCTGACCGGGTACACGGGCCTTTGCCCGCGCGTCAACCAATCGGGCGAGAAGGATCGCCGCGGGCCGCTCACCAAGCACGGGCCGACCTACCTGCGCTGGGCGCTGCTCGAGGCGACGATGCACGCGCTCCGCCACCCCGCCTACTCGGCGCGCTACCAGCGCACGAAGAAGCGGCTCGGCAAGCAGCGCGGCGCCAAGGTCGCGCAGGTCGACATCGCCCGCCGGCTCGCGCACGCGATCTGGCACATGCTTACCCGCAACCAGGAGTTCGCTCCCCGAGGCGCCGCTTTTCGTCTGGCGGCCTGACCGCCCTCTTTGGACATGCGCCCCGAGCGAACGTTCCGATTTCGCCTGATCCTCCCGATGAGGAGGCCATAGAGACATGAGCGTTGCTCCACCCGAAACCGCGAGAGGAGGTTGACCCGAACTACCGACCGCTACTTGACACGAGGCCCTTCTTCATAGTCGTCATGGCCTGTCGGCCACCCGCGGGCGGATGAAAATGGGGGATGCTGGGGGGGTCGCTTGCCGAACGCCGCCTTCTTTCTCTGGTGCCCGAGAGCCCGGTCATAGTCTGGCGTGGGA
>DASQEN010000156.1:0-7135 GCA_035633635.1 Gemmatimonadota bacterium | reverse complement strand
TCGTCGATCAGAACCTCTCGGGGTTCCTGCACGCGCTTCGCGAACGGTGGAAAACCGGCGGGTCCCGCGTCCTGGGCGGCTAGGGCCTCTCTTGCCCTCTCCGCACACCTGGCTACTTTTTCCGCTCCTCATGCGCACCGGATTCGCAGTCACCCTGCTCTTGCTCGCACTCGTCGGCTGCGCTCGCGCGCAGACCCCGGACGAGGCGCAAGCCCCCCAGGCCCAGGCCGCGGCCAGCGCGCAGTCCCCGGTCGAGATCGCCGACGGACGCCAAGCCGAGGCCTGGGTCGATCTGACCGAGTGGCAGGCGCGGCCTCCCATGCAGCGGGCCACCGGCGCTGCCCAGGCTCACTGGCGCGCGCAGGATCCGAGCTACGAGGAGGAAGTGCTGGTCATGGATGTCGTCGACGGCGCGTTCACCGAGCCCGGCGCCGAGCAGCAGGCCGTGCTCTACCTCATGAGCCCCTGGCCCCGGTGCTGCCCCAAGATGGGCCTCGCTGTGATCGAAGACGGCCGGCTCGTCCGCAACGTGGCGTTCGAGAACGTCGCCCAGGACCTCAAGCCGATCCCCGATCTGGACAGAGACGGCCGTGACGAGATCGTCTACATCGGCTCTTTCGGGATGGGCGGCCAGAACACGACCGGCTTCACGCTGGTGTCGTTCGGGGCCGACGGCGTCACCGAATGGAGCGGTCCGTCGATCCAGGACGATTCCTGCGCGGCGATGCAGCCCGGGGCGACGGCGGCCCGGGTCACCGCACTCCCCGGCCCGGAGTTCACGATCGAGCGGTACTCCAAGGCCACCTGCGAAGCGACGGAGTGGCAGTCCGTCGGAGGTCCGGAGCCGTTGGAGCTCGATCCGCAGCCCGGCACTTCGTACGTCGACCTGCCCACGGAGTAGACCCCGGTAACACGGCCGGGTATGCCGGCTCCGATGGGAGCCTTCAGCCCCGGTTCCGGCTCAGCGCGGCCTTGAACTCCGCCGCCGGGCGCGCGTTCAGAACGTCGGCGGCGCTCACCCAACCCTTCCGTGCAGCCCATACTCCGCTCTCGATCAGAGGCTCGATCGTCTCGGGACCGTGCGCGTCGGGATCGATCGAGAGCAGGATCCCGCGCTCGGTCGCGGCCCGGTGCCAGCGCCAGTCGAGGTCCAGCCGATGGGGGTCGCCGTTGACCTCGAGCGCGACGCCATGGTCGGCCGCCGCGCCGAGGACGGCCTCGAGGTCGACGTCGATCCCGTCCCGCGAGAGGAGGATCCGGCCGGTCGGGTGGCCGAGGATATCGAGCCACGGGTTCGAGAGCGCCCGGACCAGCCGCGCGGTCTGCTCGGCGCGGGGCAGTCGGAAATGGGCGTGGACCGAAGCCACCACGCAGTCGAGCTCGGACAGCACGTCGTCGGGGTAGTCGAGCGAACCGTCGGCCAGGATGTCGACCTCGGAGCCGGTCAGCACCTCGATCCCTTCGATCTGCGCGTCGACCCGCCGGATTTCGTCGATCTGCCGACGCAGGTCCTCGATCGACAGCCCACCGGCGATCGACGTGCTCCGGCTGTGGTCGCAGACGACCAGGTACTCAAAGCCCCGCTCCCGCGCCGCCCTCGCGGTGTCCGCGACCGAAGCGCGCCCGTCGCTCCAGGTGGTGTGGACGTGGACGAGCCCCAGGAGATCGCTCCGCTCGACGAGCGCGGGAAGCTCTCCATCCCGGGCGGCCTCGATCTCCCCCCGATCCTCCCGGAGCTCGGGCGGCACCCACGCGAGCCCGAGTGCGGCGTAGACGGCCGCCTCGTCGGGGCAGGCGACCCCAGCCCCGCGCCGGCCGAGGAGGCCGCCGTCCTGTAGCCGGAGCTCCTTCGCTACTGCGATCGCGCGCAGCCGCTCGACGTGTCCGGCGGAGCCCGTCCGGCAAACGAGCGCCGCCGCGAACGCCTCGGGCCGGACGACGACGAGCCGCGCCAACATGCCGCCGCCCAGCCGCACGACCGCTCCGGACTTCTCCCGCGACACGACCTCGGCTGCCATCGGGTGGTCGCAGAACCCTGCGACGACCGGCTCCGCCGCGGAAGCGGCGGCGACCAGCACGGCGTCGTCCACGATCTCCATGCGCCGCCTCAGGTCCCCGGCGATCTCCACGTCCGCGACGGCCGGCCGTGCCCGAAGCCACCCCGCGAGGATCTCGGCCAGCGCAAGCGCCTCGTGACCCAGATGGCGGCCGGAGTGACGGCGGACCTGAACCAGGGCCGTCACGATCGCTTCCACGCTCCGCGGACCGAAGCCCGAGACGGCGGCGAGCCTCCCGTCGATCGCCGCGGCCTCCAGCGCGTCGAGCGAATCGACGCCGGCCTCCACGAACGCGGCGCGCGCCCGTTTCGGGCCCAGGCCCGGCACCTCCAGCAGCTCGAGCACTCCCGCCGGCAACTCCTCGAGGAGCTTCTGGTGGAGCGGCACGGCCCCGGTCGCCGCGTAGTCGGCGATCTTCTTCTCGATCGCCGCGCCGATCCCCGGCACCGCGCGCAACCGTCCTTCGGCGAGCAGCCGATCGAGCGGCTCCTCCAGCCCCCGGATCGCCTGCGCGGCGTTCTCGTAGGCCCGGATCTTGAAGGGGTTGTCTCCGCGGAAGCGCATGAGCCCCCCGATCTCCTCCATCACGCGCGCGACGTCGGCGTTCCGCATGCGCGAAACGATACCGCGCCGACCGCGTGCTTCCAATCGGCGGGGGAAGGGGCTTATCTTAGCGCGGACCCTCACCTTCACTATCCAAGGAGGAACGAATGAGACCGGGCCGCTGGATCTTCGTCGCTCTCCTCGCCGTCGCGGGCCTCGCGTCGGCGGCCACGCCGGCAGCCCTCGCGCAGGGTCTCACGGGCACGCGTGTCGGCGTGAACCCGTATGTAGGCGCATTCATCTTCGACGACGGCGAGCTCCAGGCGATCGGACGCGAGGCCAACCTGGGGCCCACGCTGGGAGCGCGCCTGAACGTCGGCGTCGGCCGAAGCTGGCAGTTCGACGTCGGGTACGGATACGCCCAGGTCGAGACCGAGCTGTCGGAGTTCGTCGACTTCCCCGATCCCGAAGACCAGATCGAGCTCGACGTGCACTCGATCTACGGCGCGGTCGACTACTTCATCGGCGGTTCCCAGGAAATTCCGACCCGGCTCCTGCTCTCGGCGGGACTCGGATTCATGGTGATCAACCCCGAGACAGGGGACGGCGACGCGAGCTTCATGATCCCCCTCGCGGTCGGGTTCACCCATCCGGTCAACGACTGGATCACGTTCCGGGGCGAGGTGCGGGATCACCTACAGTTCTGCTCGGCCGCCGACGCGGTAGGGGAATTCGCCCCGTGCCTGGGAGACGAGCTGCTCAACCACTTCGAGGTGTCGGGCGGGCTCGAATTCTGGCTCTGGCCTCGGAACCGGTGATCGCGACAGCGTGATGATTCCGCCGCCGCGCACGATCCCCGAGCTATTCCTGCAGGCGGTGGAGCGCCACGACTGCCCGGACTTCATGCGCTACAAGGCGGGAGGCGACTGGGCCGAGATCCCCGCGCGCGAATTCCGCGAGGAGGTCGAGCTCGCCGCCCACGGTCTGATCGCGCTCGGCGTCGAGCCGGGAGATCGGGTCGCGCTGCTCTCGGAGAACCGGCCCGGGTGGGCGTTCGCCGATCTGGCGGCCTTGTCGGCGGGCGCCTGGTCGGTGCCGATCTACACTTCGCTCACCGCCGACGAGGTCCAGTACATCCTCGAGGATAGCGGGGCGCGGGTGTGCGTGGTCTCGACCGCCGAGCAGCTCGCGAAGGTCGAGGAGGTGCGAGCGCGTTGCCCGGCGCTCCGCAGCGTGGTTGCGCTCGACCCGATCGAGCGGCACGAGGAATGGCTGCACACCGCGCGCCAGCTGGTCGAGCGGGGGCGCGAGGCGCGAGCGGCGCGGCCGGGCGCCGTCGAGGAGCGCCGTGCGGCGGTCGATCCCGAGAGCACAGCGACGATCCTCTACACCTCCGGCACGACCGGCCGTCCGAAGGGCGTCATGCTCTCTCATCGGAACCTGGTGTCGAACGTGCTGGATGCGCTCGAGTCGCTGGCGATCACCTCCAGCGACCTGCACCTGTCGTGGCTGCCGCTCTCCCATAGCTTCGAGCGCCTGGCGGGCTACTACATCATGATTCACTCCGGCGTGTCGATCGCGTACGCCGAGTCGATCGAGAAGGTGGTCGACAACATGCGCGAGGTCAGGCCGACCCTGACGACGGGCGCGCCACGGCTCTACGAGAAGATGTACGCGGCCGTGCTCCAGTCGGCGAGCGAGGCAGGGGGCCTCAAGAAGGCGATCGCGTTCTGGGCGCGCCGCGTGGGGATCGAATACGCGGAGGCCGAGGTCGGCGGAAGCGGCGCGGGAGCATGGCTTCGGCTCCAACGCAAGATCGCCGATCGCCTCGTGTTCTCGAAGATTCGCGACCGGGTAGGGGGCAACTTCCGGTTCTTCATCTCGGGCAGCGCCCCGCTCGCGCCCGTGATCATGAAGTTCTTCTACGCCGCCGGGATGCCGATCCTCGAGGGCTACGGGCTCACCGAGACGAGCCCGGTCATCTCGGTCAACACCTTCGAGCACCTGAAGTTCGGAACCGTCGGACGGCCGATCCGGAACGTCGAGGTGCGGATCGACCCGGACCCGGAGCGACCGGACGGCGACGGGGAGATCCTGATCCGGGGGCCCAACGTCATGCAGGGCTACTACCATCTGCCCGAGAAGACGGCCGAGGTCCTGACACCGGACGGATGGTTACGGACCGGCGACATCGGGATCCTCGACGCCGAGGGCTTCCTCTCGATCACCGACCGTAAGAAGGACCTGATCAAGACCTCGGGCGGCAAGTACGTCGCGCCCCAGCCGCTGGAGAACGAGCTCAAGACCTCCCGCTACGTGACCCAGGCCGTCGTCGTGGGGAACAAGAGAAAATACGTTTCCGTGCTGATCGTCCCGAACTTCGACAACCTGACTGCCTGGGCCCGCCAGCAGGGGCTTTCCGCAGAGGACCGCGGAGCGCTACTCGGGCAGAGCCCCGTGCAGGAGCTGTTCGATGAGGTCCTCGAGAAGATCAACGCCGGCCGGCCGTCGTACGAGACGATCAAGAAGTTCCGACTCCTCGAGCACGACTTCACGATCGACGCCGGCGAGCTGACTCCCACGCTCAAGGTCAAGCGCGGGAGGATCGAGCAGAAGTACTCCAACCTGATCGATACCATGTACGAAGAGGAAATCCCCGCCGCGAGCCGCTGAGCTCCTGCCCCCGCTGAGGTCCTGTCCCCGCCGGTAGACGCCCCTGACCTATTCCGTCCACGAACGGGCCGCATCGCCCGCGGAATCGACCACATAAGATCAGCCTGGATAATGTTCTTGGCACCTCCCGAATCGCGGCACGGCCCATGCTTTTACCAACGCCTCGAGCACGGCATTTGATACTCGTGAGACGAGGAGCCAGATGAGCGCCAACACCGTCCGCAAGCATCAGACCGGGCAGTCCCCGACCGAGAAGCTCGGCGACAACGAGCTGGTCGAACGGTATCTGGCGGGGGAGACGCGCCGGTTCCAGGAGATCGTCGAGCGCTACGAGGGCCGGATGGTCAACTTTATCCAGAGGTCGATCGGCGATCGCGACCGCGCCCAGGACCTCGCCCAGGAGGTGTTCGTACGCGTGTACCGTCACATCAAGCGATTCGACACCTCGAAGAAGTTCTCCACGTGGATCTACACGATCGCTTCGAACCTGGCGAAGAACGAACTCAGGAACCGCTCGCGAAACCCGCTGGTCCTGTTCCAGACGCTGACGTCATCGTGGGACGAGGATCACCGGCCGCTCCAGTTCGAGGATTCCTCGATGCGCCCGGACGACCTTTTCCGGAAGCGCCATCTGCAGGAGCTGGTCGAACGTGCCGCCGACGAGCTTCCCGAGCACCATCGCGAGGTGTTCATCCTGCGGGAGATCGAGGGCAAGACGTACGAGGAGATTGCCGAGATAACGAATACGCAGCTCGGAACCGTGAAGTCGCGCCTGAATCGGGCGCGCAACCGGTTCGCGCAGATCATCGCGCCCTGGCTGGAGTAGGCACGGAATAGAATATCCCGGGCGGGGATAGATAATACGGGAGGGCCGGTCCGCTCACCGGCTCGCCTGATGGGACCGGTGTCCGAGAGGGTGCCGGTCCCTTCTTTCGTGTGGAACCTGGGACGCGAGACGCGGTATCCATAGGGGAATGAACGATGCCGTGATTCGCACCACCCCGAGGTTTCCATGAGCCCGTCGCCCGCCTCCCGCCCATGTCTGGCCTTTCTCGACGATTTCTCCGCCTTCGTCGACGGCCACCTGTCCCCCGCCAGGCGGGGCGAGATCCAGGCCCACGTCGACTGCTGCCAGGGGTGTCTGGACCATCTGACGGCCTACAGGCGCGGGATCACGGTCCTGCGCTCGATCGAGGCGGAGGCGCCGGCCGACTTCTGGGAGCGGGTCGAGCGCCGGCTTTGGCGCGGCGATGCACTGACCGTCCTCGAGGGCGGAAGGGCGAGCGGGCCCGCGTCCCGCGCTGGCCACTGGCCGGGTCCGGCGGTGGCGGTAGCAGCGGCCGCGGTCCTGGCGCTGTTCGTCATCGTGCGCGGGCCGGGGCCGGAGTCGACGTCCGAGGTCGCGCCGCAAAGGGTCCAGGCTTCGGTCGTCATGACAGTGCCCGAGGTTCCCGGGCCCGGCGCTTCCGCCAGGCCGTCCGCGGCCGTCGAGGAAACCCGCGCGAACGAGGTGCGGACTGTCGCTCGCGCCCCCCGGCAGGTGGACCGCCCGAAGAGCGATTCGGCCGATCCGGCGGAGGCCATGCTGGCCCGGGTCGACTCACGGACAGCCGGCTCGCTCGAGCGCGAGATCCGGCGACTCCGTCAGAGGGTTTTCGAAGGTAGCCTGGGACGCGTAGCCACGGAGTCGGCCCTCGTATCGGATGGCTGGATGCAGCCGGTGCGGCTCGGCAGCTCCTGGTCTCGACCGACAATTCAGCGCGCCTCTCTGGTCCGCTCCGCCTCCTTGGTGACCCCCGCACCCTGGAACGTCGACCGGGCCGTCAGCCTGCCGTAGGCTCGACCCGCGCGGGTTTTCGCGC
>DASQEN010000155.1:0-2643 GCA_035633635.1 Gemmatimonadota bacterium | reverse complement strand
GCGATCCTCGTCGGTCGCGAGCCAGAGGGTCTCCGCGCCCTCGAGAAGCCGACGGAGCTTGGTGATCTGCTCGGACTTGCCGGGGACCGTGACGTAGATCGGCTCGAACCCCGCGTCGACGTTGACGCCGAGCCGGGCCCAGGGCTCGCCCTTGTAGCGGCTCGGAACCTCCTTGGCGCCCCGCGGCAGGTCGCGCACGTGCCCGATCGAGGCCTCGACCACGAACTCGGAGCCCAGGAAGCGCTCGATCGTCCGCGCCTTGGCGGGCGACTCGACGATCACCAGGTTGGGCGCGCCCGATCGGCCGCGAGACCCCGCCCTCGCCTTCTTGCGCCCGGTGGATGTGCGTTTCGCGCTCATGGAAGTCCTAAGCTACCATTATGCGAACGGGGCGCCCCTGAGGGCGCCCCGTTCCGATTCGCTGACTCGGGAAGCGGATCAGCCTCCCCCGCCCCCACCGCCACCTCCACCACCGCCGTCCCCTTCGTCCGTGGGATCGACGATCACCACTCCGGTGATGTCGAACGTCACCGCGGTCGTGCCTGGGGCGACCGCGACGATCGCGTTGTGCCCCTCGGTCGTGCCGAAGTAGAAGTTGGTGGCAAACCCCAGCGCGTCGGTGAACGTGGTAAAGGCGAACATATTGCCGCCGCCATCCGACACCCGCCACTGGACGGCCACGCCCGGCACCGGGGTCCCGAAGACATCCAGCGCCTGGACGACGAGCGGGTTCGGATCCCGGCTTCGGTTGAGTGGCGTCCCGGGCTGGAACAGCGTGTCGATCGGAACGGTCTGATCGTCGCCCGAGATGATGAAGAGCTGGGACGCCCTCGCGCTCGGAAGCGCGTTGGCGGTGAACGTGACGGTCTGGGCCGTCTGCGCCCCCGCGGGGCCCACCAGCGCAATGGCGTTCACCGCGTGCCCGCCGGCCAGGGTCCCCAGGCGGAACCACGCGCGCGCGAACCCGCCCGCGTCGGTCAGGACCACGATCTGGCGCCCGCCGTCCGCGAAGCCGCTGGGATCGTCGGCCAGCTTGGCGGAGTCGCCCTGGGCGATCTGGACCGTGAACGTCACCGGTATCGAGTCGACGGGCAGCCCGTCGGGGTTCCGCACCTGGACGGTGAACGGCTGGGGCAGGATCGCGCCCACCGTCGCCGTCTGCGTGTCGCCGCCGATCTTCTGGAACGTGGCGGCCTGGTTCGGATCGTTCGCGACCTCGATCGCGAACGTGACGGTGTCCGTGCCGCTTCGCGCCTGGACGAGGATTGTGCCCGACGACAGCGGCAGGAACAAGACCTGGGTGTAGCCCTGGTCATTGGTCAGCGTGCTGTCCGAGGTGAACAGGCCGGCTCCCGAGACGACGTCGTACTCGACGACGGCCGAGCGGAGCGGACGGCCGTCGGGTCCCAGCACCCGCGTCTCGAGCACGAGCCCAAGGCTATCCCCCAGCGTAGCCACGAGCTGTTGGGGGGTCACCGGCACGAGGCTCGTGCCCACGGTCCCGTCCGGAGAATCGAGGCCCGAGGGAGGCGCTTCGACGCACGCCGAAAGCGCCAGCGCACAGAGAGCCGCCATCGCGGCCGTCGCGCGGCTTCGGTGGAACCCTGTTCTATTCACGGTCGAATGCTCCTTTCTAACCGGTGGTGCCGCGGACGGCTTCCACGCGGCGGTACGCCTGAACCGTGCCCTGCGCGCAAAGCGGCAGGTAGATCTCGCTCGCGGCCATCTCGACGGTCGTGTAGATCGGGACGCCACGGAAGTTTCCAACCGCGATCAGGTCGCGGGGATCGATCCGCCTCGGGGCGCCGAACTCGATCCAGCTCTCGCCGTTGTGGAGGATGACGTCGTCGCTGCGGTACCAGGACTGATCCTCCAAGCATACCAGCGTAATGATCTCGGTCTCCGGCCGGTCGATCGGGACGATGTACGGGGTCACGAAGATCAGCAGGTCGCGCTTCTCCGTGCGCTTGCGCTCGGTGCGGAACAGAGCGCCCAGCACGGGGATGTCCTTGAGGAGCGGGATGCCGCTCCGGACCGTCGAGACGTCCTGCACGGTCAGGCCACCGATCACCGCCGTCTCGCCGTCGTCGACAAGGATCTGGGAGATCGCGCGCTGGGTGTTGAACGTGACGCCTATTGCGGGGTCGGCCACCGCCACGCCCGACCGCTCAGCGCGCAGCTGCATGAGCACCTTGCCGTTGGACGTGATGTGGGGGGTCACGTTGAGGATGATGCCGGTCTCAATGAGCTCGACGGTGGCTGTGGCGTCGGCAGCGTCGGCGCCGATGTCGAGGACGCGGATGGGCGTTCGCTCCCCGACGAAGATCTCGGCCGGCAGGTTGTTGAGCACGGTGGTCTGGGGCTCGGCCTGGATGTCGGCCAGCTCGCGCTGCTCGAGCGCCTGGAGCAGGCCACCTACGTTGAGGCCCGACGCCAGCGTCCCGATCGACAGGTCGAGGAACGGGTCGGCGATCGTGCCCTCGGTGTTCGCCAGGACGTGCGTGTCGACGGTGAAGTCGCGCAGGTTCTCCATGCGCCACTTCACGCCCAGCTCCTGGAGGTCGATCTTGTTCACGAACACGATCTTGGCCTTGATCGTGACCTGCGGCGTCTGGACGTCGAGCTCACGGATGATGCCGATGA
>DASQEN010000154.1:0-8204 GCA_035633635.1 Gemmatimonadota bacterium | reverse complement strand
GGCGCTCGAAGAGTCGAACGCGGAACGCATCGAGGTCCTCGGGAACGCGGCGGACGATCGATCGGTGATGAACCCAGGCGACGTAGCGGTCCGCGGTCTGGACCTGAAGCCATTCGCCGAGCGCGCGCAGGACGAGCGCTTCCTCGCCGAGGATCATCTGCGAGACGAGCTCGGCCGAGTGACGGGGCTCGGCCCTCAGGTGCGCGAGGCTCCGATGCGCGACGCCCTGGACCTCGAGCCCGGAAGCCGGCAGGAGGTCGACCGAGGCCCGGGCCTCGGTCTCCCGTGCCAGGGTCTCGAGATCGCGCAGCGCCTCGGCTACGGAGACCGCGCCGGTCAGGCGCGGGGCCTCGTTCTCTCGCTCCTCGAGGGTGACGTCCCAGACCGCCAGCCGGTGATCCGGGGCATGCAGCCTCTTGAGCGCCTCGAGCCGGGTCGCTATTTCCGCGACCGTCATCGGGCCCCCGCCACCCGCGCGGCATCGGGAGCGGTCTGATCGGCGAACTGGAGCTGGTAGAGGCGGGCGTAGAGGCCGTCCGCGGCGAGCAGCTCGGCGTGTGTGCCGGTCTCCCGGACCTCGCCGTGGTGGATCACGACGATCCGGTCCACGCTCTTGATCGTGGCCAGCCGATGCGCGATGACGATCGACGTGCGGCCCGATAGGAGCCGCGCCACCGCCGATTCGATCAGCCGTTCGCTCTCGCTGTCCACGCTCGAGGTCGCTTCGTCGAGGACCAGAACAGGCGGATCGAAGGCCAGGGCCCGCGCGAACGCCAGGAGTTGCTTTTGCCCGGTGGAGAGCGCGCGGCCACGCTCCCCGACCTGCGTATCGAGCCCACGTGGCAGGGCGTCGACGAATCGGTCCGCGCCGATCGCGTCGATCGCCCGTCGGACCTGATCGTCTCCGATTCGTTCGTCGTGGAGGCGTACGTTTTCCCGGACCG
The DNA here is from genome assembly GCA_035633635.1 of Gemmatimonadota bacterium. Classification (GTDB taxonomy): domain Bacteria; phylum Gemmatimonadota; class Gemmatimonadetes; order JACCXV01; family JAHWKZ01; genus JAICNR01. The sequence goes on along the minus strand of DASQEN010000154.1, from coordinate 7,260 downwards.
TGTCGGAGAACAGAAACACGTCCTGGACGACCAGGCCGATGCGGCGGCGCAGCTCTTCTCGCGGATACTCGCGGACGTCGAGCCCATCCAGCAGGATGCGGCCGCGCTCGATCTCGTAGAAGCGAGAGAGCAGGCTAGCGCACGTGGTCTTGCCGGAGCCGGTCGGTCCGACCAGCGCGACCCGCTCGCCGGGCGCGACCCGGAACGAGACGCCGCGCAGCGTCCAGGAGTCCTCTCCGTACCGGAACCAGACGTCGTCGAACTCGATCTCCCCGCGGGGCTCGGGGAGCAGGGCCGAGGACGCGGTCTCGACGTCCGTGGGCTCGTCGAGGAGCGCCACCAGCCGCTCGCCGGATGCCATCGCCGACTGAAGCAGGTTGTACTTCTCCGCCAGGTCGCGGATCGGAGTGTAGAACTTGTGTAGGTACTGGAGGAACGCGACCAGCGTGCCGAAGGTCAGGGCGCCCTGCAGGATCTGGCCGCCGCCGTACCAGAGGATGAGCGCCACGGCGATCGCTCCCCCGATCTCGACGAGCGGGTAGAACAAGGCGTAGTAGAACACAGAGCGCACCTGCGCCCGGCGGTGTTCCTGATTGATCTCCCGGAATTCGCGGCGGCTGTCCTCCTCGCGTCGAAACAGCTGGACGATGGCCAGCCCGGTCACCCGCTCCTGCAGGAAGGCGTTGAGCCGCGCCACCCAGCGCCGGATCTCCCGGTGAGCGTCCCGCATCCGGCCGCGGAAGAAGAACGAAACGGCGGCGATCGCCGGAAGCAGGAGCAGGGTGACCAGCGCCAGCTGCCAGCTCATGGCGAACATCATCGCCGCGATCGCGACCATCAGCACCAGGTCGCCGATGATGGCCACCACTCCGGAGGAGAACAGGTCGTTCAGGACCTCGACGTCGCTCGTCACGCGCGTCATGAGCCGTCCGATCGCGTTCCTGTCGAAAAACGAGACCGGCAGACGCTGCAGCTGGTCGAATAGCTTTTCTCGCAGATCGTGCATCGCGCGCTGGCCGACCCAGGCGGTCAGGTACGATTGCGCCGCTCCGGCGATCAGCCCGAAGACGAGCAGCCCGAAGAACGCCAGGACGGGCGCCCACAAGCCGGCCACGTCTCCGACCGCGATGTGGTTGTCGATGGCAAGCTTGATGAGCCAGGGACGGGTGGCCTCGGCGGCCCCGAGGAGGAGCAGCAGGACGAGCGCCGCGGCCACGTGCCGACCGTACGGCCGGACGAAGACCAGCAGCCGTCGAGCGACGTGAGGATCGTAGGGAGCGTGTAGGGGCTCGTCCACCGGATGGCGCATGGGAGGCTCGGAAAGTGTCCGCTCGGGTGTCGAGGGTCAAGCAGTGGTACTTTAGGGCGCCGAAACGAGAACGGGGCCGAACATCAGGAAGGGGTGAGCGATGGACGCACGGATGGCATGGCTGATCGTGGCCCTGATGGCCGCGCCGGAGATCGCCGGCTGCGACAGGGAAGCCGGACCGGAAGCCGGGGGGGCCGAGCAGGATGCCGAGGTGAACCCGGATCTCGGAACGCTCCAGGTGTTCAATCAGACCACCGAGCCGGTCGCCATCTTCCTCGACGGGCAGGAGCTGTACGCGATCCAGCCGGGCAGCACGTCTACGTTCCGAAACCTCCCGACCCGCAGGGTGAACATCTACGGCGTGGGTCGCATATCCCAGAAGCACTACGGGCTGCCCGAGCTGACGATCGAGGAAGAGGGGGACTACGAGTGGACGATCCGTCCCTGACCGATCGTCGCCGGGGGTTGGGGCGGACCGCGAGCCTGGTCGTGCTGGGCGCGCTTGGCGGGCTGGCGATCGGCTGGCTCGCCTGGCGGGGAGCCGGTGGCCCGGATGCAACCCCGACCGGAGGCGAGGTCACTACCGGCATCGATGTCGTCGAGGGGATCGACGTCAGCCACGATCCGGTGCTCGGGCCCGACAACGCCCCGATCACGATCGTCGAGTTCAGCGACTTCGAGTGCCCGTTCTGCTCCCGCTTCGCGCGGGAGACCGCGCCCGCGCTCAGGCGCCAGTACGGAGAACAGATCCGCTGGATCTTCGTCAACTATCCGCTGCGGTCGATTCATCCGAATGCGTACGAGGCCGCGCTGGCCGGCGAGTGCGCGGCCGACCAGGGCCATTTCTGGCCGTTCTACGACGCGATGTTCAGCGGCCGGCACCCTCTCTCGGGCTCGGGCTATGTGGAGGCCGGCGATGCGATCGGACTGGACGAGGAGCGTTTCCAGACGTGCTATAGGAACGCCGACCACGCCGACGAGGTCGCCCTCGACATCAAGGAGGGGGAGAAGTTCTACATCCTTGGCACCCCGACATTCTACGTGAACGGCAAGCGGATGGAGGGCGCCCAGCGCCCGGAGGCGTTCGCGGCCGTGATCGACTCGATCCTGGTCCTGGGAAGCTGAGACGGCTTCACGACCTCCTGACCCGCTCCGTGGATCGCTGGCCCGACAGGCCGGCGGTCGCCACAGCCGACGGCGCCGAGAGGCTGACGTACCGCGAGCTCGGCCGCCGCGCGCAGTCGATGCGGGATTCGCTCGCGCGCCACGGCGTGGGACCCGGCGATCGGGTCGCCGTGTACGCCCCGAAGTCCCCCGCGTCGCTGACCGCTATCCTGGGAATCCTGCAATCCGGCGCCGCCTACGTGCCGGTGGACGCGTCCGCGCCCGCCGCGCGCGCGGCGTACGTGATCGGAGATTGCGGCGTCACCGCGGTGGTCATCGCCGCCGATCTGCTCGCCGGACTTCGGGACGCGGCGCAATCGGATCTCGCTGCGCTCGAGGCGTGGGGTGACGCTCCGGGGGACCAGGAGATCGAGATCGTCCGCGGGCCGGGCGGCGAGCGGGCCGGCGATCCGGACGACCCGCTATCCTACATCCTCTACACCTCGGGGTCGACGGGCAGGCCCAAGGGAGTCGTGCACACCCACGGCAGCGCGCTCAGCTTCGTTGAGTGGTGCGCGGACACCTTCGATCTTACCGAGGAGGACCGGTTCTCCTCGCACGCGCCGTTTCACTTCGACCTGTCGATCTTCGACCTCTACGTGTCGCTTTTCCACGGGGGCGAGATCGTGCTGTTCGGCGAGGACATCTCCAAGCAGCCGACGGCCATGGCGAGCGCGATCGCCGAGCGGTCGATCTCGGTCTGGTACTCGACGCCCTCGGTCCTGCGGCTCCTCGTCGAGTTCGGACAGCTCGAGGCCTACGACTGGTCGGGTCTCCGCCTGGTCCTCTTCGCCGGCGAGGTTTTTCCCGTCAAGCACCTGCGAGCGCTGCTCGAAGCCTGGCCGGTGCCGCGATACTTCAACCTGTACGGGCCCACCGAGACCAACGTGTGCACGTACCACGAGATCCCGACGCAGATCCCCGACGAGCAGGAGAACCCGTTTCCGATCGGCCGCGTCTGCGAGAACGACAAGGGGCTGGTCGTGGACGAGCGCGACCGGCCGGTGGCCGTCGGCGACGAGGGAGAGCTCCTGATCCAGGGCGGTACGGTGATGCAGGGTTACTGGAACCTGGCCGAACGCACGGAGCGGGCATTTCACGTCGACGCCGCCGGCACGCGATGGTACCGGACGGGGGACCTGGTGCGGGAGGAGGCCGACGGGACCCTGCTCTTCTCCGGCCGCCGGGACCGAATGGTCAAGCGCCGCGGCTATCGTGTCGAGCTGGGGGAGATCGAGACCGCGCTGTATCGTCACCCCGAGGTGGTCGAGGCCGCGGTGATCGCGCTGCCCAGCGAGGACGGCGTTCGCATCGACGCATTCGTGTGCCGGTCCGACGGCACAAAGGGATCGATCATCGAGATGAAGACCTTCTGCTCCAAGGAGCTTCCGCTCTACATGATCCCGGATCGCTTTCTGTTCCGGCCTTCGCTCCCCAAGACGTCCACCGACAAGATCGACTATCAGGCCCTGGCCGGAGGGGAGCCGTGAACCTCGACCTGACGCCCGAGCAGAAGCTCCTGCAGGGGGAGATCTCGCGCTTCGCCCGCTCCGAGCTGAACGCAGGGGCCCGCGAACGCGACCGGGACCAGGAGTTCCCGCGCGATCTGTGGAAGAAGTGCGGGGAGATGAGGCTGCAAGGGCTTCCGGTCCCGGAGGAGTACGGCGGCGGAGGCCTGGACGCGCTCGGCACCGCGATCGCGCTGGAGGCGCTCGGCTACGGCTGCGAGGACGGGGGCCTGGTCTTCGCGATCTGCGCGCACCTCCTCGCCTGCGTTGTCCCGATCTGGAAGCACGGCACCGAAGAGCAGCGGCGACGCTGGCTGCCGGCCCTGTGCGACGGTTCCGTGATCGCGGTCAACGGGATGACCGAGCCGGACTCGGGCTCGGACGCGTTCGGCATGGCGACGCGGGCCCGGCGGGACGGAGAGGGCTGGGTGCTGAATGGCGCCAAAACGTTTTCGTCCAACGGGCCGGTGGCCGACCTGGCCCTCGTGTATGCGGTCACCGACCCGGGGAAGGGCTTCGGCGGGATCACGGCGTTCGTGGTCGAGAAGGGATCGGGGGGGTTCCGGGCCGGTCAGAAGTTCGAGAAGATGGGCCTCCGCAGCTGCCCGATCGGCGAGCTGGTGCTGGAAGACGCGCGGGTGGGCGACGACGCGGTCCTGGGCGGCGAGGGCGCCGGAGCCACGGTGTTCTCGCAGTCGATGGACTGGGAGCGGGCGTGCCTGGGCGCCACCCACGTGGGGACCATGCAGCGGCTTCTCGAGGGCGCGGTCGCGCACGCCCGCGTGCGCAAGTCGGGGGGACAGCCGATCGGGAAGAACCAGGCGGTGAGCCACAAGATCGCCGACATGAAGGTGCGGTTGGAAGCGTCGCGGCTCCTCACCTACCAGGCGGCGTGGCGGCTCGAACGGACGCGCGCCGCGGCGGTCGACGCCTCGATCGCCAAGCTGTACGTGAGCGACTCGCTGGTTGAGAGCGCGCACGACGCCGTGCAGATCCTGGGCGGGTACGGCTTCCTGGTCGAGCAGGGGATCGAGCGGACGCTGCGGGACTCGGTCGCGAGCACGATCTACTCCGGCACGAACGAGATGCAGAGGAGCATCATCGCCCGCTGGCTCGGCCTGTAGGCTTTGTTCCGCTTCCTCGTGCCGGCCTGCGGCGTACGTTTCTGTACGCCTCGGAATCCACTCGTCGCGCGCCTTGTATCTGAGCCGTTTTGACCAGCCTGCGTGAAAAAGAGATCCGCTTCCACAATCCATCCTTGAGGACACCGAAGCGGACTCGTTTTGTTTTTTTGCTTTCCGGCTACAGCGGCCTGCGCGCCCAGGACGCGGGCCGCTCAAAATGGTCCAGATTCGGTGGCGCGCGACGAGGGCGGGTACCCACCGAAGGTGGGTGCCGAGGCGTACTGCAAGGTACGCCGCAGGAAGACACGAGGAAGCGGAACGCCGAAGATGGGACATTTTCAGCGGCCCGCTAGGTGCGCTCGACTTCTTCTTCCAGGCGTTGGCGCCGGTCCAGCGCGGCGTAGGCGCCGTCGGCAGCGACCAGCTCGTCGTGCGCTCCGCTCTCGACGATCCGCCCGCCTTCCAGCACGATGATCCGATCTGCAGCTCTTAGCGTCGAGACACGGTGGCTGACGAGCAGGGTGGTGCGCTCGGCCATGAACGCGCGCAGTTGCCGGAGGATCCGTTCCTCGGTCTCGGTGTCGACCGACGAGAACGCGTCGTCGAGGATCAGGATCCGAGGATCGGAGAGGAGTGCCCGCGCCAGCGCAGCACGCTGCTTCTGCCCCCCCGAAAGCGTGATCCCGCGCTCGCCCACGATCGTGTCGTAGCCGTGGGGGAACAGCTCCAGGTCCGCGGACAGACCTGCGATCTCCGCCGCCTCCTCGAGGGACAGGCGACCCTCCCCGTCCCGCCGACCGAACTCGAGGTTGGCCCGAATCGTGTCGCTGAACAGGAACGGCTCCTGGGGCGCGAACCCGATCGCTCCCCGCAATCCGGACAAAGGGTATTCCGCCAGCTCCCGCCCATCGACCTCGATGGCCCCCGAGTTCGGCTCGTAGAGCCGCGGGATTAGCTGGACGACGGTTGTCTTGCCCGAGCCGGTGGGGCCCGTGATCCCGAGCGTTGTTCCCGAAGGAACGTCGAGGTCGAAGGACTCCAACACGGGCGGCCGCCCCTCCGTATAGCGGAACGTCACATCGCGGAACCGAATGCTTCCGGAGGTGGGGCGAGCACCGGGGACCGCCAGCCGATCATCGATGGCCGGTCGCGAGAGCAGGATCCGATTCATGCGGACCATCGCGGCGGAAGCGCGCTGGAACGCGTTCGCGATCCAGCCGAAAGCGATCAGCGGCCATGCGATCATCCCCAGATACATCACGAACGCGACGAAGTCGCCGAGGGTCATCGCTCCCTCGGCGACTCTACCGCCGCCGACCCACAGCAGGATGAGGAGGCTGAAACCCAGCAGGAATCCCAGCAGCGGGCCGAGGGTGGCCTGGACGCGTGTCAGATGCAAGTTCGCGCGGACGTACGCCTCGCTGCGATCGCGGAAGCGCTTCCCTTCCGACCCTTCGCGGCCATACGCGCGCACGACCCTGAGGCCCGCCAGATTCTCCTGTGTGGTGGTGGAGACGTCGGCCAGCGCCGCCTGGGCGGCCTCGCTCCGGCGGTGGATGTGGCTCCCCATGAGCTTCACGCTCAGCGTGACGCCGGGCAGGGGAAGCAGCGCCCAAAGCGTCAGCCAGGGGTCGAGCCAGACCATGAACCCGATCGCAAGCGTGATCGTGATCACCGTGTTGATGCCGAACAGGATCCCCGGCCCGAGCATCATCCGGACGCCGCCTATGTCGTTGGAGAAACGGCTCAGCACGTCTCCGGTAGGGAAGCCGTCGAACCACGAAGGAGGCTGGCGGACCAGGCGCTCGTAGAGCGCTTCGCGGAGATCGGCCTCGACGTTGCGCGAGACCTCGAAGATCAGCCGCCTCTGGGTGTAACGGAAGACCCCCTGGACCAGCGCGATGCCGACGATGATGCCGGAGAACGTCGCGATGAGACCCCAGTTGACGTCCTCGCGCAGGGCGTCGATGGCGAGCTTGACGACGTAGGGCTCGATCGCTCCCAGGGCCGCGCTGATCGTGATCGCGACCGCACCGAGGCAAATCGGACGGCGGTATGGCGTGAGGAAAGGAAGGAGCGGTTTGAGGGGGTGGTCTTTCACCCGTTCCCGGCGATCAGAACCCGTCGGCGAGCCCGCCCCCGCGCAGGTCGCTGC
>DASQEN010000153.1:0-11837 GCA_035633635.1 Gemmatimonadota bacterium | reverse complement strand
CCCGAGCCCAGGATCATCCCGACCTCGATGCGGCCCGCGCCCGCCTCATCGAGCCTGTCGAGGGCGGCCGCGACGACGTCGAGAGGGGCGGGGCCTCCGCGCGCGGAGGCCCCCGTCAAAGGATCGCCCCCGCGACTGTGGCGGTCATGAAGGAAGCGAGCGTCCCGGCGATCATCGCCCGCAGGCCGATGCGCGACAGATCGCTGCGTCGGGCCGGAGCGATCCCGCCGATGCCGCCGATCTGGATCGCGATCGAGCTGAAGTTCGCGAAGCCGCAGAGCGCGTAGGTGGCGATGACGACCGAACGCGGATCGAGCGATGCGCCCAGCTGGAGGCTGTTGGCAAGCTGCAGGTAGGCTACGAACTCGTTGACGACCGTCTTGATTCCCAGCAGTGACCCGATCTCCACAGCGTCGTGCCACGGGACGCCCATGACCCAGGCCAGCGGCGCCAGCACCCAGCCCAGGATCATCTCGAGCGACAGGTGCTCCCAGCCCACGAGCCCGCCGGCCCAGCCGATCATCCCGTTGATGAGCGCGACCAGCGCGATGAAGGCGAGCAGCATGGCGCCCACGTTGAGCGCCAGCGTCAGCCCCTCCCCGGCCCCTCGCGCCGCCGCGTCGATCGCGTTGACGTCCGGCGATGGCACGTCGACCTTGAGCGTGCCCATCGTTTCCGGCTCGCCGTCCTCCGGGTACATGACCTTGGAGATCAGGATTGTGGCCGGCGCCGCCATGACGCTGGCCGCCATCAGGTGGCCCGCGATGTCCGGGAAGTACGCGACCAGCATCCCGACATAGGCGGCCATCACGCCGCCAGCCACGGTGGCGAAGCCGCCCACCATGATGCAGTGGAGCTCGCTCATCGTCATGTTCTGGACGAACGGCTTGACCATCAGCGGCGCTTCGGTCTGTCCGAGGAAAATGTTCCCCGTCGTCGACAGGGTCTCCGCTCCCGAGGTCTTCATCGTGCGCTGCATGACCCACGCCATCCCCTTCACGATCCACTGCATGACGTGCAGGTGATAGAGCAGCGTCATGAGCGAGGAAAAGAAGATGATGGTCGGCAGCACGGTGAAGGCGAAGTAGGAGCCGGTGGCCGCATAGCGGGGCGGTTCGGACTGCACGAGCGGAGCCGTCGCGACCGGCTCGCCGATCGGCATCCCGACCGGGATGTTGTTGTCGATCAGGTTGCCGAAGATGAAGCGGGCGCCGGCTTTGGTGTAGTCCAGTAGCTGGATGAACGCGTCGTTGACGAGGGCGAAGAACTGCTCGCCGGGGGTCGTTCTAAGGATGATGAGCGCGAACACGAGCTGGAGCCCGGTTCCCCAGAGCACCACCCGAAGCGGGAAGGCGCGGCGGTCGACCGACATCAGCCACGCGAGGAGCACCATGACCCCGATGCCGAGGAACGAGATCAGCCGCTCGTGAAGCGGGGTATCAAGATCTGCACGGGCCTGGGCCAGCCGGGCGCCGGCCTGCGAGGCCTGCGGGACCGCCGGAGCGATCGCGGTGGCGGTGTCGGCCTGCGTGGCGGCGGCATCTACCTGCACGGCGGGGGTGTCCGCCTGCGCTGCCACCGTATCCTGCGTCCTCCCGCGCGACCCGCCGCTGGAGGACCAGGCCCCGGTGATCAGCAGGACCGCGGCAAGGGCCCACAATGCGACGATGAGCCGTGGCGGAAGGGGGCGGATTCTCATGAGCCGCCCCAATATATCACGGCCTCGCGGCGCCGTTCTCGTACCAGCGGAGCCCGCCGGCGATCTCTCCGGCCAGCAGGTCGAGGTCCCCATCGCCGTCGAGGTCGGCGAACACGGGCGCGGCGATTCCCGGCAGCGCGAGCGACCCCGCGCGCTCAAACCGGTCCAGCTCGCCGAAGCCCCACAGCACGAGCGTCTCCCCACTCTCGGAACCCACGACCAGGTCGGTCGTACCGTCTCCGTTCAGGTCCGCGAGCGCGGGCGCGCTGCGCCGGCCGACATCGAGCCCGAGAAGCGAATCGGTGACGAGCGTGAACGCGGGCGCGCGCCGGGTGCCTTCGTTCCGCCACACGTTGATCTCGCCCGAGGATTCCCCCGCCACGATGTCCAGGTCCCCGTCGCCGTCCAGGTCGGCCAGGGCCGGGGAGGCGTGGCTTCCGCGCGTCAGATCGACGAGCGGCTCGTCCATGCGCGTGAAGCGCGGCGCGCGCGCGTTGCCGTCGTTCCGGAACAGCAGCACGCCCTCGTTCCACGTCCCGATGACGAGATCGAGATCGCCGTCGCCGTCCAGATCGGCCAGCGCGGGCGCGTAGTGGAACTCGCCGGAAACCGTCTCCAGTGCCCCGGCAAGCCGGAACGCGGGCCGGCCGGCAACCCCGACGTTCTCGAACCGGTAGATCCGCGCAGTCCGATTGTTCGCGGGATCGATCTTGTTGGCCAGCAGGATGTCGAGGTCGCTGTCGCCGTCCAGATCCCCGACCGCCGGCACGCTCTCCGCCCCCACGTCGACCTGCGCAATCAGCCGTCGAGTCACCAGGATCCACCCCGAGTCTGTCTGCTCGAGCAAATACAGGTTGTCGGCCGCCGTCGTGATCGGGTTGTAGGCTCCGCCCAGGATGCCGACGACGGCGTCCAGGTCGCCGTCACCGTCCACGTCGCCGAAGGTGGGCGCGTTGTAACCGCTGGTCGCGATCGGATCGCCGACCGGCCACGGGACCGGGGTGTTGGAGAAACTCGGACTCGCACAGGTCCCGTTGTTCTCGAGCAAGAGGAGCCCCGGCTCGAACCAGTCCCCCCAGATGAGGTCCTTGTCGCCGTCACCGTCGAGATCGGCGAACACCAGCGTGTTCGCCCCGTGGCGAGAGCTGGGAGTGATCTGGGCCACGATCGAGATGCCCTGGAAGTTGTCGGTCACGAACGCGAACGATGGCGCCCCCTCCCCGGACCACGGAGCGGTCGCCTCGTAGCGGGTGACCGAGCCGTCCAGCCGGCCCAGCATGAGGTCGAGCAGGCCGTCGCAGTCGAAGTCGACGACGTTCGGGATGTTCTGTCGGTCGGAGAAGATGGCACGCCCCTGCTCGTCGCGGAGCGTGTCGGCCACCGAGAGGAAGCGCGGCTCCGCATTGGCGCCGCGGTTTTCCCACGCCTGGATCATGCTGTACTTCGACTCTCCGAGGAGGTCCAGGTCGCCGTCGTCATCCAGGTCGGCGAAGCGGTACCACTCGCCGACGTCGAGCCCCTCGAAGCGGTCTGTGCGCCACGCGAACCGGACCTCGGGCCCGTCGATCCGCTCGAACAGGAGCAACTCCCCCGCCGCCTCCTGGACGAACAGATCGAGATCTCCGTCGGCGTCGATGTCGACGAACTGCGGCCGGGGGACGTTGAAGCCACCGAGAAACGGGAATTCGTACGCGGTCCCATCAAGGCCGGCCACCTCGAACGGGGCGATCCGGCGCTCGAAGGCCGGAAGCTGCGCTTCCGTGGTTCCTGGGGGCGACGACCCGCCCGGGTCCGCGGACTGCGCGGCCGCGCACGCCGAGCCGCACGCGGCGAGCGCGAGCACGAGGCCGAGGCCGAAGACTCGCGCCGCGACGGAAGGGGTCATCCCGAAGTCAGCGAGGGGCGGGCAGGGTCTCGAGGCCGGTGGCGTTCAGGCCGACCTCGATCACCCGGACGATCTCGCGGGCCGCGACGTCGATCACCACTACGGTCCCCGCGCTCGGTTCGGACCCCGACGCCGCGTACGTGCCATCGAGGTTGTTGTTGGACACGAACATGAACCGTCCGTCGGGCGACGGGGCGGTCCCGTGAGGCTGTGCGATCCCGCGGCCTTCGATCCGCTCGACCACTGTCCACGACTCGGTGTCCACGACCGCCACCTGGTTTGCGCGGTTCAGCGGCACGTAGATCCACCGGCCATCGGGGGTGAACGCAGGGTGCCACGGCGCCCCGCCGATCTGCACCCGTTGGACGATCCGCGGCGCAGCGGGGTCCGAGAGGTCGAATACCATGAGCTCCCCGCTGATCTGTCCGCCGGCGACCATCGTGCGCCCGTCGGGCGCGAGCGCGAACTCGACCAGCGTGTGCGGGGTCATGCCCGCGTGCTCGGCGTGCTCCATCCCCGCCGTGTCCTGTATCACCGGCGCCGGCAGGTCGACGAGCGTCACGTCCTCGCTCTCCAGGTCGATCACCGCGATCCGGTTCTCGGCCAGGCTCGCGCTGTAGGCCCACTGATCCCGCCGCGTCGCGTTGGCGTGGGGTCGCGGATAGACGACCTCGACCTCCTCCAGCAGCGTCATGTCGGAGCGGCGGATGAGCGCGATCGAAGACGGCGGGTTGACCGCCGACATCGAGCGTCCGACGATCAGGAGATCCCGGGTGGGATGCGCTACGACGAGGCCCGGCACTTCCATCTCGACCTGTCCGACGAGCCGGTTCTCGCGGTCGAACTTGAGGACCCGGTTCTCGCCGATCAGCGAGACGTACCAGTACGACCCGTCCGGCTCGAGCGCCGTGTCGTGGGGCTTCGCGTTGGGTCCGAACCCCAGCGCCTGGAGGTCGACGCGCGCGACCTCCTCCTGGCGCTCTACGTCGATGACCGAGATCGAGGCCCCGTTCTGGTTGGTCACGTAAAGGAGGGGCGCCTGTTCGAGGACGCCGACTGCGCCGGCCGCCGCCGTGCCGTCCGCGGCTGCCGTGCCGCTCGCGGCGGCGCACGCCAGAGCGAGCGCCGCCGTCAGGGCGAGCAGGCAGGCTCGAAGACCGATCACGAGATCGGACGGTCGCTATCGCGGTAGCGGAGAAGGAACAGACCTTCCGACATGCTCGTCACAGCGATGATCCCGCTCTCGAAGAATGGATAGTTGCTCCACGAGCCGTCGAACCGGGGACCGTCGTCGCCGTGGGGGACGGTGTCGAAGAACCCGACCTCGCGGGGCTCGGTCGGATCCTGGATGTCGAGGACGCGAAGCCCGGCCACGTAGTTCGACTGGTACATCTTGTCGCCCTTGATGTACAGGTTGTGGTCGATGGCCGTCGTGTTCGGATTGAAGAACTCCTTGACCAGCACCGGGTCGTCGAGGTCCGATACGTCCCACACCAGCGTCCGCGTATGGTCGACGAGACCGTTGAGCTCGTCGAGCTCGTCGTCCACGTACAGGTACCGCTGGTCCTCGGTGAGCCAACCCTGGTGCGTATACCCGACGTTGGGATACTCCGCCATGGCTACAGCGATCGGGCTTTGCTTGTCGGTCACATCGGCGATCGACAGCGCTGTCTCGTTGGATCCGAAGCAGATCTCCCGGCCCTGGTAGTCTTCGTCGGGTCCACGATAGTTCACGCACAGGGCATCGTGCGAATAGCCGGTCTTTTGACGCCCCGTGGAGGGATCGGAGAAGCAGCCCACGAACGTGGGGTTCTTGGGATCCCGGATGTCGATCATGTGGAGCCCGCCGCCACACGTCTCGTTCCCGCCGTTGCTGCCCGTCGCGTACGCGAAACCGCTGTCCTCGTTGATCACGATGTTGTGCGCGCTCTGGATGCGATCGTATTGCGCGTCCACGGTGAACGTCACCGGAGCGTTCTTCACGTCGCGCAAGCGGGTAAGGTCGAAGACCTGCATCCCGTGCGCGCCCGCGCCGTCCGCAACGATGAAGGCGTGGTTCTCATAGACCTTGATCTCGCGCCAGATGGCGCCCGGCGATTCTGCGGTCTTGGGCAGATCGCCTACGAAGAGCGGATTCGCTGGATCGCTGATGTCGACGAACGACGTGCCGTCCATCCGGCCCAGGAGCGCGTATTCCTTGCCCGTCTCCGGATCCGTCCAGCCCCAGACTCCGGCGAGACGAACGCCGCGCCCCCCGCCCACCGCGCTGACGGGCAGGAAGGACACGAGGTCGACCTGGCTGCAGGAGAACTCCCCGGCCTTTCCCGAGTCGCACGTCTGCGGGGAGCCCACCATCGCCGCGAGACCGTCGGTCACCTCGCTCTCGACCTTGTTGTGCAGGCTCCATCCGCCGCCCGACCGCTCGAAGATCGCCGCCGATCCCATCCCGTAGTCTTCGCCGGGGATCCCCACGGCCGCCACGCTTTCGCCCAGCGCGAGCGCCCCGCCAAACGCACCGCCCTGCGGCAGGCTGTCGATCAGGCTCAGCTTTACGGGCTGCCCCCATGCGCCCGTTCCCGGCGCGATGCTGTAGATGGCGCCGCGGAAGCGGTCCGCGCCGGGGGCGGCGACCCACGCCTCCCCACCCGAGATCGAGATCGCGCTGCCGAAGCGCTCCTGAGGAGTGCCCTCGAACGGCACGCGGCCCGCCTCGGTCCAGCCCTCGTCGCTCCTCGAGTAGGCGTACACCGCGCCGCGGAAGCCGTTGGCCCCCGGAGCACCCACCAGGGCGATGTCCTCGCCGACCGCGAGCGCGGAGCCGAAGCGCGCATTGGCGGTGAGGCTGTCCGGAGCGATCCGATCCGCCTGCCCCCAGCCGTCCCCGCTGTAGAGGTACACCGCCCCGCGACCGCTGTCGGCACGCGTGGCCGAAACGATCGCGGTGCCGCCGGTCAGGCGGATGACGTCCGCGTAGCGGTCGTCCGGGACCGTCCCCTCAGGGGCCGCGATCCTGGCCGCCTGACTCCAGGTGCCGGAACCGTCGGCGCGGAAGACGTACACCGCGCCGCGACCGCTGTCGGCCCCGCCGGCGCCCACCAGGGCCATGTCCCCGTCGATCGCGACGGAAGCACCAAGGCTGTCGCCGGCCGCCGGGTCCGAGGCCGCCAGCCGCGCGACCTGGCGCCAGCCGTCGCCCGCCTTCTCGAACACGAAGGCCGCCCCCTGGCCGCCTCCCTGGAGTGTCGAGCCGACGATCATGCGGTTTCCAGACGCCGCGATCGAGGCGCCGAAGCGGTCCCCGCGCGCCGCGTTCTCGGCCGTCAGCCGTCCGACCTGGGTCCAGCCCCCGTCCCGTTCCGCATACACGTAGACGGCACCCGGCGAGCGGCTGTCGTTCGGCTCAGCTACCAGGACCTGGTCGCCCGTGATCGCGACCGCGACCCCGAAGCCGGCCTGGATGGGAGCGGGGTCGTCGGTCTTCATCGACTGCGCGGCAGCGGGAGCCGCCAGCGCGAGCAGTGCCAGCAAAGCGATTGCGTTCCTGATCATGATGGACCTTTCCAGAGCGTGAATGATTCCTCGGGAGGGAGCGTGTCCCTCACGAGATCGGGCGATCTCCCGCCGGAACGTATTTGAGCAGGAACAGCCCTTCCTTGCCACTGTTCACGACGATCGTTCCGCTCTTGAAGAACGGGTAATTGCTCCACGAGCCGTCGAAGCGAGTGCCATTGTCCCCGAAGGGCACCGTGTCGAAGAAGCCCACCTCCTTTGGATTCTCGACATCGGAGATGTCGAGGATCCTCAACCCCTGAACGTAGTTCGACTGATAGACCTTGTCGCCCACCACGTACTGGTTGTGGTCGATGGCGGTGCTGTTCGGATTCAGGAATTCCTTGAGGACCACGGGATCGTCGAGATCGGTGACGTCCCAGATCAGCGTTCGCGTGTGATCGACCAGGCCGTTGAGCTCGTCCAGCTCGTCGTCCATGATCAGGTGCTGCTGGTCGTCGGTCAACCACCCCTGGTGGGTGTAGCCGACGTTCGGGTACTCCGCGACCGAGAGCGGCAGGGGGTTCTGCTTGTCGGTCACGTCGGAGATCGAGAGCGCGGTCTCATTCGAGCCGAAGCAGATCTCGCGGCCTCGGTGCTCCGCGTCAGGCCCGTTGTACACGACGCACTGGGCGTCATGCGTGTAGCCGGTCTTCTGGATTCCGGTGCTCGGATCCGAGAAGCAGCCCGCGAACTTCGGATTCTCGGGGTCGCGGATGTCGATCATGTGGAGGCCGCCGCCGCAGGTCTGCTCGCCTCCATTGCTGCCCGTCGCGTACGCGAAACCGGTTTCCTCATTGATCACGATGTTGTGGGCGCTTTGGATGCGATCGTAATGCGCGTCTTCGGTGAACGTCTCCGGCATGGTCGGCACGTCCCGGAGCCGGGTCAGGTCGAAGATCTGCATCCCGTGCTCCCCCGCGACGTCGGAAACGATGAACGCGTAATTCTTGTAAACCTTGATCTCGCGCCAGAAGGATCCCGGCGAACCCTCGGTCCGCAGCAGCTGCCCCACGTAGACGGGGTTCTCGGGATCGGTGACGTCGACGAAGGCGGTGCCGTCCATGCGCCCGACGAGGGCGTACTCCTTGCCGGTCTCCGGATCGGTCCAGCCCCAGTTGCCACTCAGCTCGACGCCCCGGGTCCCGCCGATCGACTGGACCGGGATGAACGAGAGCAGGGTCACGTCCTTGCACTCGAAGCCGGCCGCTTTCCCGTCCGCGCATTCGACCGCTGCGCCGGCCACCGCCGGAAGCGGCTCGATCGGGAGCGATACGGTCTCGACGAGGCGCCACGACCCATCCTCCTCGACGAAGATCGCGCCCGACCCCACGCCGTAGTCGTCCCCGGGAATGCCCACCGCGGCGAAATCGCCGCCCACCAAGAACGCTCCGCCCACGCCGGCGTTGGGCTCCAGGTCCGGGATCTCGAGCGTCGTCCCCCGGGACCACGTGTCGCCATCCCGTCGCAGCTCGACGACCGCGCCGCGAAACTCGTTGATGCCGAAATCCGACACCCACACCTGGCCGTCGGCGCCCCCGTTCATGACGCCGCCGAAGAACGTCTGCGGGCCGGCGCCCTCACGGGGACCGATCCGACCCACTTCCTGCCAGCCGGACGACGCCCTGTGGAAGACGATCACCTCGCCGCGCGCCTCGGCGACCAGCGGTGCGCCGACGAGCAGGTACTCGCCCGCGACCGCGGCGCCGGCGCCGAACCGGCCGCCGACCTCGGTTCCCGATATCCGCTCCGGCGCGCCCCAGGCCGACCCGCCCTCGGGCGGGAAGACCCAGATCGCGCCCCGGCCCGAGTCCGCGCCCCCAGCCGCGATCATCGCCGCGCCGTCGATCACGGCGAGCGTGCGGCCCCAGCCCTCGTAGAACCCGACGCCGGCGGGCGCCTCGAAGGTCCCCGCCAGCCGCCACTCGCCGTCAGGCTGACGTCGGAACGCGTACACGCTCCCGGTCGAGGACTCGCCGTCGGCCTTGGACGCCAGCGCGAGGTCGCCCTCGAGCGCGAGCTCGATCCCGAACTGGTCGTCCGGCGAGCGCTCGGGCGCAACCAGCTTCGCGGTCGGGCCCCACGTCCCGTCGTCGCCCCGCTCGAACGCGTACACGGCCCCCTGACCCTCATCGGCGTTGGGCGCGCCCACGATCATCACATCCCCGGAGACCGCGATGAAGGCCCCGAACCGGTCGCCGACCGCGCCGTCTTCGGCCATCAGGCGCGCGACCTGGCTCCAGCCGTCGCCGGTCTGCCGGTAGACGAAGACGGCGCCGGGCTCCCGATCGGTCTCGGCCTGCCCGAACAGCGCCTCGTCGTCGGCGACACCGGCGGCGCCCCCGAACTGCGCGGCGGCCGGGATCGCGGAAACGGCCGCCAAGATCAACGCCAACAGGATGCCCCTCATCTGTTCTCCTTCGATTTGATTCCGAATCGAACGGGCCCTCGCTCTCGTTCCGACGGACGACCGCTTCGCGCCCGTTGTTCAACCCTCGCCGGCCTCGCCAGGCTAGGACATCCCTTCCAGCGCCTCGTTGGCTTCGGCGATGAGTGCCTTTCGCTCGGGATAGCGGAGGAACGCGCTCTTGAAGCCGTTCATGAGGAGTTTCTTGATCTCCTCCAGTTCGAACCCCAGATGGTCGACCAGCAGGGCGAGCTCCTGGGTCATCGTCGTGTCGGACATCAGGCGGTTGTCGGTGTTCACGGTCACACGGAGCCCGCGGTCGAAGTATTCCCGGATCGGGTGCTCTTCGATCGAATCCACGGCCCCCGTCTGCACGTTCGAGGTCGGGCACATCTCGAGCGGGATGCGGTGGTCGCGCACGTACTCGAGCAGGTCTTCGTCCTCGTGCAGGCGGACGCCGTGGCCGATGCGATGGGCGCCCGTATAGTGAAGCGCCTGATGGATCGACTCCGGGCCATAGGCCTCTCCGGCGTGCACGGTGACGTTGAGGTTCGCGTCGCGCACCAGGTAGAACGCCTCGCGGAACCACTTGGCGGGGTTATCGATCTCGGCGCCCGCAAGGTCGAAGGCCACGACCCCGCGATCCTTGTACTCGACGGCCAGCGCGGCCATCCGCAGCGCCCGCTCGGGCTCGAAGTGCCTCAGCCCGCAGATGATCTGGTACGACTGGATTCGCGGATGCGCTTCGTGCCCGCGGGTCAGGCCACGCTGGACCGCGTCCACGACCTGCCGCGGCGAGAGGCCCCGTTTGGTCAACAGGATCGGCGCGTAGCGGACCTCCATGTACCACACGTTCTCGGCCGCGGCGTCCTCGACGAGCTCGAAGGCGATCCGCTCGAGCGCCTCCGAGGTCTGCATGACCGACGTCGAGACGTCGAAGCGCGAGAGATATCCGACCAGGTCGCGCTCGGGGAGCTCCTGCGTGAACCAGCGCCGCACGCCCTCCGCGGAGTCGGCGGGCAGCTCGACCTCCACGGCGTGTGCCAGCTCCCAGATCGTCTCGGGCCGGAGCGATCCGTCCAGGTGCACGTGGAGGTCGGCCTTGGGAAGCCGCTCGAGGAGATCGCGATCGATGCTCATCCTGCGCTCCCCTTCATCGCTTCGTGGAAGTGGATGCGGGCCTCCGGCACCACGTGCCCGTTCGGATCGATCGGCTCCCCGACCTCGTCATGGAGGACGCCGGCGCCGGTCGAGGGCAACGCGCCGGCCTTGGATTCGTACGCGGTCACCGCGTCGCGCCATCGGGCCCACGGCCACACCCGGACCTCCACGTCGTTGACCGTCACGCGGACCCTCCCGCCTGTCAATTCCCTTCCCCTTCTCCCACTGCCGGCCACGGTTCGAGCTGCTCGATCCGGTTCTGGATGCCGTATCGAATGGGTCGCGGCAGCGATTCGAGGTGATTCGCGAATACCTCGCTGTCGATGAGGCCGGTATTGATCGCCTCGAGCGCCTCGCCGAACGGGCCGTAGTCGTCACCCCCCGAGGCCATGAAGTTGTTTACCGTCATCGTATAGGTTCCGTCCGGGTTCACCGAGCGACCCTGCTCCACGAGCTGCTCACCCGTGTCCTCCAGCCATGCGTCACGAACCCGTTCGCCGACCGGCAGCGTGGGATCGAACGAGAAGCGCACTCCCGACACCTGGCCCACCGAGCCGGTCACCGCGGCCTCGAGAACACGTCGCACCTGCTCACCGGTCAACGTCACGCGGATCAGTACGTTCTGGAAGGGCTGCACGGCGAACACGTCTTGGAACGACACCGGGCCAGCCTCAAGATCCGAGCGGATGCCGCCGGCGTTGGTCATCGCCATCTGCGTCCCCGTGGCCGCGCGCTGGGCGTCGGCGATCAGGTCGCCGAGAGCACTCTCCCCGCGGCGGTCCCGGATCAGGGTCTGGGCGAGCTCGGTGATCGGCCGGTCGGCGATCTCGGCGGTCTCCCCCCGCCAGCGTTCGACCAGCGCGGCCATCGAGGAGTCCGGTGTCACGTCTGCCGCGCGTGTCGTCCAGAGCTCGGCATGGTGATCGACGACCCGGCGCGCGCCGCGATCGTAGGTCAGCACGACG
Organism: Gemmatimonadota bacterium; assembly: GCA_035633635.1. Lineage (GTDB taxonomy): Bacteria > Gemmatimonadota > Gemmatimonadetes > JACCXV01 > JAHWKZ01 > JAICNR01. The sequence goes on along the minus strand of DASQEN010000153.1, from coordinate 171 downwards.
ACACCAACCGCGGTGCCGCTCGAGGCCGCCTGCAGGATCGGGATCCCGTTGACCACGGTGCGGAGCCGCGTGTGCGTGTGACCCGACACGATGAGGTCGAGCGGCGCGGTGATCCGCCGCGCGGCGTCGGCGATCTCTCCCCGCACCCCGCCGTGGCCCTCCTCGATCCCC
>DASQEN010000152.1:0-6975 GCA_035633635.1 Gemmatimonadota bacterium | reverse complement strand
TCGGCCCCGGTCTCGAGCCCACGAAGGCCCTTCTGGATCGCCTCGCCGAATGTCCGTCCGATCGCCATCGTTTCGCCGACCGATTTCATCGCGGTCGTCAGCCGCCGGTTGGCGCCCGGGAACTTCGCGAAGTCGAATCGTGGGATCTTCGCCACGACGTAGTCGATGCTCGGCTCGAACGAGGCCGGCGTTACCCCAGTGATGTCGTTGGGGATCTCGTCGAGCGTGTATCCGACGGCCAGCCGCGCCGCGATCTTCGCAATCGGAAAACCGGTCGCCTTCGAGGCCAGCGCGCTGGAACGCGAGACGCGCGGGTTCATCTCGATCACGAGTCGCTGACCGGAGTTCGGATCGACCGCGAACTGGATGTTCGATCCGCCCGTCTCCACGCCTACCGCCCGGATCACCTGGAAGGCGGCATCCCGCATCGCCTGGTACTCGCGATCCGACAACGTCTGCTGCGGGGCGACGGTGATCGAGTCGCCCGTGTGCACGCCCATCGGATCGAGATTCTCGATCGAGCATACGACCACGCAGTTGTCGGCGCGGTCCCGCATGACCTCCAGCTCGAACTCCTTCCAGCCGATCACCGATTCCTCGACCAGAATCTCTCCGATCGGACTCGCGCGCAGTCCGCCCGCGGCGAGCTCCAGGAACTCGTCCTCGGTAGTCGCCACGCCTCCCCCCGCGCCGCCCAGCGTGTAGGCCGGGCGCACGATCACGGGATAGCCGGTGATCGCCACCACGTTGACCGCCTCTTCTACCGATCGAGCGAATCCGCCGCGGGGCACCCCGATCTCGTGCTCCAGCATGAGCGCCTGGAACCGCTCGCGATCCTCCGCCCGCTCGATCGCCTCGAGGTTGGCTCCGATCAGCTCCACCCCGAGTTCGTCCAGGGTCCCGGTCACCGCCAGCTCCCGCGAGAGGTTCAGCGCGGTCTGGCCTCCCAGCGTCGGCAAGAGGGCCTGAGGGCGCTCGATCTCGATGACCCGACGGCACGCTTCCACGGTCAGCGGCTCGAGATAGGTCTCGTCCGCGAAACCGGGATCGGTCATGATCGTTGCCGGGTTCGAGTTGATCAGTACAACCCGGTATCCCTCATCGCGCAGGGCGCGACAGGCCTGGGTACCCGAATAGTCGAACTCGCAGGCCTGGCCGATGACGATGGGTCCCGACCCGATGAGGAGGATCGTCTCGAGGTCCTCGCGCCTGGGCATTACGAGCGCCCCTTGGCGTGCGCGCGCATGGCGGTCACGAAGTCGTCGAAGTGGTGGCGGGCGTCGTGCGGCCCGGGGGCGGCCTCGGGGTGATACTGGACGGCGAAGAGCGGGCGCTCGACGTGCCGGAACCCCTCCACCGTCCCGTCGTAGAGGTTCACGTGCGTGATCTCGAGGTCCGGCGCCCCAGCCACGACCCGCCTCCCCCCGGAGAGCTCCTCGCGGACGGCGAAGCCGTGGTTGTGGCTCGTGATGTCGATCCTTCCGGTGCGCAGGTCCTGCACCGGATGGTTTCCGCCGTGGTGCCCGAACTTGAGCTTGTAGGTCGTGCCCCCGTGCGCGAGCGCCAGAAGCTGATGCCCGAGACAGATCCCGAACGTCGGCAGGTCCGGCGCCTCGCGCGACAGCCGGCGAAGGCTTTCGATGGCGGCTCCCGCGGCGGCTGGATCCCCCGGGCCGTTGGAGCAGAACAGGCCGTCGGGCCGAAGGTCGAGGATCGCCTCAGGAGAAGTGGTCGCCGGAAACCGCACCACCCGGCATCCGGCTTCGGCCAGCTGACGCACGATGTTCTGCTTGAGGCCGAAATCGAAGGCCGCCACGGTGAGATCTCCCTCGCCCTCGACTCGCGGCTCGGAGACCGTCACCTGGCCGGTGAGGTCGCGGCCTTCCATGGGCGGCACCGCGCGAGCGCGAGCCACCGCCTCGTCGATGTTCAGCGTGTCGGTGGTCACGACACCGCGCAGGGCGCCTCGATCCCGTAGGTGCAGGGTGAGCTCCCGCGTATCGATGCCTTCGATCGCCACCACCCCGTGACGCTCGAGCCAGCGCGGCAGCGTGTCGCTCACCTGCCAGTTCGAGGGGCTGCGCACGCACTCGCGCATCACGTACCCCGCCACCTGCGGGTGCAACGACTCCCCGTCCCCCTCCACGATCCCATAGTTGCCGATCAAGGGATACGTCATCACGACGATCTGGCCGGCGTAGCTTGGATCCGTCAGCACCTCCTGGTATCCGGACAGACAGGTATTGAACACGCACTCGCCGCTCGCCGTGCCGGTCGCTCCGGTCGACCAGCCGAGAGCGGTCCACCCGTCTTCCAGCGCGAGACGGGCGCGGGTCAGGCCGCTCACGGGCAAAAAAAAGTCTCCGCGGAGCGGAGACCGAAAACGAACGCTGATGGGTGCTTCATGGGAACCGTCCTTCCGAGCCTCACCGGACTCGATTTAAAGGAGCCGTTGCCGCAAAGATACTCACGCCGCGACGTCCTCGCACGCGGTCGCGCCGAGATCGATCATCGCCCGCCGGACCTCGTCCATCAGCCGGTCGCGACTGCCCGCGCCTCGACCCGCGATCTCGATCGGTCGACCGATCCGAACCTCGATCTCCGCCCGCCCGACCCTGAGAGACCCCTTCTCCATGATCGAATCGGTCCCTAGCACCACCACCGGCACCACAGGCACTCCGGCCTTCAGGGCCAGCATGAACCCGCCCTTCTTGAAGGGGTGCAGGGTGCCGTCGAGCGAACGGGTCCCCTCGGGAAACATCAGGACGCTGGTGCCGGAGCGGATCTTCCGGGCGGCGCGGTCCAGGCTCCGGATCGCGCTCTCCCGCTTCGATCGGTCGATCGGGATGAAGCCGCACATCCACATCGACCAGCCGAGGATCGGGATCCAGAACAGCACCCGCTTGGCGACCATCCGGAACGGGCGATCGAAGGCGCGAAACAGCGCGAAGATGTCGAACACCGACTGGTGGTTGGACATGAGGACGTACGTGCGTCCCGGCTCCAGCCGTTCCTGCCCGATGACCTCCAGCGGGATCCCGAGGCTCCCCAAGATCCAGCCCGACCAGATGCGAGCGTACCGGAGGTAGAGATCGCCGCCTGGGCTCAGCGGCCAGGTCAGGATGCCGATCGTGGCCCAGAATCCCGTGTAGACGCCGCCCATGAACCAGGCGTACGCCGTACGCCACATCGTGGGCTACTGGGACATGTGGTTGACTTCCGCGATCTTGCTGTCGTTGCCGAAGATGATCAGGGTCTTTGCCGTGAGCTGGCCATTGGCGTCATAGTTGTAGTACGTCCACCGCTCGAGGCCGCCGTCCATCGTAACGCGAGTGCGCGGCTCGCCGAGCTTGTTGCGGACCTCCTCCTGGGTCATCCCCTGACTGAGGGTCCTCGCCGCAGCGGTCTGCATCGCCGCGCTGTCGACCGCGTCCGCCGACTGCCCGGATTCGCCGTCACCGCCGCCGCAGGCGGCCAGACTCAAGATCAACGCGGCCAAGGCCGCGCAGCGGATCGTTCGCATCGTCTCCCCTCCCCTGGATCGATTGGCTCGGGCGGTCCTGTGAACGCCCGAAGGTAACGGTCCGCGACCGCCGCGGGCTAGCCGCGGAAGCGCCAAACCACGCCCAGATACCCTTCGGCGCCGGGAAGGTCGAAGGACTCGTCCGAGCGATAGATCAGGCCGGCCAGGTTCTTCAGGGAGACGAAGATCGTGAAGTTGATCACCGTCGCCTGGCCGAGCGCGTCGACGACCAGGTAGGATCGCAGGGGCTCGGCCGTAGACGTAGCCCGCTCACCCACGTAGCGGCCGGCGAGCCGTGCCTCGACCAGCAGGTCGCGGCTCGCGAAATATCGTCGCGCGAAACGGAGCTGCCCCAGGGCCTGGTCCTGAGGAACGTAGGGGAGCTGCTCGTCGAGGCGGTCTTCGGTCAGAGAGAGTCGACGATACGCAAGCAGGCCTTTGACCCCGAAGGGCAGCGGCATCACGAGCTCGATCTCGGCGCCCGACGCGGAGAGGTCGAGCACGTCGAAGGTGTTGAAGCCCGCCAGGCCCTGCGGGAAGAGATCCGGGTCGGCCGGATCGAAGTACAGCCACGCGGTCGGTGGAAGCCACGCGAAGGCGTTCTCCCCGGTCCCGCCGAACGCCGCCGCAGTCGCCCTCCAGCCTGGGTCCGACCAGGTGAGCGCTGCTCGCCACCCCGTCCACGCCGCGAGGGCCCCGGGGTCGGCAATGAGCCCCGGGTGGATCTCGAGGCCCTCCTCCGCCCGACGCACGAGGATCGCGATCCCGACCGGGTCGGCCGGACGCAAGGACCGTCCCGCCGAGGCTCTCAGCTCGAGGCCGGCTGCCGGCCGCCCGACCGCTTCCGCGTGCCAAGCCGTCCCTGACTCGAACCGCTCTCCGAACTCCATCCGGCGGGCGGTCGCTTGGACACCCCACCGGTCGCCAGCATCGCCGTAGCCGATTCCCCCGCCCCATTCGGTTCGGGTCCGCGGATTCTCGAGCGTCGCCCCATCGAAGTCCTCGGGCGGGTCCAGGAGGTTCACGCCGCCGAACGACAAGAACGCGGGATGTACGGATTTGAGATCGTACTCCTCGCCCGAGGCCGAGCCCCAGAGGGAGACACCAGACAAGCGGACGTCGACGTCCGCCTTCCATCCCCTGCGGACGCCCTCGCCGAACAGCCCGTCCTTCCCCCGGAAAATGAACTCCTGATCGATGCGCTGCGCTTCCCGCCACCCGTGCGCGCGAATGCCCGCGGGCCCGATCCCCCCACCGTAGAAGAGATGCCACGACCTCGCCTCGTGGTCCTCCTCTCCGGACAGGTTGTCGCGGGCCGTCTCTCCCGAGACCTCGTCCCCCCGACGCGTGACCTCCACCAAATGATCTGCGAATTGCCAGCTCAGCTTGGCCACCGTCTGGTTTCGCGTGAAATCGCCGGCGTTCTCGAGGCCCTGCGTGGCGTCGAAGTTCGCGGCCACGAAGAACGACCCATTGCCCCCGATACCACGACCGAAGTTCCCGGAGAAGGTCTCCACGTCGAAGGACCCCACCGAGAAAGCGAGAAGGGACCGGGCTCCCTTGGCGACCGCGCGTTTCGTCGTGATCGCCAGCACACCCGCGGTTCCGGTCCCCCCCCAGGCGGCCTGCTGCGGGCCTGGGTAAAACGCCACCCACGCAATCCCCTCGAGCGGGATCTGTCTCAGATCCCACAGGGTGGTCAGGGGATTCCCCGCCGGCACGCCGTCGACCACCACCTGCACGCCCCCCGGATCGCCGCCCGGCCACGAGAGGAAGGTCGGCGCGCCGGGGCCTCCAAGGTCCTGTCCCAGGAGGAGCGACTCGCTCTCAAGCACATCCAGCAGGCTGAAGGCCCCGCGCCCGAGAAGCGCGTCGCCCGAGATCTCGAACGCGGGCCGGACGCCCGGCCGCGAAACCGTGTAGGGATCGACAAGGCTGTCGGGGAGGACCTCGATCGGCTCGGTGAAGGCGAGCGTGTCGATCCCGGACCGGAGCGTGTCCCCGAGCCAGGTCAGCCTTGCGTCCTCGCGGACGACCGGCGCCGCCTGGATGGTGTCGGCGGGCGTCAGGGTGTCCGCCGGGGTCAGCGTGTCGGGCGGCACCCCCTCCTCCTGCCCCGCGGCCGGGGTGGCGACGAAGAAGAGGACGCAGGCGATCAGGGAGAATCGCGTGAAGAGGCGAGAGGACATCGGCCGCGCAAGTTAAGGAGCGCTTCCGAGCCCGTCCACGAACCGGTCAGGGCCGGTAGGCGACCCCGACGTACGCCGCTCTTCCGGCGGTGCCGAAGTCGAGGACCTCCTCGTAGTCGGCATCGAGCACGTTCTCGATCCGGCCGAGGATCCGCACCGCTTCGCTCATCTCCCAGCTGGCGGTCATGCGCAGAACCCCGTAGGGGTCGAGCACGACGCGTTCGCTCGGAAAGACGCTGAAGTCGAGGTCTTCGCGCTCGCCCACCCAGCGCAGCCCGAGCGTGACCTCCGGACCCCACCGGGGGATCCAGCCGGCGTCCAAGGAACCCTGGTGCCTCGGCCGGCGGATGAGCGGCAGGCCCGCGTCCGGTCCCGTCTCCGCCTCGGCGCGCGTGTAGGTGTAGGAGGCGGCCAACCGGATGCCAGGTGCTGGAAGTGCGGTAACGACGCCCTCGAGGCCGCGAGTCGTCGCTTCGCTCTCGTTGCGATACCCCTCGGGGAACGCGAACGTGATCAGGTCCTCGAAGCGGGTGTCGAACCACGTGGCGGAGAGCCGCACGCGACCGGACCCGAGCTCCTGGTCGATCCCCGCGTCCCACCCGCGCGAGCGCTCGGGATCGAGATCCGGTGCTCCGAACTCGGGATCGTAGAGCTCGAACAGGGTTGGGGCCTTGAACCCCGTGCCCCACGTCGCGCGCAGGCGCGGGCCCATCGTGGCGAGCCGCAGAGCAGCCGCCAGCCGCACCGTGGCCGCCGTGCCGAAGCGATCGTGGTCGTCGACGCGGGCACCGATCGAGAAGGAAAGCGGGTCGACGGGCTCCGCGCGGATCTCCCCGAATGCCCCTGTCGTCCGGGCCGAGCGCTCGTCGAATGCGCTCTCGAACGGCCCGAACTCGCCGTCGCTCCGAAACGTCGTGGCGGCCTCCTCGCGCTCGGTCTCCGCACCGGCCACGACGCGCGCCGTCGACCCCAGGTCGAGATCGTTCACCCAGGCGATCTTCCACGCGCTCCCCTCGAACTCGCCGCGCTCGGAAGTCGCCGGGTGCGCCGGATCCGGGTCGTCGAGGCTCCGCCGATCGTGGCTCGCGAACGTGACCGAGACCGCTGATCGCCACCTCTCGCCCAGCTCGCCATGCCGGACCTCGGCATTCCAGGCGGTCTCGCGATCCTCGAGGCGGCGGTTCGGGTCGTCCCCGTCGGGCCCCGCCAGGTCGATGTCGGTATCCGAGTCATCGAGATGGGCGACGAACGAGAACCGGAGCG
>DASQEN010000151.1:0-4959 GCA_035633635.1 Gemmatimonadota bacterium | reverse complement strand
CGATCGTGGGGCGGGCGCTGGCGCGGACCGACGCTGCGACCCTGTTCGTGGTGCTCAGCGATCATGGCTTCGGCAGCTTCCAGCGCGGCTTCCACACCAACACCTGGCTCCTCGACGAGGGCTACCTTGCGCTCAAGCCGGGCCTCGAGCCTGGACCGGCGGCGGGGGACCTGCTGGAAGGCATCGAGTGGTCGCGGACCACGGCGTACGCGGTGGGACTCGGAAGCGTCTACCTGAACGTCGCGGGTCGCGAGGGCGAGGGCACGGTCGATCCCTCACGGGCCGCGGACGTCGCGGCGGAGATCGCCGGGAAGCTCCGAGGTCTCCGCGATCCCCAACGGGGAGGCGTGGCCATCCGCGACGTCAAGACTCGCGCTGAGATATGGAAGGGGCCCTTCGCCTCGGGCTCTCCGGATTTTGTCCTGCTCTTCGCCGACGGCTATCGAGTATCGTGGGGCACGGGGCTGGGGGGCGTTCCGCAGGGCTGGTTCGAGGACAACGTCAGGAAATGGGGCGGGGACCACGTCATCGATCCCCCGCTCGTCCCCGGCGTGCTGTTCATGAATCGGCCTTTCTCCACCGACGGGCCGAATCTCCTCGACCTGGCGCCCACCATTCTCGACGCGTTCGGAGTCCCCAGAGGGAAATCCATGGAAGGAGAGTCGCTCCTCTCGTGAAGATCCTCGTCATCGGCCTCGACTGCGCCGCTCCAGGTATCCTTCTCGAATACGAGGCGCTCGCCAACGTCCGCGGCCTGATGGACGCCGGGTGCTGGGGATCCCTCGAGAGCGTGAACCCGCCGATCACGGTTCCGGCGTGGATGTGCATGTCGACGAGCCGGGATCCGGGATCGCTGGGCGTCTATGGCTTTCGCAACCGCGCCGACCACAGCTACGACGGTCTTTCGATCGTCGATTCGCGCACCATCCGCGAGCTGGCGATCTGGGACCAGGTCGCGCGCGAGGGCGGGCGCTCGGTCGTGATCGGCGTCCCGCCGTCGTTTCCCCCACGCAAGGTGAACGGCGTCAGCGTGTCGTGCTTCATGACACCGGACACCAAGGGACACGACTTCACGTGGCCACCGGGAGTGCGACATGAGATCGAGGCGCTCGTGGGCGAGTACCCGGTCGACGTCAAGAAATTCCGAACCGACGACAAGGAGCGACTTCGCGACGAGATCCACGAGATGACGCGCAAGCATTTCGACGTCGTGCGTCATTTCCTCGCGAAGAAGGAGTGGGACTATTTCCAGTTCGTGGAGATCGGTCTGGACCGCATGCATCACGGGTTCTGGAAGCACCATGACCCGAGCCATGTCGATCACGATCCAAAGAGCCCCTACAAGAACGTGATCCGCGACTACTATCGGCTGCTCGACCAGGAGATCGGCCAGATCTTCGCACTTCTGGACGGGGACACCGTGGTTCTAATCGTTTCCGACCACGGCGCCCGTCCCCTGGACGGAGGATTTTGCGTCAACGAATGGCTGATTCGCGAGGGCCATCTGGTCCTCGAGCGGTATCCCGATCGCGTCACGCCGTTCGCGCAGCTCGCGGTCGATTGGGAGAAGACGAAGGCGTGGAGCGAAGGCGGTTACTACGCGCGCGTCTTCCTAAACGTGAAGGGGCGAGAGCCCCAGGGGACGCTGGAGGGCAGCGCCGTCCTGGCGTTCCGCGATGAGCTGAAGGCGGGCCTCGAAGCGACCGAGGACCCGGATGGAGAGCCGCTGGGGACGCGGGTCTTCAAGCCCGAGGAGATCTATCGCGAGCTGCGCAACGTCCCCCCCGACCTGATCGTCCATTTCGGCGGCCTCGCCTGGCGGTCGATCGGGGGAGTCGGCTACGACGCGATTCACCTGCGGGAGAACGACACCGGTCCGGACGACTGCAACCACGACACCTTCGGCGCCTTCGTTCTGGCCGGTCCGGGCGTGGACCGGCGTGGCGAGGTCCAGGGGGCTCGCCTGCTCGACGTCGCCCCGACCTTGCTCGAGCTCGGGGGCTACGACGTCCCGGAGGAGATGCAGGGCCGTTCGCTGCTGACCCGACAGGGCCCCGGTCCCCAAGAGCCGGGCGTGAGCGAGGAGGCCGAGGCCGAGATCCGTCGCCGACTTCGCGGCCTGGGATACCTCGGGTGAAGGCCGACGCCGCACCCAGAAGCCGTGAGGCCACGTTCACGGCCACCCTCCTATTGGTGGGTGGTGCGACTCTCGTGGCGGGTATGATCGGGATCGACTGGCTCAAAGGATCGGCCTTGGAACTCGGTTCGATCCAGGCTGCCGGTCTGGGGTTGGGCGTGGCCGCGATCCTCCTGGGGATCGCCCTCCTCCGCTCGTCCCTCGCGCGGCGGGTCGCCGTTTTCCTGTGGCCGTTCGGCGCCGATGGGCCGGCCCCCCCACTCCACATCCTCAGCTTTGCGCTCTGGTTGGCGGTAGTGAGCGGGCTTCTGGAGGTCGGGCTTCACTTCTGGCAGTTCGAGTCCGGTCAACGCTGGGGAACGCTCAACCCGAACTCCGCCTGGATGGTACCGCTCGTCAACGCCGTCACGTTCACGCTGCTCGGTGCAGCGTTCGCATTCTTTGCCTGGCTGGGGCTTCCGCACCTGGGCTCTCCGCGTCTGGTCACCTTCCTCCTGTTGCTGCTCGCGTTCGGCGCTCCGCTCTCGCTGTACAGCAGAGAGCTGCGATGGATCTCGGTAGGGCTTCTGTCACTGGGTGTCGCCTTTCAGGGATCGCGATGGATCGTCGCCCGACGCGAGGGGTCGCGCTCGTGGGTGCGCAGGAGCGCGATCCCCCTGGCGACCTTCATTGCTCTGGCCTCAGTCGCACCGGTGGCGAAGCAGACGTGGTCGGAGCGCGGCGTGCTGGAGGGAATGCCCGACCCTCCGGGCAAGGGGCCCAACGTACTGCTTATCATCCTGGACACTGTCCGAGCGCACAACCTGAGCCTCTATGGCTATGCCAGGGAAACGACTCCCTGGCTGAAAGAGCTGGCCGAGCGGGGGACCGTGTTCGACCGCGCATATGCCCAGTCCTCCTGGACCCTTCCGTCCCATGGAAGCTTCTTCACCGGGCGTCTTCCGCATCAGCAATCGGGGAACACCTTCACGCCGCTGGACGCCACGCTTCCAACCCTCTCCGAAGTCTTCAGAGATCAAGGGTATTACACGCTCGCGATCGTGGCCAACTCCGACAACGCATTCCCCCATACCGGCTTGGATCGCGGGTTTCTGCGCTATGATGCAGGCACCGCGGCGTTCTGGGAGATGGTCCAGGCATCCAGCATCGGAGGCGCGTGGAGGTGGATGCTGAAGCGCCTCGGGATCTATTTGCCGACCCGAAAGGACGCCGACACGGTCAACGAGCGCTTCCTTGATAGCTTGGATCGACGCGGTGAACGTCCTTTTTTCGCGTTTTTGAACTACTACGATGCGCACTATCCGTTCGATAAGCCGCTTCCACCCACGTCGTCGATCCATGGATGGGAGGACTCCCACGTCGAGATTGTCGGCGAGATGGATCCGAGCATGACCCGATTCGTGGACGAATACGATCTCGAGATCGCCTATCTGGACGACCGGCTCCGAGCGCTCTTTGCCGCCCTGGATCGTCAAGGGGTCCTCGACGATACGATCGTGATCGTGACCTCGGACCACGGTGAAGAGTTCATGGAGCACGGCATGATTGGTCACGGGTTCAACGTCTACGAAACCACGCTCCGTGTCCCCCTGATCATCTCCTACCCGGGGGTTGTCGCGGAGGGCCTGCGAGTCCGGCGTCCGGTGGGGCTGCAAGACCTGCCGTCGACGATCAGCGAGCTGGCGGGGTTCCGGGAGGCGCCCCCCTTCCCCGGCCGCAGCCTTTTTGCCTCGACGGAGGACTCGGTCGGGGCAGGAGCTCCCGTGCTGTCCGAGGTGGCCGTTGCCGGAGAGGGGGAGAAGACGCCCGGCCCCTGGAACTACCGATCACTCATCTGGGGAAGTCTCCACTATATCCACTATATCCACAATCCGAACGCCTCGGAGGAGATCTACGATCTGGAGAAAGATCCATGGGAGACCCTGGATCTCAACACGACCGGGTCGGATCCGTCACTGGCCGACTTTCGCGACGCCATCTCCTCGCTGGTCGGCGATCTAGACGTCCCGTGAAGACAGCCACAGGGCAAGCGACAGGGCGCGCCACAGCATGCGACCTTCGTCGTTGTCGGTCTCATCCTCGAGGAAGCGCCGGTGCAGCTCCAGAACGCGCTCCGGATCGAGGTAGCGTCTCACTGCCGGACTCGGCTCCGCCAGCATCGCTTCGATCCGTCCGTTCTGGGTCGAACGCCATGCCCTACCCCGCCCGGCATGCAAGCCGGTCTTCCCTGTGCGCCACTGGATTGCTGTCGGGAGGATTCCCTCCATGGCTCGTCGCATGGCGAATCGAGTCCATCCCCGGCGGATCTTCTGATCAGGCGGGAAAGAAAGGCAGAGCTCCACGAGCCTGACGTCGCAGAAGGGGAGGCGAACCTCGACGCCTCGTCCCGCCGCGCATGCCTCGAGCCAACCGATACCTTCGAACAGGGCCAAGCCGCTCAGCTTCCGCAGATGGAACTCCCGTTCCGTCGTGGGCGGATGGGGATTCGCCACGACGCGATCGGAAAATAGGCGCGCGAAGTCTGCGTTGAGGACGAGATGCCGGTTCGTCGGGGGCGCGCGATCCGGTGCTGTCCCCTCTCTCTTCCTCCTTCGAACGCGCCGAACCAGCGATCCGACGACCGTGTCACGAGACGGATGACGAAGCCCAATTCGAGCCCAGCCCAGGTAGTCGGATACCACCGGGCGCCCTTGTAGTCGGGAGTAGGGGATCGAGGTCAGGGCGAGCTTCAGCCAGCGACCGGTCTTCGCCAGCTCCGAGAGATAGCCTAGGCCGTGGGACAGCGTCGTGTCGCCATCGAAGCCATCGAGCACGACTCGTGC
>DASQEN010000150.1:0-3305 GCA_035633635.1 Gemmatimonadota bacterium | reverse complement strand
TCCGCACGACGCCTTTCGTGTGCCGGAACAGGTTCAGGGGGTCGTACTCGCGCTTGAGCGCGGCGAGCCGGGCGAACGTGGTCTTGCCGTAGGCGGCCTCGGTGCGATCCGCGCCTTCGTCTTCGGTCAGGAAGTTGAGGTAGACGCCGCCGGTCGAGAATTGTCGCATGGCTTCCCAGGCGCCGCGCGCCCAGGCCACGTTGGCCGTGTCGTCCGCGGCCTCCTCCCAAGACGCCGTGATGTTGAGCACGTATGCGGCGTCCCGGTTGCCGGCCGGCGAGTGGGCCGCCGGGAGATCGTTCACCGCGCCGTCGATCTGGAACAGGATGATCGCCCCGTGCGGGGACGGGATGCCGCGCGCCTGCTCGACGGCGAGGTCGAGGAGCTCCGGTCGCAGCCCTGGCAGGTACTCCGACTTCCAATAGTACCGGCGTCCCTTGGGCTGAGTCGCGTCGAGCAAGCTCTGCATCTGGACGTACGGCCGGCGCACGAGGATGTCGGCCACCGGCTCGCCGAACGTCTTGATCGGCGCGACGAGCTTCTCGCCCTCCTTCGGATCCCCGGCATGACAGACGAACATCGCGACCACCGGTTTACCGTGGATCTCCTTCGGCAGCCAGGGGGCGGGCGGGGCGATCCGGAGCACCGCCACCGAGGTCAGCTCGCGCGGCGCGGTCGCGGCGAACTCGCGAAAGAACCCGAGCACCTCGGCGGCGTCGGCGCCCTTCCAGACGACCGCGCCTCCGATGATCTCGGGTCCGACGGGGAAGAGCTCGTACTCGAACGACGTGACGATGCCGAAGTTGCCGCCTCCACCGCGGAGACACCAGAAGAGCTCGGCGTTCTCTCCGCCCCCGGTGCCGTCGCTGGCGCGGACGGCCTCGCCATCCGCGGTCACGACCTCCATCGAGCGGATGTTGTCGCACGTCCAGCCGTGCGACCGGGTCAGGTAGCCGAACCCGCCGCCTACTGTTAGCCCCGCGATGCCGGTGGCCGAGACGAAGCCGAGCACGGCGGCGAGTCCGTGCAGCTGGGTCTCGCGATCGAGGTCGCCGAGCGTGCAGCCGGCCTGGGCGCGCGCCGTCCGCCCCGCGGGGTCCACCCAGACCCCCTTCATCAGCGAGAGGTCGATCATGAGCCCACCGTCGCAGACCGCGAGCCCGGCGATGTTGTGGCCGCCGCCCTTGACCGACGAGAGGAGGCCGTGGTCGCGCGCCAGCCGGACCGCCTGGACCACGTCCGCCGTGCCCGTGCAGCGGGCGATGAGGGCCGGCCGCCGGTCGATCATCGCGTTCCAGATCTGCCGCGCGTCGCCGTAGCCGGGGTCGCCGGGGGCCAGGAGCGGCCCGCGGAACGCCGCACGGAAGGCCGCGAGCTCTTCCGGCGCGAGCGTCGTCGTGCCGCCGTCGAGCGACTTCATCTCCATACTGGTCGCGTTCATCGGCACGCATCGTAATATTGCGGGCCATGAATGACGAGCCCCGCGGGGGCGATCCCGCACTTCCGCCCAAGCCCGTGTCGGCGAGCCGGGTGACGCTGAGCCTTCTCGCGACCCCCGAATCGCGGAACCTGTTCGGGAACGTCCACGGGGGGTGGATCCTGAGGCAGGTCGACGAGGCGGCCTACGTCTCGGCCGCGCGTCACGCCGGCCACCACGCCGTGACCGCGTCGATCGAGCGGGTCGACTTCCGCTCCCCGATCCGGATCGGTGACCTCGTCAAGCTCTCCTGCGAGGTCCACTGGGTGGGGCGGACCTCGATGCAGGTCGGCGTCCACATCGAGGCCGAGGACATCCTCACCGGCCAGGTCCGCCACACGAACTCGTGTTTTCTCACCTACGTGGCGATCGACAAGGACCTCAAGCCCGTTCCCGTACCGGGGTTGATCCTCGAGACCGAGGAGGAAGAGCGGAACTGGCGGGATGCGGAAGCGCGCCGGCGCCGCTGATCAGATCCGGTCGGCGCGATCCTCGTCGAGGTCCGCCAGCAACTGCTCGAGCGTAAGACCCGGGATCGGATGCCGTTCAGGGAGCGGGCCGGGCTCCCGGATCGGGGGATGGAGCAAGCCCATCTCGACCAGCTTCTTCAGCGCGGGATTCTTCTCGATCTCCTCGTTGAACTTCGTCATCACTCCTCCTCGAAGCTCGCGTTCAATTCAATGGATAGATCTCGAACCCCATCGCATGCGCCGCCTCGCCCATGCGCATGTCGTAGGTCGCGATCTGGACATCTTGCCCTTGGCGACGAAGGAAATCGGCGGACGCCAGATGCATCGCGTCTAATGCCCGGATCGGCCGGGGGAATGGTTCCAGAGCTCGGGCTAGGACCGGCGGGTCCAGTTCCAGGATGCTCAGCAGCTCCAGGATCGACACCGCTTCCTCGGCAAGGGACTCTCCGAGCCCGAGTGAATGGAGCTTGGCCCAGACCTCATATGTGAGCAGACGACTCGATACCAGGAACCCGGACCACAGATCCTCGGGTGGGCGTCTCTTCTCCGCGAAAAGTTCTGCTAGCACGACGGAACTATCTAGGTATCTCACGATCCGCCCGGAATTCGTCGAGATCCCTGAGCAGCTCCTCCAGGGTCATGATGGGCTTCCTGTTCTTGAGCGGGAAGCCTGAAGGAGCTCGGAGGGCTGGGTGCAGCAAGCCGCGGCGCACGAGGTCCGCCAGCGCCACGTCTCCCGGCTTCTCGGTTTCCCCCATGGCCTCGAGACCTTGCCGCAGGACCTCCGAGCGCGACACTCCGAGGCGCAACGCCAGCCGGTCGAGCTGCGCCCTCTCGGCGCTCGAGAGGTAGACCTGGATGGGCTCGCGAACCCTGGCAGCCATGGAACCCCTCTTCGAGGACGATTCTCCAGAAAAGTGAATTTACAGATATCGAAAGCAAATTCTATCCGATCCGGTCCCCAAGGTCAATGCACGCCGGGCAGCCCCCCAGTATTCCCGGTGCATCCTCCAAGGCTCGCTATTCAGATCCATTTGAAGGGCACCCCCGAGAGGTCGGGGAGCGTCCTCCGCGGGTTGCCGCGGCCCCCGGCTCCCGGCTACTTTGGTGCGCGTTCGGGCGGCAATTTTTCCCCCTGAATCGCGAATTTTTTCGAGCTGCGGCCCCCTTTCCGGTCGGCTGCCCCATGGGAGTCCATTCTCTCCGAGACCGCACGCCGGAGGCATCCGTGCCGGACAGGTTCCAGAGCTTCATCGCCGGGAAGTGGACCGACGCTGAGAACGGCGCGAGCTATCAGGACATCAATCCCGCCGACACCGACGACGTGATCGGCCGTTTCCCGGCCTGCGGGCCGATCG
>DASQEN010000149.1:0-2202 GCA_035633635.1 Gemmatimonadota bacterium | reverse complement strand
TGCCGGGATCGGTCCCGGGCCCCGCGTCCATCCCCGCCATCCGGTCACCGGTGGCGACCCACGCGATCGCGGCCAGTCCCAGGAGCAGGCCTACCAACCCGAGCTGGACCAGGCCCGGCTGTGCGGGAGCTCGGCGTGGTGCAGCCGATTCCATCGTCGCCATCGATTGCAACCTAGCGCGCCTGGCGAGCAGCGTCGCTCGGTGTCGGCTCAATCCTGCATCCGGCGGGAGGAGCAGCACGGGTTCGGCGGTATTGGGCTCTGCTACCAGCTGAGCTACCCCTCGCACCCTGAATCGCGGACTCGTCGCGCCAAACGACGCCTGTCACGGGTCGGAGAAGGGCGCTGAAAAGAGCGGCTGATGTGTTGAAAATCCCCGCCATTTGGCTTGAGCAGGTCACGTCGGTAGAAGTGGTGTAACGAGCACGTAGGGGCCGGAGCGAGCTCCGGCCGGTTCCGCGGAACCGGCCGCGAAGAAGTTCCGGCCACCGCGGGCCCCAGACTCGTCGGTTGACGACGAAATCGACCGACGAAGGAGCACCACGATGGCCGAGAGCCAGAGCATGACGACCGCCGAGGTCGTCGCCAAGACCCTGATCACCGAGCACGCCGACTTCCTGCGCGACGCGGTGGCGCTCGTCGCGCGTGAGCTGATGGAGGCCGAGATCACCGAAGAGATCGGCGCCGGGCGCGGCGAGGTGAGCAGCGAGCGCTCGACGCATCGAAACGGCTACCGACCCCGGGCCTGGGAGACTCGGGTCGGCGAGCTCGAGCTGCTGGTTCCCCGAAAGCGCTCGGGCGATGCCTACTTCCCGAGCTTTCTCGAGGCGCGCCGGCCCGCCGAGCAGGCGATCGTCTCGGTCGTGATGGAGGCCTACGTCAACGGCGTCTCGACCCGAAAGGTCGACCGGATCGTCGAAGAGCTCGGGATCTCGGGGATGACCAAGGACCGGGTCTCTGCGATCTGCAAGGGCCTCGACGAGAAGGTCCGAGCCTTCCGCGAGCGCCCGCTCGAGGGCGACTACCCCTATCTCTGGCTCGACGCCAAGCACCTCAAGGTCAGAGACGGAGATCGTGGCCACGTGCGGTCGAAGGCGCTCGTGGTCGCCTACGCGGTCCACGAGTCAGGTCGACGCGAGGTGATCGGCATCGACCTTGGCGAAACCGAGACCGAGGCCTTCTGGGTCGAGTTCCTGCGCTCGCTGCGAGCTCGCGGCCTCCAGGGCGTCCGCCTCTGCACCTCCGACCAGCACGAGGGCCTGAAGTCGGCGATCGCCCGGATCCTCGATTGCCCGTGGCAGCGCTGCAGCGTGCACTTCGTCCGCAACATGCACGGCCACTGCCGGCGCTCTGATCGCGGGCTGGTCAAGGCGGCGCTGCGCGAGATCTTCGACGCCGATGGCCTCGAGCAGGCCCAGGCGCGACTCGGCGAGGTGCTCGAACGCTTTCGCTCACCACTGCCGAAGGTGGCGGAGTTGCTCGAGGCCGCCGAGGAGGACCTCTTGGCCTTCTACCGCTTTCCGGCGGCGCACTGGTCGAAGCTCAGAAGCACCAACCCGCTCGAGCGGCTCAACAAGGAGATCGGCCGCCGCTCTGACGTCGTCGGCATCTTCCCCAACGACGCCTCGGCGATCCGCCTCGTCGGCGCAATGCTGATCGAGCAAAACGACGAGTGGCTGGTCTGCCGGCGCTACCTCTCCGAGGAATCGCTCGCCCTGGTCCTCGAGGACCAGGGCGAAGAGGAATGCGAGGAGGTGGTGCAGCTACAAGCCGGGTGAGCACGCCGACGAGGAGTTACACCACTTGAGACGACTTGACTGGCGCCGCTATTTCCGCTGCGCTCGCTCATTGCGGCTTGATCCTCTCGGGGCTGTATAGGGTCATTGGCCCGACCCCGAAACGCTTACGAGCTGAGATTGGACCCTGGCCAGCCAGTCGTCGAAAGCGGCGTCGTTTGCCGGATCTTTGCTCATCCGCCGCGGTCCCGCCAGGATGCCAAGATCAAGGTGGCGATCATCGGCGAACGTCAGCCGAGCCCATGGTGGCTTCGTCCACGACGCGCGCCCCATCGGTTGAATCGTTGCGATCTGAGTGAGGTCAATCGCGACGGGTTCAAGCAACTTGGATTTCGTGAGCAGCTTGTCCACGTCACCCACGCGCGGTACTCCAGCCCGGACAGCAACTTGACCAGGAAGTCTCGGG